>CAMJKI010000026.1 GCA_946406355.1 uncultured Bacteroidales bacterium | reverse complement strand
CGCCCGGCCAGCCGGTGATGGTGTGCTGGAGGTCGTTGAAAACGTCGATATTGATTTTGTCGAATGAGCCCACCTTTTCCAGCAGTTCGCCCAGGTTGTTTTCCAGATAATCCTTTTCCGTGAGCTTCAGGATGGGTTTTCCCACCGTCTGGCACAGCCATACCACGGCTTTGCGCACAAACTTGGGCGTCCAGTCGCAGGGACCCACCAGCCAGGGCGCCTGGCTGCGGGTGAGCAGGCTGGAGGCCGCCTCGTCCACGTAGAAAGAGATATGGTCGTGCGCCTGCAGGTAGCTCGCCGGCCAGGCCGGATCCACGTTACCCTCGGCAATGGCTTTCACCGCCGCAGCCTTGTCCTCGCCCCAGGCCATCAGGATAATCTTTTTGGCCGACAGCATGGTGCCGATACCCACGGTAATGGCTTTGTCGGGCGTTACGGCCATGTCGCCGCCGAAGTTCTGGGCCTGGCGCTTGCGGGAAGCGTAAGAAAGCCGCACGGCACGGGTACGCGTTTTCTCGTTGGAGCCGGCTTCGTTGAAGCCCACCTGTCCCTGTTCGCCCACGCCGATTACCAGCAGGTCCAGCTCACGGGCCAGGGCGTCGAATTGTGCGCAATAGGAACTGAGCTCCTCCGGCGGAACAGTTCCGTCGGGAATGTGCACGTTCTCCTTGAGCACGTCCACCTTGTCCAGCAGGGCCTCGTGCAGCCGGTGGTTGCGGCTCTGCGCCTCGTCACGGGACGAAGGGTAATACTCGTCGATGGAAACGATTTCCACATTCCGGAAGCTCACCGCACCGGCCTTGTAGCGGCGCGCCAGCTCGTTGTAAAGGGATGTGGGAGTAGAGCCGGTGGTGAGGCCCAGGCGGAAAAGACGCCCGGAGCAGCCCTTAATGGCTTCTACAATATAATCGGCAATGGCATAAGACGCCGGCCGGGATTCCGGATAGACTTTGGTCCAGATTTTCTCGTAGGTGTGCAGGATGCCGTCGGGAAGATCCTTGGCAATGAGCCCGCCTTCGTAAGGTAAGGTGAAGTGTTTCATGTTTATAATTGACTGTCGCTTAATGCGAAGGTATTTCCCTGCCGATGGTCGCCGGTGGTCATGCCCTTCTTGAGCCAGCGCATACGCTGGGCGGCCGTTCCATGCGTAAAGGATTCCTCCACGGCATAGCCCTGGGCCTTCTTCTGCAGGTAGTCGTCGCCGATTACCTGGGCGCACTTGATGGCCTCCATCAGGTCGTCATCGTCCAGCACCTCGTCGATGTAATGAGCCCAGACGCCCGCATAGCAGTCGGCCTGCAGTTCGATGCGCACGCTCATCCGGTTGCTGTCGGTTTTGCTCATCCGGGCCATCTGCTGATGCGCCTCGCCCAGGGTACCCAGCAGATTCTGCACGTGATGGCCCACCTCATGGGCTATCACATAGGCATAGGCAAAGTCGCCATCGGCCCCCAGCTGCTGCTTCATGGTAGCAAAGAAGCTAAGGTCGATGTACAGCTTCTCGTCTCCGGAGCAATAGAACGGACCCATGGCCGCCTGGCCGGTTCCGCAGGCCGTTGCCGTGGCGCCGGAATACAGCACCAGCGTGGGATTGCGGTACGTACCAAGACCATTCTGACGGAAGTAGGCGCTCCATACGTCCTCGGTGAGGGCCAGGACCTGCTTGGAGAAAGTGGCCAGCTCCTCGTTTTCGGCCGTAGGCTCATAGGAACTTTCCGTGTTGAAGCCCAGCCCGCCGGCACTCTGGACGGTCTGGAGCACATCTCCCAGATTACCGCCCATCAAAAGGGTAATGATGGCTACAATGGCAATTCCGCCGATACCCAGGCCGGCAGCTTTTCCGCCACTCATGCCGCGGCGGTCTTCTACATTGGTGCTTTCGCGCCTTCCGTCAAGTTTCATAACAGAACTGGATTAGTTACAAATATAAACAATTCACCTTTAACTATAATGCGCATTTTGCGTATTTCTATGGACAATTATTTCTGCCAGGGCCAGCGGAATCTGCGCCGGCGGGAATGCGTGCGGTGACGGTGGTGACGATGCCCGCTGAGCATGGCGTAAATATCGCCCCATTCAGGAATGCCGCCCAAGTTGTGGTCGTCAATGTAAACATCGGCTATCACCTTGGTGGAGTGGCGGGGAAACAGGGCGTCCTCCGGCTGGTTGCAGTTCACGGCATAGAATTCCAACCCCTTCTGGCGACAGAACTCCACCGCATCGTCCAACAGCTTCCCCTCTCGGGAGGTGAACAGAATAATCTGATGCCCTTCCTTCTGGAGCAGTTTCAAGGTTTCTATGGCAAATGGGAGTTCCTTGCCGATCTCGGGATATTCGTGCTCTACAATGGTCCCGTCAAAATCTACTGCTATGGTCATTTATTTCTTTTTCTTGAGCCATTTAAACAGGGGGTTTTTCTTTTTCTTGCCCGTTTGTTCCTCTTCTCCATAACCGTAACCGTAGCCATAGCCGTAGCCGTAGGCATAACCATAGCCGTAGCCATAGCTGCCATAACCGTAACCGGTACGCCGACGGATCTGGGAACCCGTAAAGACGATAGCCATGTTGCGCAGGTGGTGGCGCTCGTTGAGCTCGTCAATATGCGGGAGCAGGCGGCGGTCCAGCTGGCCGCTGCGGAGGATGAAGATATTGGCATCCACGCAACGGTTCATGATAATGGGATCGGCCAGCATCTGCACCGGAACGCTGTCCAGAAGGATATACTCGTAACGTTCCCGCAGTTGTTTGATGAGTTCGTCAAAACGGTCACGGCCCAGCAGTTCGCCCGGGTTGGGCGGAGGCGTTCCGGCGGGGACAAAGTCGATGCCCGGCTTTACGTCTTTGTGCAGCACGTCGTCCAGGGTAATATCGGGGTCATGCAGGAAATTGGAAAGGCCCTTGGTCTTGTGCTTCAGCTTCAGGATTTCTGAGAAGGAACGCTTCCGCAGGTCGGCGTCCACCACCACCACTTTTTTCTTGGAATCGGCCAGACAGGCGGCCATGTTGGCGGTAATGAACGTTTTACCGGAAGAAGGTGCGTAGGAGGTCATGGTAACTACCATGGGCGGACGGCTGTCGGGATCCAGGAAGGCCAGGCTGGTGCACAGCATGCGCATGGCCTCGGTGAAGATGCTCCGGGACGTGGCGTCGTACACAAACGGCGAAGGCCGTTCTCCGTCATGATGGCTGTTGGAGTAATTGAAGAACAACTGGCGGGACTTGCGGTCCATGGGGATTTCGGCCAGGAACGGAACATCCACGTTTTCCTCGATTTCCTTCCGCGTCCGGATCTTGGTATCCAGGAACAGGCGGGCAATAAGCACCACGGCCGGAATCAGGATGCCGATGAGGATGGCCAGGAAAATCATACGCATGCGATTGGGATAATAAGGCGTATAGTTTGCATAGGCAATATCCACCACGCGGATGTTGTCGTCGGCCATGGACTGGGTGAGGATGTTCTCTTCCCGCTTGTTCAGCAGGAAGGTGTACAGGCTCTCCTTGATGGCCTGCTGGCGCTGGATCTCCAGCCACTGCTGCTCTTTCACGGGCATGGCCGCAAACTGGTCGGAGGCCTCCTTTTCCCGCTGCTGCAGATCCTTCTTGGAGATATTCAGACTGGTGAGGAGGTTGTCCACAAGCCCTATAACATTGTGGCTAAGCGTATTGAGTTGCGCTTCCGCCTGCTTTACCGCAGGACTGCCCAGGCTGCTGGCCTGAATCAGTTTTTCCCGACGGAGAACCAGATCGTTGTACTGGGCAATTACATCATCGATATTGGGATCACCCAACCCGGTATTGGCCGGAATCATGATATACTGGTCGGAGGCTTCCTTTACATATCCCTTCAGGTATCCGGCCAGGGCAATCCGGGTGTCCAGATCTACCATACCAGCCTGATATTCACGCGTTTGCGTAAGATAGCGGGAAGACGCCTCCGACACATCCATCAGCTGGTTACTGGTTTTAAAGTTTATAATGTCACTCTCTACGCCGCTGAGTTCCTTCTCAATGATGCGGATACGCTCCTGGATGAATTCGGCCGTATTCACCGCGATGCGATTCTTTTCCATCACGGCGTCTTCGTTGTATTTTACTACCAGCGTATTCAGAATATCGGCAGCCCGCTGGGCGTTGATATCGTCCATGGTGAGCGTAATGATATTCTTGGTGTAGGTTATGCCCAGTCCACCCAGGAAACGGTTCGCGGCCGCGTTTAACGGAACACGTTGAATCTGGATCTCGTGGCCGATGTACTGGTTGTACCGGTCCGTGGGCGTAAATACCGCCTTCCCCGAGCCCAGCGCTACCGTGTCTCCCAGGGTAACAATGCGGTTTTTATCTCCGGAAGAAAGCTGAATCCTGTTATCATCTATCGGAACAATATTCACATTGAATAGTCCCGGATCGTCCTTTTCCCTGGAAAAACTGACCTGAACCGGCGACAGGGCCTTGTACCATTCCACGGAACGGAGCTTGATAACCTCGTAGTAATTAACGTCGGCATCCAGTTCTTTTACCACTTCCGACATCAGGGACACCGAACGGAGTACCAGTTCTTCGTTGGTCATGGTGGTGGTGTTGATCATGGACTCGTAGTTGTCCAGTCTCACCGTACGGGCATCGGAACCGGGGCTCTTTAGAATGGCCGTAATGGAACTCCTGTATTGGAAGGTGGTTTTAGAATATCGGTAATAAGCCACCGCCAGGCAAATGAGGATGCACAGGACAAACCACATCCAGTTGCTCAGCAGGTACAGAACTATATCTATCAGGTTAACCTGCTCGTTACGGGTAACTTTTGTAGGTGCGTGTTTCATACTATTAACGGGATAACCATAACAATATATAAGCCACTGTGGACAGGGCGCTTGCAGCAGGGGAGAACCACTTCAGGAACACATCTCCGTCGCTGGACAGGCGCGACCCGCGCGGCTTCACATAAACCACATCGTTCTGCTGGAGATAAAACACCGGCGAATCGAATAGCTCCTTCTTCTGGAGGTTGATGGAGTAGGCTTTCCGCTGGCCGTTTTCGGTCCTTACTACCATTACATCCCGGAGGTCTGCCGTTTCTCCGGCAATACCGCCGGCTTTGGCAATCAGCTGCAGGATGTTGATACTGTTCCCTTCCACATCCATGACACTCTGTCCGGTATTACCCAGAACGGTAACGGTAAAATTATTCAATTCCACCTTCACAACCGGCTCCAGGATATAACCCTTCCGGCTGATCTCACCCGCAATTTCCTTTTTCACCTCAGTCAAGGTTTTTCCTTCCACCGGAATCTCTCCCAAAACCGGGAAGTCGATATTGCCCCGGGCATCCACCAGATAATCGGAAGAAAGGGAGGCCTCCAGGGCACCGCCCGCCGAGAGTCCGGCTCCGGCATTGAACGGCGCCGCCAGGTCCGGATCCACGCTGAACACCTGGATGGCCACCTCGTCCCCGGGCTTCAGTTTCAGTTCGGGAGCCGGCCTGGCATTCAAGACCTCCTCATAATTCAAATCGCGCAAATAATGGGTACGCGCCGGAGTGGCGCAGGCTATCGGCAATACGGCCATTGCCAGCAAAGCCCATCTAATAATAATCTTCTTCTGCATAAAGTTGAATGGTTCTATCTATCATAATTGCGGATGTGAAGCACGTAGCGAAACGCTCCAGCGCTCCATCTGAGAATCTTTGATAAGTGTCCGGGTTGGAACAGATCTTCTGGATAGCCATGGCCAGGGCATGCGCATCCATGGGCGGAACATTGAGCCCGGAGAAACCGTTTTCGTTCACCCAGGAAACACCGGAGCCCGGAATGGTGGTGGCCACCACCGGCCGGGCACAGGACATGGCTTCAATCTGAACGATGCCAAAGGCTTCCGACTTCATCTTGGAGCTCATCACAAAAACGCTGCAGGCTCCAAACATTTCTGCAATGTCTTCGTTCCGGATATAGCCCAGCAGACGCACTTTCTTCTCCAGTTTCTGCTTCCGGATCTGTTCCTGCAGGGTATTATGCAAAGGCCCCACACCACCAATGAGCACCACATAATTGTCGGGCAGGATGGCAGCCGCGTCTATGAGGCTGTCAAAACCCTTGTAAGGAACCAGCCGCCCCAGGGCAAAAACAATCTTTTTGCCGGGATAAAGGTTACGGAACTCCTGAACCTGATATTCATCATAAATAATAGGTTCTATGCCGATGGGCACGCAAACCGTCTTGTCCTGCACCTGCGCCAGATAGGGCGAGTTCTGCAGATAAACCGGCGTAGTACCTACAATCCACTTTGCCCGCCTGATGAGCCAATCCTGCAAGGGCTTGTAAAACTTCAGCAGGAATTTCTGGGCCACTATATCGCTGTGCCAATGCAGGACAATACGCCCCTTAAAATCGCTCAGGCGAAGTGCCAGCGCCGCCATGGGATCCGGATGGTGTATATGGATAATGTCGTATTCGGCGGCATGACGGCGCATCCAGCGTATCATGGCCGGGGAAATCATGGTGGCCGCTTTCTTGGTGATGGCCGGCACACAGATTACCCGGTTTTCGGGGCTGAAGGAGATCACCAGTCCTTCGGGGGTTTCCTCGGCCATCACCCGATGGTCGGGATCGGGTCCGTCGTTCGGCAGCTTGGCGCAGAGCATGTCACAGGGAATGCCGCGCTCGGCAAGGCCCAGCGTGATACTCCACATCACCTTTTCCACACCACCCCGGATGGGGTAGAATTTACCTAGCTGCAAGATCTTCATACAAGTCGATATACCGCTGGTAACAATCTGCCTTGCCGAAATGGGCCAGGGCGTGGGCCCGGCAGCGGGTACGGTAGGCTTCCCGGGAAGCATCGGCAATTACCCGCACTTTTTCCAACATGCCCTCCACGTCTCCCTGTTCTACCACGTATCCGGTTTCGGGGGTTATGGCCTCCACGCTGCCACCGGTTCGGTAAGTAACAACCGGCGTCCCGCAGGCAATGGCTTCCAGATTCACCGTAGGATAGTTGTCCTGCCAGGTGGGGTTCACAAACGCCGTAGCCTGCGCATACAGGGCCGCCAGCTTGCCGATATTCTCCGTACGCGGAATATGCTGCACATTGGCCGGCAGGCGCTGCAGTTGTTCTTCACTCATGCGCCCTACCATAATCAGGTGCTCGTCTTCACGCAGCATGCCCGCCATGCGCACCAGGTCCGGAAAACCCTTCTCCTCGTGCCACAAAGTGGCTACGGCCAAAATAGTAGTTCCATGCAAGGCAGGCTCACCCTCGGCCGCTTCCGGACAGAAAGCAGTAAGGTCTATGCCGTTGTGTATTACCTGGAAAGGCTTATCCTTCAGCAGGGACTGGCTCATTTCCTGCCGGATCCACTTGGAAACGGGAGCTATGGTGAGGCGCGTCATGGGCGCAAAGGCTTCCTGCTTCTTCCGCCAGTTGCGGGCACTGCCATCTACCAGCCAGCTGGCCGGGAAGGCCCGTTTCTGGGGACAATGGCCGCAGCCGGTCTTCCACTTGTCACAGCGGGCAGCCGAATAATAATAGCAGTGGCCGGTGTACAGCCAGCAGTCGTGCACCGTCCAGATTACGGGCTTCCCGCTTTCCTGCAAAAAGCTGAGCAGCATGGGGTAATTGAGGAAATACCCGTGTACGTTGTGGATATGAACAATATCCGGATCTATCCGGCGAATCTCTTTTATCAACTGCCGGGTTGCCCGGCAAGATACCAGACCGTGGGCATCGAAAAGGCGTGTAGCCACGGCATGAATGGCCAGGTCCAGCTTATCTCCTACGGGAACCAGTTGCGAAGTATGGGCCGGCACGCCGTCCCGGGCCTTGCTGTAAGCGATATAGCTCTCCCAGCCGGCCTCCATGGCCAGCTCACCAATCTCTTTCATAATACGGCCCGTCGAGGTGTTCAGCCGTACAACCGGATTGATTTGCAGGAGCTTACGCTTCATAGTTTTCCCCCCACCAAAACGCCCAGCGGTTTAGGTAAAAGTTTCTTGAATATATAATAGACACCGGAAACCAGTAAAAGTGTAATCAGTGCCACCGAAAAATAAGTTCCGGTAAGAGACCAGGCCGTAGTCGGGTCCAGCCGGACTATGAACAGCTTCTTGAAAGTGATGGCCGGAATATAGTGATACAGATAGATGAAAAAGCACCAGGCTGCGGCGTCTGCCGGCACGTGGCAGCGGATTTTGCTCAGCAGCCGGGTGACGGCATCGCCCTGACACACAGCCGCCCAGGCGCCGATGGTGAACCAGAGATTGTACCAGGGCGAACCTGCTACCGCAAACCAGATTACCCCAAGCGCCAGTACTCCCCAGATGCGGGTATAACGTACCAGCAACCAGACTAGCGGCGCCACAATGCAGGCAATGATGAGGTCGCGGATAAACCACAGCGACATATTGATGGGCCCGGTCCAGAAAACGAAGATGGGATTGCGCCAGTCGTTACCAAAGAAACCGGACATCATATCTGGAGCAAAGCGGTTGGCCGCCCAATAGCAGGCAAAGGCCACGCAATTGGCAATCAGGTAGGGAATCAGCAGGGAAAACACACGCTTTTTCCATTTGCCCACAAAGAAATCGACACCTACCTTATCCGGAGCGTTCCGGAAAAAGAGGAAGCCGGATATCACAAAGAACAGCGGGACGCACACTTCTGTAATCAGCATCATTCCCCGGGAAAAGAGATCAAATGCCTCCGACCGGCCTTCCATCCCCACCAGTTCGGCGTGGCGGAACACGATGCCAACGGTTAGCAGCACCTTCAGGAAGTCTATCGCTTCTATTCGTTTCCCGCTTTGTGTCATGCAGCCAATGCCTTGAACAATGCTTCCCAACGGGCCATAACCGCCGCTTCGGAATAAGTCCTGGATATTTCAAGCGCCTGCAGCGACATTTGCTGCAGCATCACCGGATCTTCCATAATCTCCCGCATGGCATCGGCCAGCGCCGGGATGTCGCCCTCTTTAACCATTATGCCGTTTAAGCCCGGGGTAATAATATCCTTCGGCCCGCAGAGGAAGTTGAAACACACAGCCGGAAGGCCGCAGGCCATGGCTTCAATCATCACCATGGGAAAGCCTTCGTAATGGGAACTCATAGCCAGGAAACTGCTGGCGGCATATTCCTCAAAGATTCTGTTCGTGGGCTTGTTAATGCGGGCCGATGCCGCAATTCCCAGGGTCCAGGTCTTTTCTTTCAGCATTTCTTCCCACTCGCCCTGGCCGAAGATATCCAGGCGCCAGGTTTCCCGAAGCGCGGCAGGCAACAGGGCCCAGGCTTCCAGCAGGCGGTCAAAACCCTTTTGGTAGTCCAGCCGGCCCACAGCAATCACCCGCCGGTTTTCCGCCACAGATGTGGCCTTTACAGGCGGAACCAGCGCAGCGTTGGGAATCACTTCCAGGTTGGGAAGGGCACCCCAGTAGCCGGCATCTTCGTTGGTGAGTACCACAAACTTATCGAAGCGGCGCACTATGCGTTCGTCCTGCCGGGTGCGGAAACGGTCGGCCAGGCCCAGCAGGCCGCTGCGGTGATACTGCAGGCGGAAAAACTTGTTGAAATGCAGCTCCAGCACCTTTTTACTGCCGTCTTTGATAGACGGGATAAATGACGATTCGGAGGGGTAGAGGGATACTACGATATCGGCTTTTTCCTTCATCAGTAGCGCCGTGAGGGCCTTTTTGTGCAGACGGCGCTTGCGGAAGTAGGAGAGGATTTTTGCTACGGGATTCCGGTCCTTGTCGGCCTTGTAGTTTATGCCCAGATCCACCATGCGCACCTCCGGCGGGAAAGCGTAGAAGGGGGGACGGCCATTCTGGTCGGTAGTTACCAGCATCAGCTCGTATCCGCCACGGGCAGAGAGCCAGCGCAGCTTGTTCAGCAGCACCCGCTCCATTCCGCCGGGGTTATACACGTCGGCCATGCAGTAAATCAGTTTCATACCGGCTCTCGAGGAACTACAACTACAGGGTCATTCCGTTCTGTTACCTTCTCGGAAGCGGCACACAAAAGTATGGCATCCAGGAAAAAAATGTCCGTGGTCACCTTTACCCATACGGTGAAAGTGAGCACTATAAGAAACAGCGAAGGAACCAGGAAATTATTGAACTTCCGGTTCAAGACCAGATGACAGTACAGAAAATAAATGGAGAAGATAATCATTCCCACAAGGCCGCAGTAAAATACAAAGTTGCAATAACCGATATCTGTACCGTTGTCATAGATACCAAATGTTCCCCTCCCTATCAGCCAGGTTTTCCAGTCGGCCGGCCATATCCACATGGTGTTTAACGTATCAGTGGAACTGGTACGGAACTCTCCGGTTTCCACCCAGTTGAAGAAGGCCTCGAAGCCAAAGCGTACATACCCTTGAAACGTTACACTACTGCGGTAGAAATAGATCAGGGCCACTATAATGACCGCCAGCAGGGCAAAGAACCAGAAGAAAAACTGAATCATTCCGATGGTGGCAAAACCGCCCTTTCGCAAACGGAACAAGTAGATGACCATATACGCCAGGCCCAGGGAGGCTCCCACCAGCGTAGTGCGGGAAATAACGGCGCCGATAATAACTATGACGGTATAACCCAGCAGCAGGGAGGTTTGATAAAGGTTGTTGGAATGCACCTCTTCGCTGGTGGCAAACACATGGGCCATCACCACCAGCACTGCGGAGAAGCGGATGCCGGCGGGATCCAGTGCTGCGCCGATGCCGTACAAGCGGTGTCCGCGCTTATAGAAATCCAGTTTGTCGTCCAAAAAGCGGTCTACCCATCCGCTGACGGCCGCGTTATTGTCTATGACTACGGCCATTATGCATTGGAACACGCAGGCCAACGCCAGGAAACGGACAATTAAATCCATATCCGCCTCTTTATTGAATACCAGAGACAACGCGGCACAAACGCCATAAGCGCCAAACATCCAAGTAAGGAATGACACAAAATAAGAGGCGTAAGTCATGTCGTATGTGTTCCCTTCCGTTACGGAGAACAGGCACCAGGCCGAGAAAACGGCGGCCAGAAGCCCGGAAAAAAGCGTAGGCTCCGAGATTTTCAGTCCCCGGTTTCGAATACCGTTAAATGCGAAGGCAAGAATACCGAATACGGCAACCATTATCTTGGAATTCACCGCATTGGGCAAAAAGGTAAACGAAATGGGAAACAGGTAGGCGCTGGTGAACAAGGTCATCACGGCTGTTGCAAAAACCTTCCTCATAGCCTATCTGTATAAGAGTTTGTATAGAATCTGATGCATTACCAGATAATAAATTCGCACCCCGGCCCAGCAGCGGCCGGCCGCCATTTTTTGCAGCAAATAAGTGTGAGCCGGAAGGGCCGCCCGTACCCTGGCACGGTCGTTGGCTTCCGGGAACCAGTTGTACCAAAGCTCATAGTCCTGCCGATGGGGACTGATGAGCAGCGGCCGTTTCAAGTACAACTTCAAATCGGTAACGGCCATGGGATATTTCCGGGTAAATTCGGTAGCTGCAAAGCTCTCCTCCACCGCTGCCAGGTTGGTTGCTATCTGAACCCGGCGCACGTCATTGAAAGTTTTACTGATTGACGCCTCGTTGGTATTGTTGTAACAATAAAGCGACTCATGGATCTGAACCACCCTGTTGGCCCGCAGAAAGGCCTGCAGTATAAACTGCATATCTTCGCCCAAATCGGCCCCTGGAATAAAGCGGAGGTCCTTTACAAGATCCCGTTTCAGCATAAAGAGCCAGAGGGTCCAGCGCATGGTGCCGCCGGTGAGATTCAGGAGAGCCTGCTCCGGGGTGGCGTAGTCGGCCTGGCGCATATAGCGTCCGCCTTCGGAAAGGCCCAGCGTCCAGTCCCAGCCCACGATGTCCGCTCCGCCTCCGGTCGCTTCAGCTGCCCTTTCCAGCATATCGGGTTTCATCAGGTCATCGGCGTCGGCAAAGGCCAGATAATCCCCTTCCGCCACCTCCAGGGCCCGGTTTCTGGCGGCAGCAGCTCCGCCGTTCTTCTGGGCGCGGAGCAATTTGCACGATAGCCCGCTTTCCCGGCAGAAGGCTTCCAATAATGCCGCCGATCCGTCTGTTCCCGCATCTTCCGAGAAGATTACTTCAAAGTCGCGGAACCGCTGCGCCCGGATGCTGTCCAACGTGGCCGGGAGGGTTTTTTCGGCATTATAGACAGGAATGATCAGGCTGATTCTCACCGTCAATACGTATTAAGCAAAACGCTGTTTTAAATTGCGCAAGGCGTCAAAAACACGACCGAAAGGCGTGCGGTAAAACTTCCAGAAGCGGGCCATCCGGCCGGGTGTCCATTCGGCTTTAATTTCTTCGGGCAGCCGGTCATATACCATCCACCAGGCGGCAAACTGTACGGTGAACAGGTTCCATGGTTTTCCGCCGGTATAATGGATTGTAGCTTCCCGCTGCACCTGCTCCCACAGCGGCTCCGAATACTGCCGGACGAAGTCGGCCTTGTATTTGGGGATAAAGAAAGTGCGGATACTGTTGTACAGCGGGCTCAGGGGTAACACCCGTCCCTGGCACACCTGGTTCAGGGCATCCTGATCGGGGAACTCCAAATAGGGTACGCGGCAGGCCTCCAGCAGCTTCTCGGACACCTTTTCTTCCCGCATCTGCGCCAGATTCATCAGAAGGAAACCGGAATTGAAATATTTGGCGGGGTCGCAGCCCAGCGCGCGGAAGCGTTCGGCCTGTCCTTCAATGGCAGCTTCATAAATGGCGGCCAGGTAATTATCGGCCAAATCCGTCTTTTCCCATAGCTGTGCAAGATCCTGGCGCACAACAATGTCGCAGTCCAGATAAAGAATCCGGTCCAGTTCCGGAAGCAGTTCCGGAAGCAGCAGACGCAAAGACGCCGCCTCGGTATAGCGCGGGTCGATATAAACGCCTTCCATGCGGCCTTTCAGCAGAATGTATTCTAACGTAAGCCGTTCCCCACCCAGGCGTTGCAACTTGTCCTGCATGCGCTGGGGTATTTCTTCCGACAGCATACAGATTACCCGGAACTGCCCACGCGGGCTGGCATCCAGCACCGAGCGCAGCGTAGCGGCCGCCTGGACGAAGTAATTGGGGGTAAACGCTATAGCTAACGGAATCATTGGTATTTATGTACGGTGCGGAAGCCGCAGAGGAAAGCCAGCACTTCGGGCATGATTCTTTTCATCAGATAGAACAGCACCAGACAGATACACAAGGTTACGATGGGCACTAACAGGAAGGATATCCACTGGGCCCACAGGGCGTCACCCAACACGCGCAGGAACGCCCCTTTGGTCCAGCCCAGGATATAAATCTCGTGAGCGGCGTAAATAAAGAACACCGTCTCTGTGAGTTTCAGCATCCGCGTCTTGATCCATTCATGGTTAAACAGCCAATTGCAGAAATTCATGAAAGTGACCATGCCAAACGGGGCAAAAAGCAAGAAGGCCTTGTTGTCGTTCCCGGAATTACACATAATGACCGTAACTACAAGGAGCACCAGCGCCAGAATAGCCGAAGAATGCCGGAAACGATGGCAGATGCCCACCAGATTGTCTCTCCTTATGCTCATAAAAGCACCAAAGCCGAAGAAGGAAAAACTGGGGAAGAGGAAAGTGTCGAACCCAAAAATGGGGGCGACATAACAGGCCAACAGCGCAAGCAGGGTTATTCCAGGCCACTTTTTTACCGGATAATAAAGGATGGGAGCCAGTATAGACAGCACAATCAATTCCCGCAAATACCAGAGCGGGAAATCGATGGGACCGGTAATAAACCAGTACAGCGGTCCCTTTTCCACCGCATCCAAGGGATCTCTGGAAACGGTAATTCCCGCCCAGCCGAACAAGGATGTGACCACCAGTATAACCGCCACATTAAGCAGGTTCCAGACTATGTACGGAATAAGTATCGATTTTACACGCCGTTTGTATTTCCCCTTAACCCAATGCCATCCGAACTGGTGCTTTTTGTTGTAATAAAACAAAAAACCGGAAAAGAAGAAAAACCAGCACAGGGACAGTCCCCCAATGTAATGGGAAACAATCTCGGTAATAATCCGGAAGACATTGTGTCCCTCCAGGGACCATTCCATGGGGACAGCCTCCGGGCGAACCGAGTGCACATAAAGCACCAGGACAATGAGCGGGAACCGCATTGCCTTTATGAGTTCGGACTGTCTTTTTTCGAGGTTGTCGGTTGTTTCCATGCTTATTTCCAAATATGGTGTTTAAACCAGCGTAATGTCATCATTCCCTTATCGGCCATAGAAGCCAGCCGGCAGTACTTCAGGTATTCCGGCAGCTTACCAAGCGGTAAATACTTGATTACGAGGTGAAAATACTCGTAAACCACCTTCCTGTGAAGATATTCCGGCGTCATCACCGCATAAAAATCCTTATCCTTTGGATTGTCCGGGATCTCGTAATTAAGCGCCTGCAGCCACTCGGACAGCTGGGAAATGGCCTCCAGCTTCTCTTTGTAACGGGAGGAGTCGGCCGACAGGTGCTGGTTGGACTGACGGAAGCAGAACAGCATCTCTGCCGTGTTGGCCACACCGTTGCGGGAAAGCGCGATGGGTGTTGCCACATCGGAACCGAAAGCACAGGGAAATTCAATAAAACCGCCCATCTCCTGAAGCGCCTGTCTCCTGAATGCAAAATTGCCGATACAGGTGAACAGGCGGCCAGTCACCCACCAGTTCAGATACTCGTACTTGCTGGTGTATTCAGGCAGAATCACATCGTCACAAAGATGCTTCCCTTCTTCATCTATCTGCTCTACGGAAGTATGAATCAAATCCACCTGGGGATATTTTTCCGCCAAACGGAGGCACTCGGCACAAAAAGTGGGTTTATACAGATCGTCATCGGCCGCCAGGACGATATAATCGCCCGTGGCGAATTTGATGCAGTGGTTCCATTGGTGCACCAGATTCTTTCCGCCCAGGTTTTCTTGGTTGCGGTAATACCGGATGCGCGGGTCGTCGAAAGATTTCACTATCCCTTCCAGCGGCTCAGGCGAGCAGTCGTCCACTACAACCAGCTCCCAGTCCGGCGATGTCTGGTCCAAAATGCTCCTTATCGCAGCACCCAGGAATGCACTTTTCCACGCAGGAAGTATGAACGATATCTTCATTTTAATCCCCAAGATGAAGCTTTCGTCTTATAATCCGCTTTGCAATGACCGCCTTGTGATGGAATTTCACCCTAAACGCCGTCCAATTGGAATCCGGCCGATAAGCACAACGTTTCTGCACGGCTGTCAATTTGTATCCCGACTCACGAATATCCTGTTGCAATTGGCCCACATAAGGGGTTCCCTGCACGGGTTCTTCTTTCCAGCCGTCGGCAAAATACCGGTTTTCCAAGGCTATCAAGCGGTTTTCTATCAGCTGAGGCATGAATGCTTCCCTTTTTTCGGCGGAAACGGAATCCACCACCTCCTCGTAAAGGTCGGAGATCTTCTGGATAGACCAGACGGCCGAATGGCTCAAAGAGTCGGCATGCTCATAGTAATTGTACACCTTCTTGTTGATAAGAAAGACATCTTTCTGACTCTGGAAGGCGATTTTAATATTCATCGGCATATCCGTTCCGGTCCGCACCGAAGTTTTCAAAGAGAAAACGGACTTGGGCAGGACCTCTTTCCGGAAAAGCCTGGCAACCGGAGAGCAATATATTACATCGGAGCGGACTAACGTTTCTCTCCACTTCTTAATATCCACATAATGAGCTGGTTCCGCTGTCTCATAGTGGCAACCGACAACAATATCCGTTTGCTCACTGCATCCCCCAAGCAAGTCGGCCAATGCGGTAGGCGGAAGGGTGTCATCGCTGTCAACAAAGGTAACCCAGGTTCCCGAGGCATGGGCAGCAGCCTCCCCGCGGGTTCTGGTATCTCCCTGATTCTCCGTGCTCACCAGCGTAATCTTCGGACATGCTTCGGCCAGTTGCCGGCACACCCGCAAAGAATCGTCTGTGCTGCCATCGTTGACCAGCACTATCTCGAAGTCCTGAAAAGTCTGGGCCAGAATACTGTCTACGCAAGCCTTGATGAAAGGCGCCGCGTTATAAACAGGGATGCATACTGAGACTAAAGGAGACATATTGTCAAGTTATTTTGATACGACGTGTGCAGGGACACCCACAACGGTTACCCCTGGAGTCAAAACGTCTTTCACAACCACAGCACCGGCTCCAATTCTCACATTATCGGCAATCTTGATTCCACCCAATATCTGCGCATTCTGGCCGATATCCACATGATTCCCTATCACGGGAGAATCGTCGGGATATCCGCCGTCGCTGCCGATACAACAGTTTCCGTGAATAATGCACCCTTTTCCGATTCGCGCCTTTGGATTCACTATCACGGAACCGAAATGCTCCAGATGAAGATCTTCTCCAAAGCAACCGGCGCTGATAATGAATCCCAGACGGGAGCCCAGGCGATTCTTGCGCCCCCGGTACCAGAAGCAGAGAAGCTTATTGGGCGTGTCGAAGGCGTATCTTTCCTCTTTGCGAAGAAAACGCAGGTACCGCTTGATGTAATACATCTCCGGGCGGATCCACCATTCCAAAAATCTTTCTTTGAACGACATAGGCACTTATAAGTTTGCCCGCAAAAAAGACAATCCTTCCTGCCGCAGGGCATTCAGTCTCGCTTTCACGGCCTCATAATCAATCCGGGGGATAGAAGTCACACTCGTTTCCAAACGGCTGTTTTCCAACAAACGGTTTTCGAGTCCGAATACGGCCAACAGGGATTTAAACCGGGATACCCCGCGCGAACTGTTGGCCAGAGAGAGGAAGTTCTTCCCGAAAAGGAGGGAAAAAACGGTCCCATGGAATGAATCGGTAATAACATACGAAGCACCGGCAAGGCCCTCTATCCAGCTTTCAAGAGAATCGGCGCCATTCACCCAGTCCATACGCCCCACAAAGCGGACAGGGAGCCCCATTTCGGCCGATACGCGATGCAGGAACTGCTGCTTTCCGTCGCTCCTGTCAAGGATATATGCGGCTATGTATCCTCCTTCTTTCGGCTGCTGAAGGCCGCACAGCGGCAAATAATCATCGGCCTGAAGCAGGAGCGTGGGGTCCGGCATCACCTGGGCCTGCACCCCCAGGAACTGCTTGCAAAGCCTGATTCCGGATTCCTCCCGGACAGAGATGGCGTCAAACTTTTGAGCCAGCGGGCGGATTATTCCGGTCGTTTTCTCGTCCGTTTCCCAAACATCTACCCCGAACGAAGCTGCGTAGGCGATTCGCTTTGCAGGAGCATCTCCCAAGAAATCAAGATAGAAATTCGGAATGTAAGGCGAATACATGGGACGCCATACCTGGTCGCTTCCAACTATATAAGCGTCAAAGGAAGCCATATCCCCGGTTTTGAGCGGTGCGGCTGCCGGGGTGCAGTCCAGATGCTCGTCAATAAAGCGGTCCTGCTCCCGGAACGTGTAATGAAGCTGTTTTTCGTAATTGAAATAAACAATGTCCTTGTTGCCCTTCAGGTATTTGGCCAAAAACCGCCGCAGGGTTTTTATGGGATTCCTGGGGCTGAGCGGAAGCCAGCGTAATGTAGTAACGTCATGCCCCATATCCTTCAAGACTTTTTGCAAGGCAAATGCTTGAAGAATCCCGCCATAGTTGGGCCCTAAAGGCTGTGTAAGGATGCAAATCTTCATTTGATTCCCAACTTGCCGAAATAGCCGCCGATTACATTCCGTAGTTTATTCATGAAACCTATGGATGTAAAGCTCTTAAGGGCTTTCACGCCACGCTTTTGGTATGCCTTCCAGAAATCGGCCCTGTTCGCCGGCTCCTGAGAGGGGTAGAGGATGCTGGGGTTCCCCTTGAGCGCATCCTCATATCGGCTTTCCACCATTTTCAAATCCAGCCCTTCCAAGAGATGTCTGCCTTTTTCAGTATATACGAGAATTAGTGACGTTCCCTTGTTGTCGGATAATTCCGGGTGAACATTTTCTATCCCCCAATAATCCCCCAGAGTAAGATCGCTTCCGTGATTTCCCCTAAATTGACAGGAATAGCAGGAGGGCCTTAACGTTAAATTGCTCAGGAAGGCCCGCATAAAAGGGGTATCTGTCGCCTGAACGTTTAAAAGGTCTTGTCCTTCCCGTCGAATGGTCATCCGGTACTGGTTCCAGCCGTTTTCCTTATTGCGCATGTTCACTTCTGTTGGCCTGGCTCCAGCGGTAATGCTTTCAAGATAATCTTTCCATACCCGGGGACTGGGAACCCCATGACAGACTATCGACACCAGGTACAGGTTATCGGCCTCTTTCCCGCGAAGGTAGCCCCGCAATCCGGCAATTTGGCAAGGGGTGCCCGTAAACAGCACCGGCCGATTCTCCTTCAGAAAACGGTTCACTTGAGAATAAGCGCCCCGCAAATCACTTTGGGAATACTTGCTTCCCCGGAAAGGGGTAAGCTCTTCTTCCGTTTCCGCGCAGGAATGGAAAACAGCAAAACTGTCGTCAAATCGGGCGCCGAAAACCACGCCGCCATCATTCAAAATGGCCTTGGCAAGTAGAGAGAAAACGCCGCCGGAAGAGCTTCTGAGCCGGGTTTCAGTATCATTTGAGATAGCGGCCAAGCAGGCAAGAGGTTCATCGGAAGATTTGGAGGCCTGGTTCAGCTGAGGGCAAACCTTCTCACAAAGATGGCAGTCCACGCAATCGGCCCGGTTCACCTTCGGATAAAGGAAACCCTCCTCGTCCGCCACCATCGAGATGCATTTTGCCGGACAGGCCTCGTAGCAGGCCTGGCATCCGCAACATGCTTTCTTATCTTTGATTTCTAACATGCCGAAGGGGTTGCGTTTTTCCCGAGGAAACGTTTCACATAACCTAGCACAAAGCCGCGTTCCTCCTTATTCAGGCCGATAGCATACACCGTTGCGCAAACAGACAAGGTGCTCACAACCAGCACTTCCAGCAACCGCCAGATGGATGCCGGTTGAAGCCAGACCAGCACAA
The DNA here is from genome assembly GCA_946406355.1 of uncultured Bacteroidales bacterium. Classification (GTDB taxonomy): domain Bacteria; phylum Bacteroidota; class Bacteroidia; order Bacteroidales; family UBA932; genus Cryptobacteroides. Next base: position 8,379 of record CAMJKI010000026.1, on the reverse strand, counting down.
ACGGCAGCACCGCAGCCACAAGGGAAACGACGAAAACACGCAGATACACATCGGTCAGGAACTTCTTCCAGGGCAGGTCAATGAGGTCTTTGACTAGATAAATCCGCACAAACAGGACTATAAAATAAACCAGGTTAAACACGTGGTAGGACCATTCGGCCGGAAGGCCCAGTTTGTACGCAACCCAGGTGAGCGGGAAGACGCCGATGGTGCAGGAACTGATGATTATCTGGTATTTCTTCAGATTACCCGTTGCCAGCTGCGCTTTTACAAGGGGTGTTCCCAACACAATGATCAAAGCCGATATTACCGACAGACGGGTAAAGAGAACGGCGTTGTCCGGAACCATCTTAAGCCATATCTGAAGGACGACCGGGGTCTCGGCCAAAATGGGAATGGCCATCAGCAGCATCAGGTAATACGACAGCTTGGTCCCCCGGAAAATTAGCGAATGCATGGTCTTTAAATCGCCCTCCGCATAAGTCTTGGTGATTTGCGGAGACAGCGCCGTCATAAAGTTGAGCGAGAACTTGTTCACCAGGCCGAACATGCGGGTGGCAATTCCGCGGGCGGTATTCATGGCTACGCCGAAGTAAAAATTCACCAAAAGCGTAACACCCTGATTGTTGATAATCCACGCACTTTCGCCCATCAGATGCCATCCGGTGAATGCCCCCACTTCCTTCAGAAGGCGTTTGTCCAGCTTCGGCGTAAAATGACATTCCTGATAATGGCGCTTGCAGTAAAACACGTACAGGAAACGCATCAGGATGCATGCAAGCATCATGAGAACGCCGTATACAATGAGTTTATCGGCCTTGAAAACCGGCAGCAGCAGAACTATCAACAGCAACAGGACGGCATCCAGGATGGAAAACAGCGCATATATTCTCATATCCTCGTGCGCCACAACCTCCGCCTCAAAGGGAACATTGATGAGTCCCAAGCCAAAAGTGGCGATGGAACACTGCAATACCCAGAAAGCGGCATCCATTCTTCCGTCGGGGAGATTCATTTTGTGATGCAAGTACCAGACGCCTATGACTTCAATCAGAATAGCGATGGCAATAGCCAATAGTACCTGAATGATAACCGAGGTGGAATAGATTTTTTTTGATTCCTCCAAATCGTTTTTTCCCAGCGAGAAGGTGATAAACCGGCTGATGGCGGCAGACAGGGAAGAGGACAGGATGGAAAACATGGCCACCACACCTCCCACCACTTCGTAAACGCCGAAATCCTCCACACCCAGTACGTTCAGGACAACCCGGCTGGTGTACAGGCTGATAAGCAGGATGAGCAGCATCCTGCCATACAGGATAAGCGTGTTCTTGGCTAAACGCTTGGAGCTATAGTTCTGTTCGGAGCTCAAATTCCGTAAGAGATTATTACAGAATTATTTACGGCTTCGCCGACGGACCTGCAAGTGCAAATCCGGACAGCCAGTATGAAATGGTGTGCCATTTCTGAAACAAATATATCCATTTTAAGCCGAAAAAACAAGCCTATGGCGAATCCAGAGGCTTATTCTGCCTTTATAAAGCCAATAGGAAAGGCTCTATCCGGGGAAGGAAAAGGTCGTGCCCGGCGGCGTTGAGATGGGCCGTGTCGTCTTCCCCTTGAAAATAGAGTCGGCGGAAGCCTTTGTAGCGAACCCGGATACCACTGTTTTTCGTGGCGTCAAAAACCGGAATACCATATCGGCCACACACTTCCTGCATGGCCTGGGCCGTTTCCTTGTACATGGGTTGCGGAACATTCCACGGGGTAACGAAGCAGATTTTGGCCGAAGGATACTTTTCCCGCAATCCGGCGCAAAGCGTGTCCAGCTTGGAACAGAAGAACTCCGTTCCTTCTCCATAGCGGTGCATCAGCACGGCATCGTTGTGCCCGCCGATTACAACCACGTAGTCGGCCTCCATGTCCGGCAAGGTGGTATAGCGCAAGTACATGGGCTCTCCAAACTTCTCGGTATGCCATTCATAGGCAATGCAGTTGCCGTTGGAGCCCCAGTTGTGGTATTCCATGTTGTATTTTTCGGCCAGTTTATAATGCCAGGTTTCCTGAACCGGACAGCCGGCATTCTTTACATAACTGTCGCCAAAGAGTAGTATTTTTTTGCCATAGAGCGGTGCGGCCTGAATGGAGGCCGGTACATCGCAGGGCTGAACAGGGAGCCGGACCAGCACCTCCTGCGCAAAGGAATCCAGCGCAAGAAAGAGGAACAGTATGAAGATAAATCTCCTCATCTCACGACGCAAATATAAGAAAATTCCCTATCTTTGGAACCATGTCTAACCCAGTTTGGCATACTTTCCTGGAGTTGCTTCGTGCGGGCCTGTGGGAACAGGATCCGCACATGGCGGCCGTGCCGGATTCCATTGAGTGGGCGCAAATCATGCAACTGGGCCGCAGTCAGGCCGTCATGGGCCTGCTGCTGGGCGGCATTGCACGGCTGCCGGAAGAGCAGCAGCCCCGGGACCGGGAAACGGAATTGCAGGCCTGGAAAGCCGCCTTCACCCAGGCGGGCGCACGCTATACACGCGTGCAGGAGACGGTTCTGCAACAACTGGCCGATGCCGGACTGCACCCGCTGGTCCAGAAAGGAACAGAGGCGGCCAAGTACTACGCCCAGCCATCTGTGCGCCAGGTGGGCGATATCGACCTGTACCTTCCGGAAGGAGAATTCCAACAGGCTTTAAGCATGTTTTCCGATGCCCGCACCGCTTCGGACGGATCGGCCGTATTGGTCCGCAACGGGGTGGCCGTGGAACTGCATCCGCGGTATTACGACATCCATCGACCCGCGCAGGACTTGCCGGCGCCCGGTTCTCCCTGCGGGGAACTGCTGCTGCTGTCGGCCCATATTTTCAAGCACGCCATAGGCTTCGGCCTGGGATGCAAGCAGCTTTGCGACCTGGCGGCGGCTCTCACCCGCCTGGAGGGGCATTATAACAAACAGGAACTGGCCGATGCGCTTGGGAAGGCCGGCCTGATGCGCTGGCACAGGCTGCTCTGCTCGCTGCTGGTGGCCGATTTCGGCCTGAATCCCGGATGCTGCCTTCCCGGCTTCCGGCCCGTTAATCCGGAAAGACTCCGGAAGATTGTGCGCTCGTCCGGCCATTTCGGCCATCACGCCAAAACGAAAGCAGCCACAGCAGGGGCTTTCCTGCGGCGACTGCCGTTCTCGTTATCTTACTGTCCCCGCGAAACGCTGGCCACTATCTGGGAGCTGGCGCTGGGAAACCTGAAACTGTGACGTTTACAAATTGGTGAAATCGAACGTCTTAATGTTTCCGTAGTTGTTCACCGTGAAGGTGCTGCCCAGATTGGGACAGTTCTGCTTGGTGGCAACCACGGTAGTAGTGGGCGGATTATTCCAGACATTGGTGGAATTATTGCCATAAAGAGTAACTGTCTGCAAATTGGGGCAGGAGTCGAAGTGCATCTCGGTAATATGTTCAGCCGGATTGATGGAGATATCCGCGAATCCGCTACATCCGGTCACCGAAAGGTTGGAAAGATTACGGCTTGTCATTGACCCCCACGTCTCCGGAAGGATATTCCGGATATCTGTGATGGCGGAAGGCAGATTGGTAAGCGAAAGGTTTGCCAGACTCTGGTTATTCGTCATCTCGATAGTAGAGAGAGACGGCGTATTGAGCGAGAGAGTGATAAGGCTTTGAGACCCGACAGGGCCGATGAATTTCAGCGTTTCCAGCGTTCTGGAAGCCGTCTCAAATATTAGCAGATTCTGCGGATCATACAGTATAAGGGACTTGATGGATGTACAGTCCTCTATATCCAGGGTTGTCATGCTATTGGCCTCATTGATAGACAGGGTCTCCAGCGAAGTACAATCGGAAAGATCCAGGTTCTGCAGCTGGTAGGCCAGGCCTATTTCCAGGGTCTTCAGCTTGGTACTTCCGCTCATATCCAAGGTCTTGAGGGCGCCCGTCTGGCCGAAATAGGCCTCTTCCAAATCCGGACAGTTGGTTAGGGTAAACGTCTTGAGGTTACTGTTAGCCCCACCCTCGTCGATGGTAATAGTCTTTAGATTGGTGAGATTGTTGAGTGTTACCGTTTCCAAAGAATTGGTATTTACCCGCACATTCTCCGTCCACGGGCAATCCGACACCGTAACCTCCCGGATGGCCGGCGCCCACTTTATATCCAGCAGTTTAAAATGGGGCAGGCCTTCCACCGTTACAGACTGGACAGAATTGGCTCCGTCGATAGTGAGTGTTTCCAGGTTGGTGAAAGCAAACATGCCGTTCACGTAGTTTACGGTATCTATGCCATGGGAATCCGTGATGGTAACGTGGCGCACCGACAGAATGGCCTCCTGCAGCTCTTCCAGCGAAACGGGGTTGCCGTCTTTATCCACCACCTCACCGTTGCTATACGTATAGTCGTCGGGGAATGCGCTGGAAACGATAAGGGCAATAACCGGGGTAATTTCATAATCTATATTGCCGCCACCGTCGAAGCGGAGATTGATCCGGTGCTGCTTGCAGGCCGCAAAGACAATGGGCTGGTCGTTCCGGTTAAGGGCCAGCGTTTTGGTTTTGGTGCCGTTGGCATCGGTATACGTACATTCAAACGTTGCGTTGGTTATGTCCGTAGGCAGGCAGAAAATGCTGAAAGTGACAGACTGGCCGTCTGTAAGCACCTGATTGACGCCGGCGCTCACTTTATAACCCGCACCACTGGTAACCGAAACCGACGAAGTAACCGGACTGTCCTTTGCCAGATCGGATATGGATGCCGAGAATCTACCGCACAAGACCGATGTGGTAGAGCTGATGGCACAGCTGGCCAGCGTCATATCGGCGCCCGTATCGTTGGTGAGCGTTACCTGAAAGGCCGTAAAGGCCGGGTAATAGATCAAATTGACAAGAGAAGTGCCGGCGCTAACCCCGGAAACATAGGAAACCATCGGGTAAGAACCGTTCACGGGATCCAGAATCTTCACAACGCTCCCGGAAGGCTGCTTCACAGCCGCGATGGCCAGGGAAGTGGAAGAAGAGATAGAAGTGGAAATCCTGTCGGAACCGCCTGCCTCCATGGCAGAAGCCGGGTAAGTGGACCAGAAATTGGCTCTTTCCGAAGCGCCATCGGCCCAGCGAAGGCCGGAATCTTCTGTCTGTCCCTGATAGGTAGGTATGTGACTGATGGTGCCCCTGTAGGCATTGCTGGCTCCGCTCAAGGGAGCTACGGAATAATCGCTGGAGTGAGAACCCAGCGCAGTCTGGCACCGGTCACTGGCAATGCGGACATCGTCTCCACCCAGCCAGATAATTCTCTGGTACGAGCCGGCGTCATCCCCATAAACGGCTTTCGTTTCCAGATAGGTGGCCGAAAACTGCAGGTTGTCGGAGTCGGACTGCTTATCATTTTCTTTGGTACATCCCGGGAGCAGCAAAGCACAGCCCAAGATGCCCAGAAGGGCAAATACCCCAATTCTGTTGTAAACTCTCATCAAATACTGGATCTTATTCCCAGCTCTGGTTAAAGCTGGAATCGGTAAAATCATAGTTCTCAATCTTCTGGCCTTTCGTTTCCACCGTGGTAGTATCTTCTATCACCACGGAAGAACTCAAGATTTCGGCCTCGAGCTCAAGGGTAAGTTTTTCCAGAATGTCCGGAGTCATGTATCTCTTCTTCCTGTTCATAAAAATTTGAACTTTAATTCTTTGGTTCAACTAATTCAAGCCAGGCGCGGGGCACGCTGGCGCGGGCAAAAATGCAACCCAGCAGGTCCACCACCACATAGGTTTTGCCCTTAAAATCTACCACCCGGCCTTCCACGCCGCAAAGCACGCCTTTGGTAACGCGCACATAGTCTCCCAGCTCCAGGGGGCGGTCTATGAGCCCGCCTTCCGTGATGGACAGGTCCAGCACCCGGCGGAAATCCTCCATCTGCTTGTCCGGCACAACAAGGAGCGAGCGGGTTGCCGGATCTATCATGTAACGGACCGGAACGCCCATCTCATTGGCCAGTGCACAAGCCTGGAGTTTGGTTGTATGTACAAAAATTATACCCGGGATAAGCGGTTTCTCATATTTTACATGCCCACGGGTACGGGAACGCAGCTCTGTGGGCAGGAAATTATCCACGGAAAGACCATGCAGCCGCTGACGCACGCCTAGTTCCGCCCCGCAACGGGTGCGGGCCGCGAACCAGCAGTCTTGCTCTATGCGTGCACGGGCATTCATCGGCTTAAATCTTTTTTCCGCTTACAATGCTGAGGAAGGTGAGCCCCAGGATACGGAAGTCGAACAGCACCGAGTGGTTGCGCAGGTAGTACAAATCCATGTCCAGACGGGTGAGCATCTTTTCCATGGTGTCGGTATAGCCGTTGTACAGGGTGGCATAGCTGGTAATGCCCGGACGAATCTGGTACAGGAACTGGTACCGGGGATTCACTTCCATTATTTTGTCTATGAAGAACTGACGCTCCGGCCGATAGCCGATGAACGACATGTCGCCCACCAGCACATTCCAGAACTGCGGTAGTTCGTCCAGGTGATGGATGCGCAGGAATTTCCCCACGCGGGTGAGGCGGGGATCTTCGTCGCCGGAATACAGGATGGGACGGCCGGCAGCCTCGGCATCTACCCGCATGGTGCGGAATTTAAGGATATTGAACGGCTTCCCTCCCTTGCCGATACGCTCCTGGCGATAAAAAACCGGCTTTCCGTCTTCGATAAAAATAGCCAGGGAACAGATGCCGATCAGCGGAGAAAAAATCACCAGCATCAAGCCGGAAAAGGCAATATCGAAGCTGCGTTTGACAAAACGACCTATGCGGCTCATGTGGCTGTGGTCGGCCGACGTGGGTTTAAAATCCTCTTTCCGCAGAGTTCCGGGTCCGGAGCCGGGAGCAGAACCTTTTTTGGGAAACATTATGCAGTCGATGCCCCCCAGGCGCCACTGAAGCCGTTCCATCTCTTCGTCATTGGCCGCATAATAAATGACATAATCGCCCAGCACTTTTCCGCTGAATTCCGGCTTGCGGGTTAGCAGGCCTATCACATTGAAGTTGGCTTCGTGGTCCAGCTGTTCGGCCAGCTCCAGCGCAGCCTCGTCCTCTCCCAGGACGAGCGTATTCTTCTGTTCCGATATGGAGCGGATTTCCTCGTCTTCCCGGCGGATGGTGGTGATGATCATCCGGGGATAAATCATGAATAGGACGGAGAAGACAATATCGGCCAGCAAATCCAGCAGGATCATCAGCGTTCCCAGGCCCAGAATGCCCGAGAGCAACAGGATAAGCAGACCGCCTTCCTTAATGAGTACGGTAACAATGATTCGGCGCCCGTTCCAGCTGGAAGCCCTGCGGGAAACTTCGCGGGATGCGCCGGAAATAAACAGGCCGATAGTGGTAAATACCAGAGCGGCACCCAGGTAGATAAACAGATGGGCTGTGAAACCAAAAGTGGGTTCCGATACCCATCTTACAAGCAGGAACGCACATAAAGATCCCACGCAGGACAACAGAACATCCTGAATCAATAAAGTCGGACGCGCTTGCTTTTTCCGATTCTTTCCATTCATATCATTTGCCCTATTTTGCGACGGTAGCCGGTTTACCTCACGGACAACCGGTTAAATCTATTCTTTTTAATTAGTGTCTAAACAATTAGCGGTTTGCAAATGTAAAAAAGATTCTGCTAAAAAGAAAGGAAACAGGCCAACCGGGCCGCCTGGAAGCCCATTTTTGCATGTTTTTGGTATTTTGGAACAGTTATAAACGAAAAAATGAAACAGACCGCCCTCAATTGCCTCTCTCTATAGAGAGCACCCGCCCGCTTGTTTCATTTTTGAAAAATAAAACAAACGGGGGCAAAAGTGCATAAAATTACCCCCGAGTGGCAGTGAATTTGCCATTCGGGGGTAAAAAGGCAGGGTTTCGCCCCCGTAAGGGCGAAAACGCTTTTCCAGCTTAATCTTCCTCCTGCTCCTGGGCGGCGTATTCGGCCAGCAGCTTGGTCTGGACGTCGGCCGGCACCTGGACGTATTCCGCAAACTTCATCTGGAAGGTGGCGGAACCGCCGGTGAGGGAGCTCAGGATAGTGGAATAGCGATAGAGCTCGGCCAGCGGAACGCGGGCGTGCAGCACGGTGAAGCCCTTCTCCATATCCTGGTTCATGATCATGCCGCGACGGGTGTTAAGGTCGCTCATGCAAGGACCTACATACTCGTTGGGAGTGAAGATATCTACATTGTAGATGGGCTCCAGGATCTTGGGACCGGCATTGCGGAAGGCCTCCTTGAAGGCGTTACGGCCGGCGATGATGAAGGCGATTTCCTTGGAGTCTACCGGGTGCATCTTACCGTCGTACACATACACGCGGATGTCGCGGGCGTAGGAA
>CAMJKI010000025.1 GCA_946406355.1 uncultured Bacteroidales bacterium | reverse complement strand
GTGAAACGGATCCAGTAGCGGCAGCTACTGGATCATAATAGGCATCAGGATTCCGCACACCTTCTCCGTGGCGGCTTCTTCCTCGGCGGGGAGGATGAGGGCGGCGCGGCGGGCATCGGCAAACTTGATAACCAGGCTGTTGCAGCCCATATTGGCCAGGATTTCCGTTAGGAAGGTGGACTTGAAGCCGATGGAAAGCTCGTCTCCCTGATAGTTACAGGAAATCTTCTCATAGGCGGCCAGGGCAAAGCCGAGGTCCTGGGCCGAGATTTCCAGCTGGCCTTCCTTGAGGGTGAACTTGATGTGGTTGGAGGCCTTGTTGGCGCACACGGCCACACGCTTTACCGTATTCAGGAGCAGCTGGCGGTCTATTTGAAGCACGTTGGAGTTGGCTGTAGGGATAACATCCCGGTATTTGGGATACTTGCCCACCACCAGGCGGCAGATGAGGGTGGTGCTGCCGAAGGTGAACTGGGCGGTAGTGTTGTCGAAACTCACTTCCACCGTTTCGTCTTCCTTGCCGATAATGGAACGCAGCACACCGGCCGGCTTTTTATGCAGGATGAAGGAGGCCTTCTCCGAAGCCTTTACATCGGCCGTGGTGTAGCAGATGAGCTTGTGGGAATCTGATGCTACCAGCGTGGTGCTCTCCGGCGCCATGTCGAAGAAAATACCGTTCATGGCCGGGCGGATTTCGTCGTCGGCCGTGGCATAAATGGTGCTCTGGATGCCTTCTACCAGCGTTTCGGCCGGGAATTCCACCTTAAGGGCGTCTTCTCCGGTACTCTTGATTTCCGGATAGTCGTCGGCCGGGAAGTAGGGGAGCACGGAGTTACCGCTGGCCCAGCTGCACTCGAACGAACTGTCCGTGGTGGTTTTGATGGCAAGCGGCTGGTCCGGCAGTTCCTTCAGCAGGTCCGTCATGTGACGGGCGGGCACGGCAATGGCGCCGTCTTCCTCGGCTCCGTCCACCTCGATGGCGGTGCGAAGGGTAAGTTCCGAATCCGAAGCTGTGATTTCCAGCTTGCCATCCTTGAGGACGAACAGGAAGTTCTCCAGGATAGGAAGCGGAGATTTGGAAGGGATGGCCTTGGAAACGTCCAGGAGGGCTTTCAGGAGGTTGGAGCTGGAAATGTTCAGTTTCATATTGTGTCTGTTTTTTTAACCATGTATGTTAGCAGACAAATATAATCATTTTCTAAGAAAATGCCTAATTATTTATGCCTTAAAACAAGCTCTTTTTCAATATCGGCCAAAGTCACATCCATGCTCTCCAGCAGTACCAGCAGGTGGTATACCAGGTCGCCCGCTTCGTAGATAAAGCGGTCGCGGTTGCCGTCCACGGCCTCAATTACCGCCTCGCCGGCTTCTTCTACTACCTTTTTGCCGATCACCTTGGGCCCCTTGATAAAGAGCTTCGTGGTGTAGGAGCCTTCCGGCAGTTCCCGGTGCCGCCGCTGCACCAGGGCCGACAGCGAACGCACGAAGCCTTCGTCCTCGCAGGTGTCGAAGCAGGCGGTGGTGCCCCGGTGGCAGGTGGGGCCGTCGGGCCGGGCCTGGATGAGCAGCGTGTCCCCGTCGCAATCGGCAAACATCTTTACCACATGCAGGTAGTTCTTGCTGGTTTCTCCCTTGGTCCACAGGCAGTTCCGCCCGCGGGACCAGAAGGTTACAAGCCCTTCGGCAACGGTCTTGTCAAACGCTTCTTCATTCATGTATCCCAGCATGAGTACCTTCAGGGTGGTGGCATCCTGCACAATTACCGGCAGCAGTCCGTCACCGGTCTTTTCCAGATTGAAATCACTGAACTTCATCATCTTACGTTTACATTTGCGGCTCTGAGGGCCTGTTTCAGAACGGGAATGGGAATTTCGCCATAGTGGAAGATGCTGGCGGCCAGGGCTGCATCGGCCCGGCCCGCTGTAAGCACATCTACAATGTCCTGTACGGAACCGGCCCCGCCGGAGGCAATCACCGGGATGGAGAGCATGCCGCACAGCCTGGCATATACCTCACAGGCATAGCCGGCCTTGGTGCCGTCGTGGTCCATGGAGGTGAAAAGAATTTCGCCGGCACCGCGCTCCTGGGCTTCGGCGGCCCAGCTGTAAAGCTCCCTGTCGGTGAAGCGGGAGCCGCCGTGCGTGGTGCAAATCCATTGTCCTTCAACGCATTTGGCATCTATGGCCACTACCACAAACTGGCTGCCGTATTTGCCGGCCAGCTGCTCAATGAGGGCCGGATTGGCCAGGGCGGCGCTGTTCACCGAAACCTTGTCGGCCCCTGCGTCCAGCAATCGTGCGGCATCTTCCACCGAGCCGATGCCGCCACCCACCGTGAAGGGAATGTCAATTTCCCGGGCAATGCGTTCCACCAGGGCGGCGAAGGTACGCCGGCCTTCCTTGGAGGCGCTGATGTCCAGATAAACCAGCTCGTCGGCCCCGTCACGGGCATACTGCGCGCCCATCCGGACGGCGTCGCCCACCTCGCGGAGGCCTTCGAAGTTGATGCCTTTCACTACTTGGCCGTCTTTTACGTCCAGGCAGGGGATAATGCGTTTTGCGACCATAACTTAATGTCTTGCAAGGTAATTCTGTTCTCGTAAATGGCCTTTCCCACAATGGCTTTCTTAAGGCCGAAACTGTCCAGCGCGCGCAGGTCTTCCAGCGAAGAAACGCCGCCGGAAACGGTGAAGGTAACGTCCGGGAAGGCCGATTGCAGGCGCGTGTAAAGGCTGCTGGAAGGGCCTTGGAGCATGCCGTCGCGGGAAATGTCCGTAACGATGCATTCCCGGAGCCCCAACGGCAAGAAGCGCTCCACCAGCTGGTCGATGGTGAAGGGTGCCTCTTCCAGCCATCCCTTCACGGCAATGCGGCCGTCGCGGACATCGGCCCCCAGGATCATCTGTGCGCCAAAATGCTCCAGCCACTGCTCGAACAGTTCCGGCTTCAGGGCCGCCACACTGCCGGCGATGGCATGGGTAGCTCCGGCCGAAAAAACGCTCTCCAGGGCCTTGGAATTGCCGATTCCGCCGCCCCATTCCAGCTGACAGGAAACAGCGCCGGCAATGGCTTCCAGCGTGGCCAGGTTGCAGGGGGCGCCTGCCTTGGCCCCGTCCAGATCTACCAGGTGGATGCGTTCCACACCGGCATCGGCATAGCTTTTTGCCACATCCACAGGCGATCCGTCGTACACCTTCTTCTGCTCATAGTCGCCCCGGGTCAGGCGCACGCAGCGCCCGCCGATAAGGTCGATGGCCGGAACAATCCTGATCATAGCGCCAGAAAGTTTTTAAGGATGGCGGCTCCCACGGAACCGCTCTTTTCCGGATGGAACTGCGTGCCGTAGAAGTTCTCCCAGCGCAGAGCAGCGCTGAAAAGCGTCTCCCCGTGCCGGCAGGTTGCGATGGTATCCGGGCAAAGCTCCGGATAATAGGAGTGCACAAAGTACACGAAACTACCGCCCGGAATCTCTTTGAACAGCTTGCTCTCCAGATTCCCAATGCTGTTCCATCCCATGTGCGGCACCTTTGCTTCCACTCCAGCCGACCAATTGGCTTTCGAGTTATTGGCAGTGAATGGCTCCTGCGAAGCCTTGGTAATTGTTTTCGTATTTTTGGCAGGAGATAACTCCTGCGTAGCATCGGCTATATTTTTCGCGGAGCAGGAGTTATCTCCTGCCATTCCAAAAAGAAAACGCCGTACCCGTGTGTCAAAGATACCGAGACCCTCCGTGGGGCCTTCTTCCGAGCTGCGGCACAGCAGCTGCAGGCCCACGCAGATGCCCAGGGCGGGAACCCTCAGGTTCCGGATTACTTCGCACAGCCCGCGTTCCTGCAGGCTTTCCATGGCCTTGGCCGCGTTGCCCACACCGGGCAGAATCACCTTGTCGGCGGCGGCAATCCGGGCCGGATCGGCCGTCAGTTCGTATTCTGCTCCCAGCCGGGCCAGGGCGTTTCCCACCGAGCGGATGTTCCCGGCGTCGTAGTCAATCAATGCTATCATAACAGTCCTTTGCTGGAAGGTAAGTCGTAACTGAATACATCGCGCCTGACCGCCTGTTTCAGGCTGCGGGCAAAGGCTTTGAAGATGCCCTCGGCCAGGTGGTGGTTGTTCTCGCCGCGGGCCTGGATGTAAAGATTGGCCTGCATGGCGTTGGAGAGGGATTTAAAGAAGTGGTGGAACATTTCCGTAGGTACGTCGCCCACGTATTCCCGCGTAAACTGCACGTCCCACACCAGCTCGCTGCGGCCGCCGAAATCCAGCAGCACGATGGCGCGGCTCTCGTCCATCGGCAGGGCAAAGCCATAGCGCTCGATGCCCCGTTTGTCGCCCAGGGCCTTCCGCAGGGCCTCTCCCAGGGCGATGCCCACGTCCTCCATGGTGTGGTGCTCGTCCACCTCCAAGTCTCCCTTGCAGCGGATTTCCAGGGCCAGGCCGCCGTGGTGCACCAGCTGGGTGAGCATGTGATCCAGGAACTTGAGGCCCGTATCAACGGCCGATTCGCCCTTCCCGTCCAGGTCCACCTTCACATAGATGTCGGTTTCGGCGGTTTTGCGGGCAACAACGGCGCTGCGGGCGCTGCTGCGGATGGTTTCGGCAATCTGGGCCCAACTGAGTTCTCCCACCAGCAGGGCCCGGCAGCCCAGGTTCGCCGCCAGCTGACGGTCCGTTTCCCGGTCGCCGATTACCCATGAGGCCGACAAGTCATAGCTCCCATCCAGATACTTCCCGAACATGCCGATGCCCGGCTTGCGGTTGGGAGACTTGTCCTCCGGGAAGGAAGGGTCGATGAGGAAATCGTTAAAGACAACCCCTTCTCCTTCCAGCGTTTTCAGCAGGAAGTTCTGGGCGGGCCAGAAGGTCTCTTCCGGGAAGGCGGGCGTGCCCAGGCCGTCCTGGTTGGAGGCCATCACCAGTTCGTACCCCAGCCCCATGAGGGCCTTGAGGCCGGAAATGGCCCCGGGGACGAATTCCACTTTATCCAGGGCGTCTATCTGCTCGTCGAAGGGCTCTTTGAGCAGGGTGCCGTCGCGGTCTACAAAAATGACTTTATTCATAGCGTTGCAGGGATTGCAAGAGGTTGTCGTTCTCTCGGGGAGTTCCCACCGTCAGGCGCAGGCAGCCTGCGCAGAGCGGCTGTCGGGAGCGGTTGCGTACGATGATTCCGTCGGCCAGCAAGTGGTTATAAAGCTTGTCGGCGTCATCTACCTGCACCAGCAGGAAGTTGGCGTCGCTGGGCCATACTTTCTTTACAAAGGGGAAGGACGGCAGGATGCCGGCCAGGCGGGCGCGCTGGGTCACAATCTCGGCTACATTCTCTTCCACCGGGGCCGATAAAGCCCGGAAAGCGGCTTCCTGGGCGGCCTGGCTGATGTTGTAGGGGTACTTTACCCGGTTCATCAGGTCCGTAACATAGGCGTTGGCAAAGGCCAGTCCCAGGCGGAGTCCGGCCATACCGTAAGCTTTGGAAAGGGTTTGCAGCACCACCAGGTTGGGGTATTCCAGCACTTTGGCGCGCAGGCTGCCCTTGGCGCTGAAATCGGCATACGCCTCGTCCAGCACCACGATGCCGGGAAAACGCTGCACCAGATCCAGCAGCTGGGCGGGCTCAAAGGCGTTGCCGGAAGGGTTGTTGGGGCTGCACAGGAAAAGGAGCTTGGTGTTGGCATCGGCCGCCGCCAGCAGCTCTTCCACCGGAAGGGAAAAGTCCGCTCCCAGCTTAATGCCGCGCACTTTTACGTCGTTGATATCGGCCGCTACCGTGTACATGCCGTAACTGGGGACAATGGCCACGGCATTGTCCTGCCCCGGCGTGCAGAAGATGCGGAACATGAGGTCGATGGCCTCGTCGCTGCCGTTACCCAAGAAGATATTCTCCACCGGCAGTCCCTTGATGGCGGAAATCTGCTTTTTCAGGGCCTTCTGCCGGGGATCCGGATAGCGGTTGAAGCCGATGCCGGGGTATGGGCTCTCGTTGGCGTCCAGGAAAATGTCCGGGTTGCCCTGGCACTCGTCCCGGGCGGTGGAATAAGGGGAGAGGGCGCGGATGTTAGGCCGCACCAGGGCTTCTATATTCTTCATACTCTTACTTTTACAGCATTGGCGTGGGCCTGGAGGCCTTCTGCCTCGGCCATGGTAACGATGGTGCCGGCCAGGCCCTGGAGGCCTTCCCGGGTAATTTCCTGCAAGGTCATCTTGCGGTAGAAGCTGTCCAGATTCACCCCGCTGAAGGAACGGGCCCAGCTGCAGGTGGGCAGGGTGTGGTTGGTGCCGGAAGCATAGTCGCCGGCGCTTTCCGGGGTGTAGGGGCCCACGAATACGCTGCCGGCGGCGGTAATGCGGTCGGCGATGCTCCAGGCGTCTTCCGTGGCAATAATCAGGTGCTCGGGAGCATAGGCGTTGGCAAAGGCAATGCGGTCTTCCGGCTTGTCAAACACAAAGGCGCGGCTCTTTTCCAGGGCCTGCAGGGCAATGGCGCTCCGGGGCAGCAGGGCGGTCTGGCGCTCCACTTCTTTAAGGATGCGCAGGCAGGTATCGGCCGATTCGCACACCAGCATCACCTGGCTGTCGGGGCCGTGTTCCGCCTGGGATAGGAGGTCGGCGGCGGCAAAGGCCGAAGGCGTTGAAGCATCGGCCATTACCATTACCTCCGAAGGACCGGCGGGCATGTCGATGGCCACCGTTCCGGCGCTCAGCAGCTGCTTGGCGGTGGTTACATACTGGTTGCCCGGGCCGAAGATCTTGTCCACCTTGGGCACGGATTCCGTACCGTAGGCCATGGCGGCGATGGCTTGGGCGCCGCCCAACTTGAAAATGCGCTTTACGCCGCAGTATTTGGCTGCATAAAGCACTTCGGCACAAACGTTTCCGTCTTTTCCGGCGGGGGTGCAGAGAACCACTTCCGGACAGCCTGCCAGGGCGGCGGGTACGGCCAGCATCAGCACGGTGGAGAAGAGGGGAGCGCTGCCGCCGGGGATGTACAGGCCCACCCGGCCGATGGGGACGGGCCGCTGGATGCAGCGGACGCCCGGAGCGGTTTCTACGCTGATCTCCCGGGGCTGCTGAGCCTGGTGGAAGGCGCGGATGGCCTTTTCGGCATCGGCAATGGCCTGTTTAACGGCCGGCTTCACCGCCTGGGATGCCGCCAGGATTTCCGCTTCCGTTACCTCGATGACCTCCAGGGACCGTCCTTCAATTTCCCGGGACAGTTCCCGCAGGGCTGTGTCGCCTTTTTCCTTCACGCGCGCCAGGATGGCCTGCACCCTTTCCTTCACCACCGGATTCTCGGTGGCCGGACGGAGGCAAAGCGATTCCCAGCGTTCCCGCGGCGGGTTGGTTTCGTAAGCTGTCATGGCTTAAGGAATGAGTTTGTCTATGTTCAGAACCAGGATGCCTTCGGCGCCGATGGCCTTGAGCTGCTTTACTTTATCCCACAGGTTATCCTCTTCCACCACCGAGTGCATGGAGCACCAGCCGTCGGCGGCCAGGGGCATGATGGTGGGGCTGCGCATGGCAGGCAGAATGCGGATGGCCTCGTCCACCGATGCCTGGGGTATGTTCATCAGCAGGTATTTCTTGCGCCGGCTGATCATGGCCGATTCAATGCGGAACAGCATTTCCTGCAGGATTTCCTCTCCTTCGGGGGAAAGCTTTCCGCTGGAGATGAGCACGGCCTCCGAGAAGAACACCTTCTCCACTTCCAGCAGGCCGTTGGCCACCAGGGTGCCGCCGGAGGAAACTATGTCGAAGATGGCATCGGCAATGCCGGCGGCCGGGGCAACTTCCACCGAGCCGGTAATTACCTGCACCTTGGCGTCGATGCCCTTCTCCTTGAGCCATTCGCCCAGAATCCGGGGGTAGGAAGTGGCGATGCGCTTGCCGCGGAACCATTCGATGCCGTTATAGCCGGCCGATTTGGGAACGGCCAGGGACAGGCGGCAGGCGCCGAAGCCCAGCTTCTTCACCTGCTGGACGGGAAGGCCTCGTTCCACCACCTCGTTCAGTCCCACGATGCCCAGGGCGGCGGTTCCGTCGGAAACCACCTGCGGAATATCGTCGTCCCGCAAATACAACAGTTCCAAAGGGAAATTGGGGGCTTCCAGCAGGAATTTCCGGTGGGAGTCGTCCAAATCTATGCCGATTTCCCTAAGCAGCGCTGTGCTTTCTTCGCTCAGGCGACCTTTCGCCTGTATAGCTAAACGTAACATGGTTAATTATGCGAAAATAATAAATAATTATACACTAACTCCTAAACAAAAAAAAGGCCTGCCGTTTACCGGTAAGCCTTATCTTTTATGCTGCCATACGCACATGAAAAACCTACCGGGCCTGGAGGGAACGGTGGTGATGGTGGTATGCGCTCATTCTTGTCATCTGCCACAAAGATATTAAGAAAAATTAAGAATCCAAATTTTTTCTTCCAAAATAGCCATATTATGGCATATCTTTTGAACAATTGGGTCCGGGAATTTTAGACCCCCATTGAAATAATCCCCAATTGGAGCCCGAAGGGCGATAGCAAGTCCCTCTCCCGAGGAGAGGGATTTAGGGAGAGGGCAACGTGGAGATTTGTCGCAGGGCGGGCCTGTGGGGAAATGGGAAAGCTTTGAATTTTAGTAAAAAGTTTCTATTATGAAAAAAGGTTTTTTGACAATTCTACTCTCTGTTTTGGCCGGCGGGCTCACCGCTTATGCGGTAGTCAGGGCTTCCGAGCCCAAGACGGAACCCGTTGTCCGTGACAGTGAGGGCAATGCTGTGGAGTATCGTACTGTCAATTTGGCAGAAAGTGATTATCCCGATTTTACCTATGCGGCCGAAAGCGCCGTGGAGGCTGTTGTATATGTAGAGGTAACGGTTCAGAGACGTTCCCAGTACCAGTCCATAGATCCTTTCTTCCGCTTCTTCTTCGGCGATGAATACGACCAGCCCCGTTCCCGGGAGCAGAAGGGCAGCGGCAGCGGTGTAATCATCCGTCAGGACGGTTATATCGTTACCAACAACCATGTGGTGCAGGACGCCACCCAAATTTCGGTTACGCTCAACAACAACGAGCAGTACGACGCCACCGTAGTGGGTACCGATGCCGCAACGGACGTGGCCATCATCAAGATCAATGCAAACGGCCTTCCCACCATTCCGCTGGGCGACAGCGACCAACTGCGCCTGGGCGAATGGGTGCTGGCCATCGGCTCTCCGCTGGGCGCCCAGCTCCGGAGCACCATTACCGCCGGCATCGTGAGTGCCAAGGGCCGTTCCATGCCCGACGGCAGCGGTGAATTCAAGATTGAATCTTTCATCCAGACCGATGCGGCCGTGAACCCCGGCAACTCCGGCGGCGCCCTGGTGAACAAAAAGGGTGAACTGGTGGGTATCAACACCGCCATCGTGTCGCAGACAGGCTCCTACACCGGCTATTCCTTCGCCGTGCCCGTAAATATCGTAAAACGTGTTGCGGCCGACCTTATCGACTTCGGTTCCGTGAAGCGCGCAGTGCTGGGAATTTCCATGGGTACTGTTGATAAAAAGTTTGCCGACGAAATGAAACTTTCTTCCGTCACCGGCGTATATATTAACGAGGTTTTGAAGGGAAGTGCCGCAGAGGAAGCCGGCCTTGCCAAGAACGATGTAATCATTGCCATTGACGGTCAGCCGGTTAAAGACGCATCTTCCGTGCAGGCCAGGGTGAATGACTATCATCCTGGCGACAAGGCCACCATCAAATACATCCGCGACGGCAAGGAAAAGACCACCCAGGTCACTTTCCATGCTGCAGCTTCTGCCAATGGAGAGAAGGACGTAGACGGTTCGGTTCTCTTCTATGGTGCCAAGCTTAAGAGCGCGGACAGCGAAACGCTCCAGAAACTGGGACTCCGCTCCGGTGTAGAGATTGTTTCGCTGGGAGAAGGCAAGATGGCCCAGGCAGGTGCTCCGGCAGGCGGTATCATCGTTTACATCAACGATGAACAGGTTTCAAAACCCGAAGACGTTATTGCCAAGGCAAAGAAGGCCAACCGCGCCATTTATGTAGAGGGCGTGGACAAGAACGGAAAGGCGTTCTACTTCGGCTTCGGCAAGTAAGGAATTGCCGGTATACAGCTATTACGGTCAGTTCCTTACCGCAAGGAATTGACCGTAATTTTATATAGATGAGACAGTTAAAAATTACAAAATCCATCACCAACCGCGAGAGCGCGTCGTTGGACAAGTATCTCCAGGAAATCGGCCGTGAAGAGCTGGTTACCCCGGACGAGGAAGTGGAACTGGCCCAGCGTATCCGCAAGGGCGACCAGGTAGCTTTGGAGAAACTTACCCGCGCCAACCTCCGCTTTGTGGTTTCGGTGGCCAAGCAGTATCAGAATCAGGGCCTCAGCCTTCCGGACCTCATCAACGAAGGCAATCTGGGTCTTATCAAGGCCGCCGAAAAGTTCGATGAAACCCGTGGTTTCAAATTCATTTCCTATGCGGTTTGGTGGATCCGTCAGAGCATCCTACAGGCCCTGGCCGAGCAGAGCCGTATCGTTCGTCTGCCCTTGAACCAGGTGGGTTCCCTGAACAAGATCAACAAGGCCCTGTCCAAGTTTGAACAGGAGAACGAGCGCCAGCCTTCCAATGAGGAGTTGTCGGAGATGATAGACGTTCCCAAGGACAAAATTTCCGATACCCTCCGGGTGAGCGGCCGTCACGTGAGCGTAGATGCCCCGTTCGTGGAAGGGGAGGACAACAGCCTTCTGGACGTTCTGCCCAACGACGATTCCCCCAGCGCCGACAAGGGCCTGGTGAACGAATCCCTGAATACGGAAATCGAGCGTGCCCTCAGCACCCTTACGGACCGCGAGCGCGAGATTATCAAGAGTTTCTTCGGCATCGGCTGCCAGGAAATGACCCTGGAAGAGATTGGCGAGCGTTTCGGCCTCACCCGTGAGCGCGTGCGCCAGATTAAGGAGAAGGCCATCCGCCGGCTCAAGAGCCCGTCCCGCAGCAAACTGCTTAAAGGTTATTTGGGATGACGCCGGAAGCTTTTATCCAGCAGAAGGCCGCAGCGGCCATTCAAGCATTATATGGTACTGAAGTGGCGGAAACGTCACTTCAGGTTTCTGTTACCCGCAAGGAATTCGAGGGCGACTATACCCTGGTTACCTTCCCGCTCCTCAAGATTACCCGTCAGGCTCCGGATGCCACCGGCAATGCCATCGGTCAGTGGTTGGTAGAGAACGTGCCGGAGATATCGGCCTTCAACAGCGTGAAGGGTTTCCTGAACCTTTCGTTCTCGCCCATGTACTGGAACGAGTCCCTGGCGGCCGTGGCGGCCGATGAAAACTTCGGCCAGCTGCCTGCCACCGGACGGCGCGTGATGGTGGAATTCTCCAGCCCCAATACCAACAAGCCCCTGCACCTGGGCCATATCCGCAACAACCTGCTGGGCGACAGCGTTTCCCGTATCCTGAAGGCCTGCGGAAACGATGTCATCAAGGCCACTCTGGTGAACGACCGGGGCGTGCACATCTGCAAGAGCATGTACGCCTGGGAAAAGCTCTTTGACGGGAAAACCCCGGAAAGCACCGGCATCAAAGGCGACCACCTGGTGGGCGACTGCTATGTAGCATACGCCAAGCTGGAGAAGGAGCATCCGGAGGTAAACGAAGAGGTACACAAGATGCTGGTGAAGTGGGAGGAAGGAGATCCCCACGTGCGGGAACTCTGGACCATGATGAACGGCTGGGTTTTCAAAGGCTTTGACGAGACCTATAAGGCCCTGGGCATCACTTTCGACAAGGTGGACCACGAGTCGGACACCTACCTGCTGGGCAAGGAACTGGTGCAGGAAGGCCTCCGCAGGGGTGTTTTCGAGACAGAACCCGACGGCAGCGTATGGTGCGACTTAACGGCTGACGGCCTGGACCGCAAGCTGGTGCTTCGCGGCGACGGCACGTCCGTTTACATCACCCAGGACCTGGGTACCGCCGAGCGCCGTTTTGCGCAGTATAATCTGGACTCCCACGTGTATGTGGTGGGCAACGAGCAGGACTACCATTTCCAGGTGCTCAAGCTCATCCTGGGCAAGCTGGGCTTCGACTGGGCACAGCGCATCTACCATCTTTCGTACGGCATGGTAGAACTCCCGGAAGGCAAGATGAAGTCCCGCGAAGGCACTGTAGTGGATGCCGACGACCTTATCCAGAGCATGTACGAGGAAGCCAAAAAGACCTCCGAGGAAAGCGGCAAGCTGGCCGATATCTCTGATGAGGAGAAGGAGCGGCTGTACCACATGATCGGCCTGGGCGCCCTGAAGTACTTCATTATCAAGGTAGATCCCAAGAAGACCATGCTCTTCAATCCCAAGGAGTCCATCGACTTCAACGGCAACACCGGTCCCTTCATCCAGTATACCCACGCCCGCATCTGCAGCATCCTGCGCAAGGCTACGGTGGCCTATGGTGCAGAGGATATCAAGGCCGATGCACAGCCTTCGGCCAAGGAAATCCGCCTGGTGAAGCTGCTGGGCCTGTATCCCGGCAAGGTGGCCGAAGCCGGCGCCTCCCTGAGTCCCGCCATCATTGCCAACTACGCCTACGAGCTGGCCAAGGAGTTCAACCAGTACTACCACGACACGCCCATCCTCAAGGAAGAGGACCAGGCGGTGCTCAAGTATCGGCTGGAACTCATAGATGTCCTGGCCCGCACCCTCCGCAGCGCCATGGGTCTCCTGGGCATCCAGCTCCCCGAAAGAATGTAGTTGCTGACTATCAGCTATTTACGTGTTTCTCCCTGTGACAAAAATCACAGGGAGAAATCTTTATATGCCTGACGATGAAGCACTTACCTTTCCAGGTAGCGGAGCGTGGCGGAGAGGATTTCCGGCAGCTGGGGAGAGGTTTCCAGCGGGAAGCCGAAAGCTACACAGCGGTAGCCATTGCCTTCGAAGGCGGTGGCTGCCGTTATTTTTGTGCCGTTGTAGCGGAGCAGGGCCTTGGCTTTGGCCGATGCCGGTTCTATGCCGTCGGGGTTTTCTACCCGGTACACGGCTGGGGACCAGGAGCGGTTGTAGGTAACGGCAGGCAGGCGGAAGGGGGCGTTGCCGGCGGCATCGGCCTTGCCGGAGGTGTCGCCGAAATTGGTGACCCATTTGTAACCAAGCACTTCCTGGATAAACTGCCGGGTGCTTTCCGGGGCTTTCTGAACCGGGAAAACGGTGGTCCAGGCGTCGGTGCCGATGTAAGCGCCGGACAGTACTACGTTACCCCCGGCGGCGGTATATCGCCTGAGCGCAGTCTGCAGGGAATCGGAGAATACGGAATAACGGTCCGGAATGGCGCCGCGGCCGATGCGGGTGGTGAGCTGCTTGCCGCAGATAAGATCTACAGCAAAAGCATCCGTAGTGCCGTGGAAGGCTTCTGCGCCGGTGGAGGCAAAGGCGTAACCCGCCCGGAGCAAGGCCTTTCCATGAACGGAAGGGAAGTCGAAGCTGTTGCCCGCAATGCGGGAGCCGCCCTGGTCGGTGTAGGAACCGCCAAAGCCCGGATTATCGTCGTCGGTCCATTCGGCCATACGGTCGAACTGGTTCACGCTGCCGGCAAAGAGGAAGTCGGTACCCCAGGGAACGCCGCTGTCCAGGTTGTCCAGGAAGCCGGCGTAGGTGGGCGTGTCGAACCAGGCGGGGGCCGATACCCGGGTGAAGTTATTCACAATGAGCACTTTCTTTGCGTCCCGGGTGGGAAGGCCCACGGACAGGATTTCCGAGGGGAAGCTTTTTCCGCCGTCGTTGCAGGCCACTACCTTGAAGCTGTACAAATGTCCTCTTTCCAGGTTCAGGGTGCAGGTGGTATCCTTGATTTGCAGGCCGGCGTCAAAGCCGCCGTCATCGCGGCGGGTATACACGCGGTAGTGTGTTACCTGGGCGGTGGGTTCCAGCGGATCCGTTGTGGGGGACCAGCTTAGTACCGCTTTACCGTCCTGTAAATCGGCGCTGAAGGCGTGTACGGGGAGGGGCTGGACCACGTAGGAACAGCCATAGCGGGCGCTCAGATACTTGAGCACGCCTTTGTACACGGCCCGGGAAACCGTAAAGCGGAACTGCGGGTCCAGACCATAGCGCATATCGGCAAAGTTCTGGTGGGAAAGCAGTTCCAGCAGCATGCCCGGAACGCCGGTGGTGCGGCATTCGCTGTAGGAACGGTCCCAGGTTTGCCGGCGGGTCCACAGGGGTTCGAACAGCGCCCGGATGTCTTCTACCACCTGGGTCTGCACCTGGTCGCACAGAAGACGTCCGTTCATCCGGCTTTCCCCATTGGCGTAAAGGTCTGAATTATCGGCTTTTAAGGTATAGATGGCCAGGGTGCCCACAATGGAATCGTTGGGGGTTACGCCCGCGTCGGAATGGAAGGCCAACGAAAGGTCGATGGGAATCCTCCGTCCTTCCGCCTCCGGATTTACGCGGGAGCCGCCGGTGAGTTGCTGCACCCATTTTCCGCGACCGGCGAAGTCCTTGGTGTAGTCGTTGTCCCAGTCGTCGAAGAGGTTCATTTCCACGCCGTTCCACTGCATCTGGTACAGGGCGCCCTCCACGTAGGCGGGAAGGCCCGAAAGGCCGCCGCCGCGCTCCATCTTGCCCATGCCGCCGCCAAAACGTACGGCATCGGCCGTTAAGGTTCCGGCACTGCTGCTCTGGCTGGTTAGGCGCACAAAGCCTTTGTCTCCTTTGTCGAAGGGGAAGGTGCCCAGGTAAATCCAGGTGCCGCCGCCCATGCTCTGGTTCACGTGCAGGAGGGTTTCCCCGCCCAGGTGATGGACGGAGTAGCGGGCATCGGTGGTGCTGCCGGGCAGGGTCTTGTACGATACATATACGGCGTAGTCGCCTTTTTCCGGGATATCGGCCCGCCAGATAATTTCGGCATGGGGACCGTCGCCGGTGGTGGTGCGGGTTTTACGGGCGCTGCCCATGCGGAAGGGATTCTCATACATCTGGTACTGCGGACGAAGGTCGGCAAATCCCTCTCCGGCGTCTTCCCAGGCCCCTTTTTCTTCGTATTGGCCCTGACGGCGCAGATAGCCTGTACGGGGATCGTCAAAGGCCCGGTCGTTGTCGCACACTACCTCATAAGGTTGGGGATCCCGTTCCCGCGGGGTAATGATAATGGCGCCGGCATTCTCCAGCATGGGCATCAGGAAAGGAATGACGAAGCTTTGGGTAAAAAGGTCCTCCACGGTACGGTGGGTGGCCGCCCGCTGCCATTCCCAGCGGTCCGTTTTGGCTTCCCAGTAGCGGCCGTGGCTTTGCCAGAGGGCTATGTGGCGGCCCTGGAGGCCTTTGGACCAGTTGTCGTCTCCCTGCACCAGCGGAATGCTTTTGCCACGGGGATCCTCCACCTTCAAGGCCGTTTGGGCAGGTTTCCCGTCCCGGGTGAGCCGGGGCATCGGCAAGGCGATGAGCTTCTGTTTTTTAGCGTACAGGGTTCCCAGCGCATAGCTTCCCAGTCCTTCTTTCCCCAGGCTTTGCAGCTGTTCCCGCATCCAGGCCAGGTCTTCCTGCCGCCACGGATAGTCGGCCAGCTCTTGCGAGAAGTAGAAATCCAGGGCCGTTCCCCGCAACGTCACTTTTTCCAGCGTCAGGGGGGTGTCCACGCCGGTGCGCCGCTTGAGCCGCTGCTGCAGCGAGTCCGTGGCCTCCCGGAAGGTTCTGGCCGATGGACGCTGCTGGGCCTGCGCCGAAAAGACGCTGGCGAGAAGCAGGAGGGCTATGAAGAGGCTTTTTCGCATGAACGGCGGGTAAGACGCTGTTTAAGTATATCCCAGATAATGACTATGACGGTGCTGGAGACCAGGGCGAGGGAATCGGCCACCAGGTCCGCAGGGTCCCCGCAACGGTAATCTGTGAGCATTTCCTGCCCCCATTCCGTGCCCAGGGCCAGCAGAAGGCCTACCATCAGGGTAATGCCGGCGAATGCCAGCGTGGAGGGAACGGTATCCGTGTAAGGGTCGAATGCCAGGAAAGCCAGCAGGGGGAAGGGAAAGAACATGCAGAAATGCACCACTTTGTCGATGGGAAAGCCCAGGACAAAGCGGGGGAACTGGGATACGTCGTCCATGGGAAGAAAGCACAGAAGCAGCACTGCAGTAACATACAGCACAAAAAGTACTCTGAAAAGAATCAGTTGTTTCCTGCGGTTCATGGCTTACAGGGCTTGCATGTCGTGGAGTTTCTTGTAATAGCCGCCCAGGCCGATGAGCTGCTCGTGGGTACCCCTTTCCACAATGCGTCCTTCCTGCATCACTATAATTTCGTCGGCATTCTTGATGGTGGAAAGCCGATGGGCGATGGCGATGGTGGTACGGGTGCTCATCAGGCGGTCCAGGGCGTCCTGCACCAGCCTTTCGCTTTCCGTGTCCAGGGAGGCGGTTGCCTCGTCCAGGATGAGGATGGGCGGATTCTTGAGAATGGCCCTGGCAATGGACAGGCGCTGCCGCTGACCGCCGGAAAGCTTGCTGCCGCGGTCGCCGATGGAAGTTTGGTACCCCTGCTCCTTCTCCATGATGAAGTCGTGGGCGTTGGCTATTCTGGCGGCGGCAATTACTTGTTCCATGGTGGCATTTTCTACGCCGAAGGCAATGTTGTTGAAGATGGTGTCGTTGAACAGGATAGGGTCCTGGTTCACATTGCCCATGAGGCTGCGGAGGTCCTTTACGGCCACCTCCCGGATATCCTTTCCGTCTATGGTGATGCGGCCGCCGCACACATCCCAGAAACGGGGAATGAGATCTACCAGCGTGGTTTTTCCGGCACCCGATTCACCCACGATGGCTATCATCTTGCCGCGGGGAATCTCCAGGTTAATCTGCTTGAGGATGGGCTTTCCGTCTTCGTAGGAGAAATTCACGTTCTGGAAGGCGATGCTGCCGGTGAATTCGTTCAGAGGCAGCGGGTTCTCCGGATCCTTGATGTTGTTTTCGGCCTCCAGGATGCGGTTAATGCGTTCCATCGAGGCCATGCCCTTGGGGACGCTATACGTGGCGCGGGACAGTTCCTTGATGGGTTCTATGACCGAATACAGCACCACCATGAAGAAGATGAACTGCGAAGCGTCCATGAACTTGCCGCCGAGGAAGCTTTCCCCGCGGATAATCATGGCGCCGCCCACCAGCAGCACGATGGCAATCATGATGGTGCCCAGGAATTCGCTCACGGGATGGGCCGTGGCCTGGCGGATGCTCACGCGGGCCAGCTTCCGGCGCATGTTGTCCGTGATTTCATGGAAGCGGCGCGACATCTTTTTTTCGGCATTGAATGCCTTGATAACCCGCAGGCCGCCCAGGGTTTCGTCCACCTGGCTCATGGTGTCGCTCCAGAGCGTCTGGGCCTCCAGGGAATTCCGTTTAAGCTGCTTGCCGATAAGCCCCATCACCCATACAAAAGCCGGAGCGAAAACGATGGTGAAGGCCATCATCTCCGGGCTCAGGAAGGTGAGGAAGGCAAAATAGAGAATGATCAGGATGGGATTCTTGATGAGCATGGAGATGGACGCCATCACGGAGTTTTCCACCTCCGACACGTCTCCGCTGATGCGGGCGATGATATCGCCCTTGCGCTCTTCCGAGAAAAAGCCGATGGGAAGGGCCAGGATCTTGTTGTAGATGCGGTTGCGGATATCCTTGACCACCCCCGTGGAGATGGGTACCATGACGGCGTTGGCGCCAAAGTAGCAGGCCGTCTTGAGGGCGGTGAAGAAAATCATGATGCCGCCCAGCAGCAGCAGGGTGGTGAGGGCCCCATGCTGGGCGATATACTGGGACACGGAGAAGTAGAAGTTGTTTACAAGCGTGTCCTTGAAAGTAGAGGCTTCGCTGCCCCAGGGGATGAATTCGTATTGGGTGGTATCTACCTTGAACAGGATATTGAGCAGTGGCACCAGCACGGCGAAAGAGAAGATGTTGAACACTACCGACAGGATGTTCAGCACCACCGCTCCGCCCATATATCCTTTATAGGGAGAGACATATTGTCTCATCATTTTCCAGAATTCGCGCATGCCGTTGCATTAATCATACAAAGATATGTATTTCTGCGCATCTTTGCAACCGGGATGCTATAGCATCCGGTGCAGGAAGTGGAAGATGAGGCGGATGCGGCTGTGCAGGAGGGGGTAGTCCAGCGTTTCCGGGGTGTCGTAGGATTTGTTGTTGTTGAGGGTGATGCCGGAAGTGAACATTACGGCCGGTATGCCCTGTTCCAGGAAAACGCGCTGTTCGCTGATGCGCCGGTAAAACAGGTTGGTGAAGTCTTTGCTGCCGTAATAGTCGAAGGCTAGGTCCAGCCCCAGGTCCGGTTCCGTATTGGCCCGTTCCAGGGCAAGACGCTCGCTTCCGGCGTTTTCACAGAGCATCAGCAGATAGTCGGGCCGATTCTTGTTGATGGGGGCGAGGGCGGAGCCAAGCTGGTCCAGATTCACTACCAGAGAAGCCTGCATGCCGTTTTTCCCCAGAAAGGAGCGGAGGGCGTCGGCCCCGGCCATGGCCTGTTCCTTGGCGTCCAGCGCCACAAAGAGGAGGCTGTGGCCGTAGGTTTTGCCGCAGTCGCGCATTTCGGCAAACATCCGTGCCAGGCCCAGCAGGGCGGCCACTCCGGAAGCGTTGCTGTCGGCTCCGGGATAAAAAGTGCCGTTGAGGGTACCCAGGTTGTCGAAATGGGCCATTACCACTATGTATTTTTCCGGTGCGGAACTGCCCCGGATATAGCCCATCACATTGCGGCCGAAGGCGCCGGAAGGGGTGCGGAAACCATGAAGGAAGGTGCCGGAAAGCGCTTCCAGCTTCAGGTCCCGGAACTGTTCTTCCAGCCAGAGGGCCACCCGCTGCGCGCCTTCCGTTCCCGTGGCGCGTCCGCCGGTTTCCGGGCTGCAGAGGAATTCCACCTGTTGCCTGAGCACGGCGGAGTCCAGCACCATTTCGGCATTGACGGTGCTTACAGTATAGCGGACGGGGGTTGTGGGACCGGCAATGGCGGGAGCAGCCAGGGCCAGGAGCACTGCAAAAAAGACAAATATTTTTGTTATCTTTGTCATTTGGCGCGAAATTAGATATTTCAGCGCGGAAATGAAAATTTTTTTGATGAAAAAACACTTCCTTCTCCTGCTTCTGACGCTGCTGGTACCCCTGGCGGCGCGGGCGCAGTACGACAAGGACGTTTTCTCTTTCCGCGGCCGCAGCGCCCTGCAGGATGGCCGTCTGGCCGATGCAGTGGCCAATTTCAACATCCTGGCCCAGCTGGACAGTACGGATTACTGGACCTTTTTCTACCGGGGCATCGCCAAGTACAACCTGGGCGACATCCGCGGTGCCAGAAACGATTTCTCCACTTCGGTGCGCCTGAATCCGGTTTTCACCTCGGGCTATCATTACCGGGCCATTACGGAAAGCCGCTCCGGTGACTATGATGCCGCTTTGAAGGACCTGGAAGAGGCCATCCGCCTGCGTCCTGGTTCGTCGGGCCTGTACTTTACCCGTGGCGTTACTTACTTCCTGAGCCGACAGTTCGAAAGGGCCATCAAAGACTTTGACAAATACATCCGCCAGGAGCCCAAGGATCCTTCCACCTACTTGAACCGGGGTGCCTCATACCTGTTCCTGGGCGATACCCTCAAGGCGCTGAACGACTACGACCGGGCCATCAAACTGGACCGCTTTGAGCCGGAGGGCTATATTCGCCGGGGCGGCCTCAAGGCCTCGCAGGGGGCTTTTGAGGAAGCCATGCAGGACTACAACCGGGCGCTGGACCTGGATTCCACCCTCACGTTGGCCTATTTCCAGCGGGCGCTGGTGCACTCGGAACAGGGGCATCTGAACGAGGCTATGGCCGATTTGAACAAGGTGCTGGACTACGAGCCGGGCAACGCCCTCACCCTGTACAACCGCAGCCTGCTGTCGGCCCAGGTGGGCGATTTCCAGGGGGCGCTTTCGGACATGGACCGCGTGATAGCCATCAATCCCGGCAACGTGCTGGCCTACTTCAACCGCGCGGGCTTCTTCATAGACATGGAACGCTGGGATGATGCCCTGGCCGACTACAACAAGGCCATTGAACTGTATCCCGATTTTGCCAAGGCCTACCAGAACCGCGCCTATGTGGAACTGCAGATGGGTATGACACGTGCTTCGCGGGAAGACTACCGCACCGCCCAGCGGAAGGTGGCCGAATACCGCAGCAGCACCGCATCGGGGGCCGATTTTGCCGACACAACCAAGAAATACAGCAGCTTGCTGGCCCTGGACGCCGACTTTGCGCGTTCCGGCTTCGACAACGAAATGCTGCGCCACCGGGATGTGGACATCAACCTGAAGCCGCTGTATAAGTTTGTGCTCACGGATGCCAACGATGCCACCAATTATGCGCTGGAGCATAAGTACGAGAACCGCCTGCTGGATCAGTTCCAGGCCTCCCTTGCGCTGCCAGTGACCATATCATCCGACCGCGATTCCACGCCGTCGGAGGCGGTGCTCAACGCTTCAACGGGCGGCGGAGCCGCAGGGGCTTTCCTGAAAGGACTGCAGGAGCTGGGCAAACGCCAGTACTCCCAGGCCCTGCAGCAGTTCTCCAAGGCCTTGTCGGCCGAAGATACCGGCCTTTACGATCCATATTACAAGGCCTTCTATTACATGAACCGGGGCGTTCTGCGGGCCGAGATGATAGAATTCATAGCGTCCTTCGAGTCCAACGTACAAACCCTCACGATGGACGACCAGAAGAACACCCGGGCCCGCGTACGGGAACAGGTAACCCAGGAATACGACTACTCGGAGGCACTTTCCGACATGGAGGCCGCCGCCGCGCAGCTGCCTTCTTTCCCGTATATCCAGTTCAATCTGGGCAATCTGTATGTGCTCAGCTCCCGCTTTGTGGAAGCTATTGACAGCTACGACAAAGCCATTCAGCTGTATCCCTGGATGGCCGATGCCTACTTTAACCGTGCTCTGGTGCTTATTTACCTGAAGGATAAGGAAAAAGGCTGTATAGACCTGTCCCGGGCCGGTGAACTGGGCGTGGAGGCGGCCTATGCCACCATAGCCCGCTATTGCAAGGAGGAGGAGCAGCTATGATGCGTTTCATCAGTTTCTCCAGCGGCAGTTGCGGCAATTGCTCCCTTCTGGTGGGGCCCGCATCGGCCATCCTGATAGACGCAGGCGTAAGTTTCCGCCGCGTAAAAAAGGAGCTGGAACTGGTGGGACTGAGCCTGCAGGACATATCGGCCATCCTTGTTACACACGACCATGGGGACCATATCCGCAGCCTGGGCTCTTTCTGCAAGCGCCTGGCGGTGCCTGTGTGGACAACGCCCATCCTGCACGGCGCCCTTTCCCGCCATCCTTTTACGGCCGAATGGATAGGCGCCTGCCGGCAGAATCTGGAGCGCGGGGTGTGGAATCCTGTAACGCCCGATTTTGACGTACAGTACTTCGAGGTGCCGCACGACGCCACCCAGTGCGTGGGATACGCTATCCGCTGCCAGGAAGAACTGTTTGTACTGATGACGGACTTGGGCCATGTGCCGGCCGAAGCCCTCAAATGGGGCGCCCTGGCCAATACGCTGGTGATTGAATCCAATTTTGACGTGGATATGCTGGTGGGTGGCAGCTACCCGCAGGAGCTGAAAGACCGCATTACCCACGGGGCCGGCCACCTTTCCAACGACATTTGCGCCCAAACGGTAACCCGCCTGGTGCATCCGGGCCTCCGGCACGTTTTCCTGTGCCACCTGAGCGGCAACAACAACACGCCGCAAGTAGCCTACGACTGCACCGCCGCTGCCCTGATAGAAGCCGGTGTAGCCCCCGGAGCTGTAGGATTAAGGGTTTTGCGCCGGGGCGAGAGTTCGCCGCTGATGACGCTTTAAAGCGCTTCTTTCAGCCACTTTCCCCGGTACAGCCGGATCAGGAAGATGACGCCCCGGAAAGTGAGTTCCACCGCCATACAAATCCAGAAGCCCACCAGGCCATAAATCCGCGTGAGGAAAATGGCCGGGATAATGCGGACTATCCACATGGAACCCAGGTTCATGAAGCTGGGCCACTTGGTGTCGCCGGCGCCTACGCAGGCACCGTAGGCCACCATGGAGGCGGCATAGCCCAGTTCGGCAAAGGCTTCGATGCGCAGCACGCGGGCGCCCAGGTCTATTACGGCGGCGTCCGGGGACAGCAGGCCCATCATCTGGGGCGCAAAAATGAACATGAGGATGGCCAGGAAGCCCATTACACCCATGCCCAGGAAGGTGGTAATCCAGGCAAAACGTTTGGCCAGTTCCTTCCGGCGGGCGCCTACGGACTGGCCCACAAGCGTGGTGGCGGCATCGGCAATACCCGCTCCGGGCATAAAGCAGAGGCTTTCGGCCGTAATGGCAAAGGAGTTGGCGGCAATGGCGATGGTGCCCAGCGGCGCCACAATAACGGTGGCGGCAATGTATCCGCCGCGCATCAGCACGTTCTGCAAGGCCATCGGCCCGCTGATATCCAGGGCTTTCCGGATCACGGGATCCGTGGGGCGAAAACTGCCCCGCTCGTGCGTGAGACGCAGTTCTTTGGAGCGGAAGGCCAGGAAGGAGAACATGAGCAGGCCGGTGATTACCTCGGCCAGGCCGCTGCCCAAAGCCGCTCCCACTACCCCCATGTCCAGTACGTAGATGAAGAGATAGTTGAAGGCTACGTCCATTACGCACATGCCGATGCTCAGGATGCTGGGTACCTTCATGTTGCCGCTGGCCTGCAGCATGGCGGCGCACATCCAGTCCAGCAGCATGGCCGGCATGAACAGCGACATAATCAGGAAGTACCGGGCCGAATCGGCCACAATGTCCGGCCCGCCGCCCAGCCACATTGGCAGCTGCTGATGCACGGCCACGCCCAGCAGGCCGATGAGGGCGCTGAATCCCAGTACGCACACCAGTGCCTGGCGCAGGATGTCCCGCGCGCCCTTGAAGTCGTTGGCGCCGATATGGTGCGCCACCTGCACGGAAAAGCCGCTGGTGGCAGCCATGCCGAAGCCGCCCATGAGCCACAGGCAGGTGCTCACCAGGCCGATGGACGCGCCCGCCGCCGGCCCCAGATGGCCCACCATGGAGGTGTCGATGTACTGCATCATCACCGAGGAAAGCTGGGCCAGGATGGCGGGATAGCTGAGCAGGAGGCTCAGTTTAAGCTGCTGCCCCAGGCTCAGGCTGGCACCGCTGCGGATGCGTTCCAGCAGGAGGTCCTTGCTTCCGGCCATGGCTCAGGCGGTATAGGGGGGGACTTCTCCCCGGTCGATGAGTTCCCGCAGCACGTCCAGCCAGCGATTGTCGCCGGGGCCCAGCGCGGTGCGGAGTTCCTTCAGGGAATAGCGGCCGTTACGGGCTGCGATGAGCGCTTTCAGCTGCTCCGGAAGGTCTTTGGGCCTGGCTGCTGCGGCCCGGCAGATGTCGCATTTGCCGCATTCGTCGGCCTTTTCCTGGCCGAAATAGCGCAGGAGGTACCGGGAACGGCATTCCTCCGTTTCTTCCACGAAGTCCGTCATGGTCTGCATCCGTTTCTCCGCGGCGGCTTTCAGCAGCTGGTAGCGCTTGGGGGTGAGCTGTACGTCCCCGGGATGCAGGCGCGGGTGCTGCAGGTACACCACCGTGGCATGATCGGCCGGGATGTAGCGGACTACATGATTGATGCTCAGCTGGTAAAGCAGCTCCCGGAGGTGGGGGACCGAGGTGCCCAGCTTGCCGGCGATGTATTCTTCGTCGATGGGGGTGGGGAAGGAGAAAATGCCGGTGTAGTTGCGCATGAGCTGTTCCAGCAGGCCGGGCATTTCGGCCGACGGGAGGTCCGTGCTGTACAGGGCCGTGCGGTCGATGTCTATGCGGATGCGGGTTTGGATGTCCATGTCTTCGGCAATGCTCCAGTGGCCTTCCCGCTCCAGGTATTTGAGCGCGTACCAGGCGGCCGATTGCTGCAGGTGGAAACGCTGGCAGAATGCGGCCAGGTCCAGCTTGAGCATCCGGCCCATGCCCGTATCGTAGGGAATCTCAAAGAATACGTGCAGCTTCTGGTAAATGTCTTCGATATACTCCAGCGAGGGGAAGGATACCTGCTGGATCTGTTTCAGGCGCTGCAGGTCTGTTCTGTTCCACAGCAGCACCGCCCAGGAGGGCTTTCCGTCACGCCCGGCCCGTCCGGCTTCCTGGAAATAGGCTTCCGGGCTGTCCGGCAAGTCGGCATGCACCACAAAGCGCACGTCGGCCTTGTCGATGCCCATGCCGAAGGCGTTGGTGCAAACCATCACCCGGGTGCGGCCGACCTTCCAGTCTTCCTGGCGCTGCGCGCGGGTGGCGCTGCCCAGGCCGGCGTGGTAGAAATCGGCCTTGATGCCCGTCTGCTTAAGGGTGGCGGCCATTTCCTGGCATCGGCTGCGGCTGCGCACATACACGATGCCGCTGCCCTGGACGCCTTCGCAGATGCTTCTTACCTGTCCGGTTTTGTCCTGCGCTTTTCGCACGATGTAGCTGAGGTTGGGACGCTCGAAGCCGGAAATCTTAAGGTTGGGTTCCCGGAATTTGAGGCGGTCCATGATGTCCGTGGCCACATCAGGGGTAGCTGTGGCGGTGAGGGCTATCACGGGGGCGTCCACCTTTTTGCGGAGCTCCCCAATTTCCAGATAGTCGGGCCGGAAGTCGTAGCCCCACTGCGAGATACAGTGGGCCTCGTCCACTACGATGTAGGAAACATTCAGGACGCTGAGGTAGCTTTGAAACAGCTGGGTTTTAAGGCGTTCCGGGGAAAGATACAAGAACTTGAAGTCGCCGTAGGCAGCGTTGTTCAGGGTCAGGTCCACCTGCCTCCGGTCCATGCCCGCATGCACCGCCAGGGCCCTGATGCCCCGGTCCTGGAGATTCTGCACCTGGTCTTTCATGAGGGCGATGAGGGGCGTAATTACCAGGGCGATGCCGTCTTTGAGCAGCGCCGGCACCTGGAAACAGACGCTTTTGCCGCCGCCCGTGGGCAGGATGGCCAGCACGTCCCGGCCTTCCAGGGCGTCCCGGATAATCTCCTCCTGCATGGGGCGGAAACTTTCGTACCCCCAGTATGTCTGTAGTACCTCCAGCGGTGTCATAATTTTCAAAGATACGAAATGTTTTTCTATCTTTGTAAAAAAATAACCCCCATGTATTACGTTTGCAAAAGACTGGAAATTTCGTCGGCCCATGCGCTCAATCTTTCGTACGAGAGCAAGTGCGAGGAACTGCACGGGCACAACTGGATTGTGAAGATATACTGCAAGAGCGAAGAGCTGAATGCCGACGGCATGGTAACGGATTTCACGCACATCAAGCGCCAGATTACCAATGCGCTGGACCACAAGAACCTGAACGAGGTATTCGATTTCAACCCCACGGCCGAAAACATTGCCCGCTGGATCTGCGACCATGTGGAAAACGCCTACAAGGTAGAGGTGTGGGAGTCCGAAATGAACATGGCTGCCTATGAGCGCTGATGTACAGAGTTAACGAAATATTCTACAGCCTGCAGGGCGAAGGGTACTGGACCGGCACGCCCATGGTGTTTGTGCGGCTTAGCGGCTGCAACCTGCAGTGCCCGTTCTGCGACACGGACCACAAGAATGGCCGGCCGATGACGGCTGCGGAAATAGCAGCGGCTGTGCAGCAGGCGGGCGGCGAT
Organism: uncultured Bacteroidales bacterium; assembly: GCA_946406355.1. Classification (GTDB taxonomy): domain Bacteria; phylum Bacteroidota; class Bacteroidia; order Bacteroidales; family UBA932; genus Cryptobacteroides. The sequence continues at coordinate 2,530 of CAMJKI010000025.1, read as the reverse complement.
TGCCGGAGGGTATGCCTCACGGGCGGAGAACCCCTGCTGCAGCTGGACGGAGAGCTGGTGGAAGCCCTGCATGCGGCAGGATACAAGTTACACCTGGAAACCAATGGAACCCGAACGATTCCGGAGGGGATAGACTGGGTAACGCTAAGCCCCAAGGAAGACGTAGTTGATAATGGAAAAGTGGCATTGCAAAAGGCCGATGAACTGAAATTGGTGCTGGCACCCGGCGTGGATCCGGCGAAGTGGGCCGGATTCCCGGCCTCCTGGCATTTCCTGCAACCCTGCGCCCTGGTCGACGGCAGTGCCAATACGGCCCAGACGGTGGCGTACATTCAGACCCATCCTAAGTGGCGTCTTTCTTTACAGACGCATAAATTATTGAACATCCGATGATACTTTTTATTGTAATTTTGTCCGCCCTGGCACCTGCGCTGGGCCTGCTGTATTTCATTTACAACAAGGACAAGTTTCAAAAAGAACCAACGCGGGAGATTCTGAAGGCTTTTGGCTTTGGCATGCTGTCCATTCCGGCATCCCTTCTGATATCGGTTCCGATGACGAACATGGGCGTGGTTCCTGCAGAACCGCTTTCGGTGTGGGATCATGTTCGCGTGGCAGTATTTGGTGCCGGCATTCCGGAAGAGATTGCCAAATTCACCCTGCTGTGGCTGTTCCTCCGGCGCTGCCGCTATTTTGACGAATACGTAGACGGCATTGTGTATGCCGCCTGCGTGGGCCTGGGTTTTGCCGCCGTGGAGAACATCATGTACCTGATTCAGAACTTTGAGGCCTGGGCCTATGTAGGCGCCATGCGGGCCCTGTTCTCCATACCCGGTCATTTCTTCTTTGCGGTAGTGATGGGCTATTTCGTGTCCAAGGCGGTATTTGACGATGTAACCCAACGCTCCTGGAACATCTTCCTGGCCCTGGCAGTGCCAATCCTCCTGCATTCGGCCTTCGATGCCCTCCTGATGGTTTCCACCGTATCGGCTGCGGCATCGGGACTCATCGCCCTCTTCGGCGGCCTGTATATCCTCATGGCCAAAACCTCCAAGAAGCTCATTAAGAAGCACTTGGAGACCGACGAGCAGCTGAATCATAGATTATAGAAGCCCCTGCAGTTCTTCGGCCGAACGGGCCACCTGCAAGCCGGGAATACCTTCCATCGGCCGATAGCCCCAGCTGACGGCTATTCCCTGAATGCCTCCATTTTCGGCCGTTTTCATGTCGGTGGAGGAGTCTCCCACCATTACGGCATCTTCCTTCCGGACGCCGCTTTTACGCAAGACTTCGCCTACAATCTCCGGATCCGGTTTCAGCGGGAATCCGGGGCGGTTTCCCAGCACGGCTACAAACGGAATCCCCGGGAAGAACTTATTTACCAGATACTCAGTTCCTTCCTGGAACTTGTTGGAAGCGATGGCCAGGAAAACGCCCTCCCGGCACAAACGGGTAACCAGTTCCTGCATGCCGGGGTACGCCCGGGTATGCTTGTCGATATGGGCGGTATAGTAGCTCTTGAAATCGGCCAGGGCGGCATCCACCAGGGCCTCATCGGCCTGGAGTTCGGCCGGAAGCGCCTGCTTAACCAGGTTCCGTACGCCGTGCCCTACCATTTTCCGGTATTCCTCCCGCCCGTGCAGCGGCAGCTTCCGCAGTTTCAGGGCGTAATTGACGGCCTCGCTAAGGTCGTCCAGCGTGTCCAGCAACGTGCCGTCCAGGTCAAATAAAACCAGTTTCTTTTTCATATCGGCCAAAGATACACATTTTGCCGTCAACCCACACCTCTCTCCGGAACTTTCTGGCATTTGGTGGGCAGAACCGGCCTATTTTGCCCCTAAACCGTCATTGAAAGGCCGAACGGGGACAAAACCGGCCCATTTTGCCCCTGAACCGTCATTGAAAGGCCAAAGGGGGGTGAAACATACCCATTTTGCCCCTGAATGGCAGGCCTTTGCGGTTTACAAAATTGAGGTCAACTCACTTTTGAGTCAACCTCATATTTTTATGCCTATTGGAGAGGTGGAAAGGGAAGGCATTTCCGGGGGCTTGTGCACCCCCGCACAAGGGTAGGGGGAGGGGCCCGCTGGCTGGCCGTTCACGGAGTGGACGAGCCAGACAGTGGGAGGGGCCGGAGGGAGCGAAGCGACCGGAGTCCCCCGGGAGTGCCTTCCCTTCCACCTCTGTCGCAGGTGGCGCCATAAAGTGTGGCAGGTCAGACAACAAAACGTTGCGGGTCTGCAAAAAACGGCCGACCTGCTACACTGTATGCCTTCGGATGCCGAAAAGCGTCGCAGGTGACTCTAAAAATGCAGACCTGCGACACTTTGAAGCTTGACCTGCGACGCCGGAGTACAAAAAAAGACCTGTGGCTCACAAAAACAGGAGGCGGCTGCCGGGGAAGTGGAGCGAAGCGATGGGAGGGGGTTTGGGGGATTCTTCCCCCAATTGGTCAAAGACCTGTGGCTCATCAAAAACAGGAGGCGGCTGCCTCCTGTTTTTGATGAGCCACTCATCAGGCTCGAACTGA
>CAMJKI010000024.1 GCA_946406355.1 uncultured Bacteroidales bacterium | reverse complement strand
ACCCACGCCGATGGTACTGACCCACCAGTTGGGAGAGTAGGTAGCTGCGGTTTTTTGGATAGCCGGACGTCTGACGACGCCCGGCTATCTTCGTTTAAGGTCTGTTGCCTCTGAAAACTGTCGCCGTCCACGGCACATGAGTGGGTAACCATCGCTTGCGATGGGAGGGACTTGGTTTTCAGAGGCAACAGACCTTTCTATGAGTAAAGACCTCCGTTGATGGAGATTACTTCGCCGGTGATGTAGGAGGCGTCACGGGAGGCCAGGAAGCCTACCAGGGCCGCTACTTCTTCCGGATCGCCGAAGCGGGCGGCGGGAATGTCTTTTTTGAGGGTAGCTTCGTCCAGGCCTTCCACCATGTCGGTGTGAATGAAACCGGGCGCTACTGCATTTACAGTCACTTTCTTACGGGCTACTTCCTGGGCCAGTGCCTTGGTGGCGGCAATGAGTCCGCCCTTGGCGGCCGAGTAGTTGGTCTGGCCAGGCAGGCCTTTGAGACCGCTCAGGGAGGCCACGTTCACAATGCGACCGTATTTGTGCAGCAGCATGGGCTGGATTACAGCATGCGTTACATTGAAAAACCCGTTCAGGCTGGTGTCCAGTACAGATTTCCACTCGCCGGGCTCCATCCAGATAAGCAGGTTGTCCTTCCGGATGCCGGCATTGTTCACCAGTACCTCAATATAGTCGTCGGGGTGGGCGGCCTGCCAGCCTTCAATGGCGGCCTTCACCGCATCGGCATCGGCCACATCAAAGCGGAGCAGCTCTCCGTGCCCGTCCAGGGAGGCGAGCGTCTCTTCCGCGGCGGCGGTGTTAGACACATAGTTGATGAGCACCTCATAGCCCATCCGATAAAGCTTCTGGCAGATAGCCCTGCCGATTCCACGGCTTCCGCCGGTGACCAGTGCGTAGTATTTATTCATTGCGCAAAACCAAACATTTGATTAATCTTTTCTGTACCCAGGATAACCGAGCAGGTGCGTACGGCCGAATAACTTACCCCCAGGATGCCGTGCAGCCCCAGGTTCTGGCCGGTAAGGTACAACCCGGGAAGGGGCGTGCGGGGAGAAACCACGCAGATGCTCAGCCGGGAATGCTCCTTCAGGATTCCGTAGGCCGATCCATTCGGCGTGGCTGTATAGCGCTGCCAGGTGTTCGGCGTACTGGTCCAGAAGGCTTCCACAGCTGCTTCCAGGCCGGAAATCCGTGTAGCTGCCAGGCGGATAAGGGATTGGGCAAAGGCTTCCCGGTCGTTTACAGGCCCGTCGGTATAGGTAAGCAGGTCCAGGGATAGGGCGTAGCCTTCCGCATCGGCCTGCCCGAAATGGAGCAGCATGCCGTTTATGGAAATAGCGTGGTCCACGAAGCGGATCTGTTTCTGTTTCAATTTGATATAGGTGGTGAAAATGCCGCTTCCGTTTTTGAGGATGGAAAGCCGCTTCAGGTAGGAAGGACGCAGTTGCGGCCGAACCAGGGAAGCTGTTTCCTGGGGGTGAATATCGGACACCACCAGGCCTTGGAAGGAGCTTCCGTCGGCACAGAGAACCCGGCAGCTTCCATCGGCTAATGCATTGATTTCCACCACTTCTTTGCGAGTGAGTACGCTGCCGCCCCGGGAACGGATGTCGTTCACAATAGCTTGGGCCAGCACCTGTCCTCCGCCGTCAAGCCGCCAGCTGCCGTTCATGAAATGATAGGCGATGTGGGCGTATTCGTGCAGGGAAACATAGGCCAGGGGAGACTGCAGCCGTAAAGTGACACCCAGCAGCACCCTGGGATCCAGACCGGCAGCTTTGAGCCATTCCACTGCGTTGGCAGATGCATCCTCCGTGAATTCAGTGCCGAGATCGTATGCCAACGGCTTCAGCCGGGCCAGGGCAGGTACCTCCGAGAGTTTCGGCAGGAAATGGGAAACCCCGTCCACCACCACCTCGTCCGGCGATGAAACCTTCCTCCAGGGCAGTTCCATCAGCCCCAGCGGAGCAAATACGCGATGCAGCGGCTCTCCGGGGTCCAGGCCGGCCACCGAATGGAAACCGGTGTCGAAGCGGATGCCGTCGCGCACAAACGACTGCAGGCAACCGCCCGTTTGCACTCCGCGTTCCAGTACAGTAACGTTGTAGCCATGCCGGGACAGAATGGAACCGCACAGCAGTCCACCCAGTCCGGAACCAATAACTACAGCACTAGACATTACGGATTATGAGGGTAGAATTGGTTCCGCCGAAGCCGAAGGAATTGGACAGGAAGGTGTCGAAATTCCGTTCCAGGCGGGTTGCCGGAATCCACAGGTGACAGGAATCCTCGTCCGGGTTTTCGAAGTTGATATTGGGGGCGATAAATCCGCTTTTCATCATGAGAATGGAGTAAATGACCTCCGAGGCGCCCGCCATCCACATTTCGTGGCCGGTCTGGCTTTTGGTGGAAGTGATGGGAACCGTCTTTTCTCCCAGCACCCGCAGCAACGCCTTGGCCTCGTTGGCGTCGCCCACATGCGTAGAGGTGGCATGGGCATTCACATAGCCGATTTCCTGCAGGGAAACGCCGGCACGGCGGATGGCCATTTCCAGCGAACGGGCCGGTCCGTCTACATTGGGGGAGGAAATATGGTCTCCGTTGGCCGAGAAGCCGTATCCCAGCACTTCGGCCAGGATGGGGGCTCCGCGCCTGCGGGCCGATTCATAGCTTTCCAGAATAACGGTGGCGGCGCCTCCGCTGGGGATGAGGCCGTCACGGTCGCGGTCGAAGGGACGGCTGGCCGCCGTGGGATTGTCTTCCCGCATGGAGAAAGCGGAAATGCCGTCGAAAGAACCGGTTGCTGCCATATTAACCTCCTGCGCACCGCCGCAGACTACCATTTCCTGAAGCCCGTTCTGGATGAGAAGGGCTCCCAGCCCGATAGCGTGGGAACCGCTGGCGCAGGCTCCCGAAACGGTGAGGTTAATGCCTTTGAGCCGGAAAATGACGCCCAGGTTCATGGTTACGGTGGAGTTCATGGACTGGAAAATGGCTCCGCTGCCGCACAGCATGGTATCCTTCTTCTCCACAATTTTGGCAATGGAATTGTACACGGCCTCGGCGGTGCTGTCGTTGCCGTACAGCAGCCCTACCTCGTGACTGTCCAGATAATCCTGGTCTACACCGGCATGCCTGAGGGCATCCCGGGTGGCACAATAGGCATATTGGGCCGGTTCCGGCATGTACACCCGCTGGGCCCGGGGAAGTTCCGCTTTCAGTTCCGGCTTGGGAACAGCGCCGGTGAGGCCGGAACGGAAGCCCATGGCTTTACGCTCCGGGTCCAGGACAATACCGGATTTTCCTTCGTAGAGTGAGTCCCGTACCTGTTCCAGCGTATTCCCCAGGCAGGACCAGATGCCCATGCCCGTAATCACAACTCTTTGCATCATTTTCAATTGGCTTAATGAGAATACAAAGATACGGAAAAAATGGCTATATTTGTAATTATTACGTTAAGTACTGAACGATATGGAATACAGACCTCTATCTGCTTCGGAAATCCAATGCCTCATAGACCGGGGCTGTAAATCGGACGACTGGTCCACAGTGGAAACCTCAGATCCGGAATCCCTCCAGTATATCAGGAACGTGCGTTTCTCCGGTCACGTCCGTTTCGGTCGTTTCAATGGGGTAATCACCCTGGCTGGCGGCCTCAAGAAGCATTCCGGTATCCGCAATGCCACCCTGCACAATGTAACGGTGGGGGACGACTCCCTGGTAGAGAACATCACGGACTATATTGCCAACTACGAGATTGGCCAGAATACCTATATCGAGAACGTAGATATCATTCTGGCCGATGGAAAATGCCGTTTTGGCAACGGAGTGGAAGTTTCCGTGCTAAACGAAACCGGCGGTCGTGAGGTAAAAATCTACGACCGGCTCAGTGCCCAAACCGCGTATGTGCTGGCCATGTACCGCCATCGCCCGGACGTAATTGCCAAAATCAACGCCCTCATCGACGATTATGCCGAAAGGGTCTCGTCCACCATGGGTTATATCGGCAACCATGTTTCCATCCGCAACACCCGCTATATCCGTGACGTGCGCATCGGAGACGGTGCCGATATCTTCGGTGTCAGCCGACTCAAGAACGGCAGCGTAAACAGCAACCTGTCGGCCAAGGTCACTATCGGCCACGGCGTCATTGCCGACGATTTCATCATCTGCAGCGGCTCTTCCGTTACGGACAACACTACGCTGGAACGCTGTTTTGTGGGGCAGTGCTGCCGCATGGGACATGGTTACAGCGCGTCGGATTCCCTCTTTTTCAGCAACTGTCAGGAGGAAAACGGTGAGGCCTGCGCCATTTTCGCCGGACCTTTTACCGTTACGCACCATAAGTCCAGTCTGCTCATCGCCGGCATGTTCTCCTTTATGAACGCCGGCAGCGGCTCCAACCAGAGCAACCACATGTACAAGCTGGGCCCCATCCACCAGGGCGTACTGGAGCGGGGTTCCAAGACGGCTTCGGATTCCTATGTGCTCTGGCCTTCCCGAGTAGGCGCCTTCTCGCTGGTTATGGGACGCCACGTCACCCATTCCGACACTTCCAACCTGCCGTTCTCCTATCTCATTGAACAGCAGAACACTACCTATCTGGTTCCGGGCGTAAACATCCGGAGCGTGGGTACCGTACGAGATGCCCAAAAATGGCCCAAGCGCGATGCCAGAAAGGATCCGGACCGCCTGGACTGCATCAATTACAACCTCCTGAGCCCTTATACCATCCAGAAGATGTTCAAGGGTATCAAGTTGCTGCAGAACCTCCAGTATTCCTCCGGTGAACTGTCCGACATTTATTCCTACCACAGCACCAAAATCCGCAACAGCTCGCTCAAGAACGGTCTCCGTTATTATCGTACCGCTATTACCAAGTTCCTGGGCAACTCCATCATCACCCGGCTCAAAAACATGCCCAAGGGTGCCTCCGACGAGGAAATCCGCACCATCCTGAAGCCTTCCACCCCTGTGGGAACCGGCATGTGGGTAGATATCAGCGGCCTCATCGCCCCCAAGTCTTCGGTAGATGAGCTGCTGGACCGGGTTACTGCCGGAAAGGTGGACCTGCAGGGCATTTCGGATGCCTTCCACCAGATGCATGAGCATTATTACGATTATGAGTGGACCTGGGCCTACGACAAGTATGGGGATTTCTTCGGTTATCCGCTGGAAACCATTACGGCCGAACAGGTTAAGGATATTGTGGAGCAGTGGAAGACGGCCGTTATCGGCCTGGACCGGGACCTGTACGAAGATGCCCGCAAGGAGTTCGATCTGGCAGCCATGACCGGCTTCGGCGCCGACGGCAACCGGGAAGACAAGGAGCACGACTTCTCCGAGGTCCGTGGCGACTTTGAGTCCAATTCCTTCGTAACCGCCGTGCTGGATCACATCAAAGTGAAAGAGGCTCTGGGCAATGAACTCATAGCCCGGCTGGCACGTTAAGAAAAAGGGCTGACCAAGCGGTCAGCCCTTTCTTTTATCTTGCGGCATATTGCTTTAACGCTGTTTCCAGAATTTGGAGGCAGCGTTTAAGATCTTCTATCTTAAGCACATAAGCTATACGAACCTGCTGGCGTCCCAGGGCCGGGTTGCTGTAGAAGCCGGCGGCCGGGGCCATCATCACGGTTTCGCCGTCCAGGCGGAAGTCTGTGAGCAGCCAGCGGCAGAAGTTTTCGGCATCGTCCACCGGAAGGGACACCACTGTGTAGAAGGCGCCCTGGGGCATGGGAGAGACCACGCCCGGAATCCGGTTCAGGCCCTCTATGAGGAAATCCCGGCGGGCTTTGTATTCGGTCTGGCAGGCCTTCAGGTAGTCCTCTACGCCTTCAATGGAGGCTTCGGCCACAATCTGGCCCAACAGGGGCGGGCTCAGGCGGGCCTGGCAGAACTTCAGTACGGCGTCGTGCACCTGTTTGTTGCGGGTAACTACCATGCCGATGCGGATGCCGCATTCGGAGTAGCGCTTGCTCACCGAATCTATCATGATTACATGCTGGTCAATTCCCAGGGTGAGGGCGCTCATGAACGGCTCTCCGTTGTAGATGAACTCGCGGTATACCTCGTCCGAGAACAGGAACAGGTTGTGCCGGAGAACTATGTCCTTGATTTTGAGAAGTTCCTCCGTAGTGTACACATAGCCCGTGGGATTGGACGGGTTGCATAGCAGGATGGCGCGGGTGGCGGGGGTGATAACCTCCTCGAAAGCCTCTACCGGAGGCAGCGCAAAGCCGTTTTCGATGGTGGAAGTAACGGTGCGCACTTTGATACCGGCGGCCCTTGCAAAGGAAATGTAATTGGCGTATCCCGGCTCCAGCATGATAATCTCGTCACCCGGATCCAGGCAGGCCATGAAGGAAAGCAGAATGGCTTCCGATCCGCCTGTAGTTACAATAATCTCATCCGGTGAGACCTGGATGCCAAACGGCTTATAGTACCCGCAGAGCTTCTCGCGAAGGCCTGGATAACCCTCCGAGGGGCTGTATTCCAGGGTCTTGCGCGTGACGTGCTTAAGGGCATTGAGGCCATTCTGCGGAGTGGGAAGGTCCGGCTGGCCGATATTCAGGTGATATACTTTCACACCCTGCGCTTTGGCCGCATTGGCCAGCGGGGCAAGTTTACGGATGGGGGACGACGGCATTTCACAGCCGCGACGCGAAATGTTGGGCATGGCTACAGAATTCCAAGAATGCGGCTTCTTACCAGCAGGGCAGCGCCGATGGGAGCCGCCGTGCGCTTCAGGTCGGTAATCTTGATGGTGGTGTCCTGATTGGCAATGTTAAGTACATGCCGCTTTACGGCGGTGCGGATGGGCAGCATCAGGTAGTCGCCGGCTGCAACGGCCAGCTTTCCGCCTATGACCACCAGCTCCGGATTGAAAATGTTGATAAGGCCTGCCAGTCCCTTGCCCAGGTTGGTTCCCACCTTCTCTACCATTTCGATGGCCAGGATATCCTCGCTGCGAATGGCTTCAAAGATGTCGTTCAGGTTCACGCGGCCCTCGGCCCGGTATTTTCCGGCCAGGGAAGAGGCCCGTCCGGCCTTGAGCTTTTCTCCTATCATGCGCACCAGGGCCGATCCGGATGCGCCGGTTTCCAGGCAGCCGATTTTACCGCAGCGGCACATCTGGCCGTTGTCCAGCAGGGGGAAGTGGCCGAACTCGCCGCTGTATCCGGATGTGCCGTAGTACAGTTTGCCGCCCAGCACCATACCCATACCCAGGCCCCAGCTCACGTTTACGAACAGCACGTTCTTCTCCTTGCCCACGCCGCCCAGGTATTCGCCGTAAGTCATGGCGCGGGAGTCGTTCTCCAGCACCACATGGATGCCCAGTTCGTCTTCCAGGATATCGCCGATGGTGCGGCGCTCGTCAAAGGAGTAGCTGTTGCTATAGCCCGTGACCGGGTTTACGCGGCCCGGAATGCTGATACCCAGGCCCATCACTTTGTTCCATTCGATGTTCTCTTCCCGGAAGAAACTGCGGAGCATGGCGGCAATGCGGTGCACGGCTTCCTCGTTCCGTTCCATCTGGAAGGGAATATCGTCCTTGAAAGCCAGCAGGCTGCCCTTGAAGTCCGTGACGGCAATGGTGGCATGGGAATTCCGGATATCTACGCCGATGAAGTATCCGGCTTCCGGATTTAGCCCGTAAATGGACGGACGCCGTCCGCCGGACGTGCCCGACTTGCCCATATCTACCATAAAGCCTTCGTCGATAAGCTCCCCGATAAGCTTGGTGGCTGTGGGAACCGATGCGCCGATGGCGTCGCTGAGGGCGGCGATGCTGTGTTCGCCCTGCTCGATGCTAAGGTATAGAATGGTTTTTTTGAGAAGCGAATTCTTATTATCTTTCTTCTCAAGGAAGGTTTCTCTCATGGTTCTTCTTTTTATGGATGCAAATATAATAAAATTTTTCAATATTCAGTAGTGATTTTGTAAAAATTTTAGAGATTTATTATATGTGAAAAATTTGTATCTTTGCACTTATGTTGACAAGGTTTAAAAACTGGTGGAGCGGGTTCCGCCTGTCCCTCCGGATGAAGATGACGCTCTCGCTCAGCGCCATCGCCGTGGTCCTGCTCCTGTCCAGCATCATCTCCATGCTGGAATACCGCCGCATGTCCAACTATGTCTCTACCCTTATTGCCGAAGATATCCGAAATATCCACATAGCCCAGGAACTGCTGGATGCCGTGGATTCCTATAATATGAAGGTGCTGGCCGTCATCGGCGACGAGTCGGTTTCGTCGCTTCCGGAGTTTGACCGGGCCGCCTTCCTGTCGCGCTGCGATTCGCTCAAGTCTTCCTCTGTGGGCATCAGTGCCGCTCCTATGGCCGATTCCGTGTTATATGCGTATTCGGCCTATATGCTGGCTTCCACCGAACTTATAGACGTTCTTCAGTCCACTTTCATAGACACGCGGGACTGGTATTTCGAGCGTCTGCAGCCGCTGTACGGCCGCATGCGCGGCTATCTGGACACCCTCAGCGGGGAAATGTACCAGGAACTGCAGCAGAATTCGGAAGACTTTGACAGCGGTCTTTACCGCAGCATCATCCCCAGCATCGTGGCTGTGCTGGTGGGCATTATCCTGGTATTCCTGCTCATGTTCTTCATCCTGTCGGATTATGTGAACCCCATCTACAAGATGCTGGATGGCCTCAGGAACTACCGGGCTTATAAGCATAAATACAGCTACACCTTAAACGGAAACGACCAACTGGCCGATTTGAATGCCGAAATAGCCGAACTCACCGAGGAAAGCCGTCAAACCCGGCGTCGCCTGGCAGAGCTTCGGGAACGCAACAGCGAATATCTCAGGGAATTCAACCAGGATTCGGAGAAATAGTCTATGAACCTGAAGGTCATATCCAGAAACGTAGGCATCGCCCTGCTGGTCAGTGCGCTGTTCATGTTGCTTTCGGTGTTCGTTTCGCTCGTTGACGGGCAGGACAGTGCCCTGGCGCCGCTGCTCATCAGTTTCTCCATCACCTTCATCGTAGGTATCTTCCCTTTTATCTTTGTCCGTAAAACCGAGCAGATAACCCTGAAGGACGGCTACATGATCATCTTTCTTTCGTGGTTGCTGTCTTTTGTTTTCGGTGCCTTGCCCTATGCCCTTTGGGGAGGCCCTTTCACCGTGGTAAATGCCTGGTTCGAAAGCGTTTCCGGGTTCACAACCACGGGCGCGACTATATTGGAAGACATTGAGTCGCTGCCCCGTAGCCTGCTGTTCTGGCGCGCCTCCACCCACTTTATCGGCGGCTTGGGAGTTGTGGTGTTCCTGCTGCTCATCATTCCCAACTCTTCGCCCGTGCGCCTGCGGCTCACCAATATGGAACTGTCCTCGCTTTCCCGCGAAGACTACCGCAGCCGGGCCAACCGGACGGTGTTTATCTTCGCCTACGTTTATCTGGGCCTGTGTGCTGCTTCTTTCCTCTGTTTCTGGATTTGCGGCATGCCGGTTTTTGACGCCATCTGCCATGCGTTCAGCGTATGCGCGGCAGGCGGTTTCTCCAGCCGGAATCTTTCCATCGGCGCGTTCGGGTCGCCGCTCATTGCGGTGGTCTCCATCGTTTTCATGTTTTTGGCGTCCATCCACTTCGGCCTCATGTTCATTGCGCTGGTCAACCGTACCCTGCGGCCGCTGAAGAACAATATCCTGCGCTTCTATGTGGTAGGTCTGGTGGTTATTTCGCTCATTACCTCCCTTTCCCTTAAGTTTCAGTCGACCGATATGGGCTGGAGCCGGGCTTTCCTGGACGGCACCTTCCATGTGGTGAGTTACGCTTCCTCCACCGGCTTTGGTTTAAGCGACAATAGTACATGGGCCATTCTGCCCAGCTTTATGCTCATCATCGCCAGCCTTATTTGCGGCTGTGCGGGTTCTCCTACGGGCGGTCTCAAGGTAGACCGCGTGCTGGTGCTGTTCAAGGCCATTCACATGCAAATCCAGAAGGCCCTGTATCCTTCGGCCATCTTCGAGGTTCGCATGGGGCGGCGCGTGTTGCGCGACGAGGAAATCTATCCCCACGTGCTCTACATTTCGCTTTTCTTCCTGCTCATCGGCCTTTCCACCATCCTTTGCATGGTGCTGGGAGATCCTAACGGACACGCCCTCACCGGTTCCATCGCCTCCCTGGCCAATGTGGGCCCGTCCATCGGTTCCATCGGCTCCATGGGCAATTACAATGCAGAGCCCATCGCCCTTAAGTTCATTTTCTCGGCCGATATGTTTCTGGGCCGTGTGGAAATCTACCCCGTCTTTGCGGTGTTCTACAGCATTTTCCACCGGAAGTAATGGACCGAAGCGCTTTTCTGTACGACGGCTTCCTCCGGCGTTTTCCCTACGACCCTACTCCCTGTCAGGACCGTCTGCTGCGGCAGGTGGCTGCTTTCCTCACTTCCGACGACGGCGATATCCTGGTGGTGAACGGCTATGCCGGAACGGGCAAAACCACGGCCGTGGCGGCTGTGACCGGCACCATGACAGAGCTGGAAGTGCCCTGCACCCTGCTGGCTCCTACCGGCCGTTCCGCCAAGGTCCTTTCGCTTTATGCGGGGAAACCCGCCTCTACCATCCATAAGCATATTTACCGGCAGAAGTCCTTCGGGGCCGATGGCTACGGGCAGTTCACCCTTTCCTACAACAAGGCCCGCGGCGCGCTCTTCATTGTGGACGAGGTGTCGCTCATCGGCATTGAAACGCCGGGGAAGGGGGGAGCTTTCGGGTCGGGGAACCTGCTGGAAGACCTGGTACAGTTCGTAAGGAGCGGGGTGGATTGCCGGCTTATTCTCATCGGGGATGCGGCGCAGCTGCCTCCTATCGGCCTGGAGACGTCGCCCGCCCTTTCCCCGGAATATGTTTCCGGCTTTGGCGGCGTTTCCTTTGCCAGCCTTACCACCGTGGTGCGCCAGGCGGCCGGTTCCGGCATCCTGAGCAACGCCACCCATTTGCGTTCGGTACTGCCTTCCGTGGAGGATGGGATGGGCTTGAAGGAGCTGGGGCTTCGGGTTAAGGGTTTTCCGGACATTGTGCGCCTGAACGGGGGAGAGCTGCTGGAGACGCTTTCCGACGCATACGCCAAATACGGCGAGGAAGAGGTGGTGGTGCTGTGCCGTTCCAACAAGCGGGCCATCCGCTACAATGCCGGCATCCGAGCCCAGGTGCTGTACCGCGAGGAACAGCTGGTGCGGGAAGACAAGCTGATGATAGTGAAGAACTGCTATGTGTCCGGTCTGGAGGGCACGGACTACATAGCCAACGGCGACATGGCCCGCCTGGTGTGGATCCGCCACTTCGAGGAGCGTTACGGGCTGCACTTTGCCGACGCCTGCCTGGCTTTCCCGGATTACAACGACCAGGAAGTGGAGATGAAAGTGCTACTGGATACGCTGCTTTCGGAATCTCCGGCCTTAACCTACGAGCAGTCCAACGCCCTCTATCAGGGCGTACTGGCCGATTATGCCCACCTCACCACCAAAAAGAAGCGCTACGAGGCCGTTCGCTCCGACCCTTTCTTCAACGCCCTCCAAATCAAGTACGCATCGGCCATTACCTGTCACAAGGCCCAGGGAGGCCAGTGGCAGTGCGTTTTTGTGGACAATCCCTTCTGGCAGGACTTTTTGGTGGCCGATGACATCAAATGGCTCTACACCGCCCTCACCCGGGCGGTGGAGAGGGTGTATCTGGTGAATTTCCCGGATGCTTTGTTTCGCTGACCTTATTACGAACCCCTGATTTGTCTAAAGCACACTTCCGCCCACAAAATGGCAAAAGTGTGCTTTAGACAGTGACCTATGACCGGATGGATTACTCTCCTTTCAGATACTTGAGCCAGAAGTCCTGGTTGGCGGTGTTGAAATGGATGCCCTGGTAGCCGCGGTAGCCGTGCATGCCGTCGGGGTAGATCATGAATTCGAAATCGGCCCCCTGCTTGTGCAGGGCATCAATCAGCTGCAGCGTGTTCTGGAAGTGCACATTGTCGTCGCCGGTGCCGTGGGTGAGTTTGAGCATTACGGAACCGTCGCTCTTGCCCACCTTGGCGGGATAAGGGCTTATCCGATCTATTACGCGGGTTGCAGCATAGCCTTCCGGATTGTCCTGCGGCGTGGACATGAAACGTTCTGTGTAGTGCGTGTCGTAGAGCATCCAGTCGTACACGCCGCCGCCGGCAATGCCGTAATGATAGTAGTCCGAAGCGGTAGCAACCAGCAGGGCCGTCATGGTGCCGCCAAAGCTGAAGCCTTCCACGCCGATTTTTTCGGCCTTGACGTAAGGCAGGCTCTGCAGCCATTTGGCCCATTCCACAAAGTCGGAGACCTCTACGCTGGCCAGCTGCCTGTAAATGGCGTCGGTGCCAGCCCGGCCGTTGTGTCCTGAAGCCCGGTTGTCGGCGATGAACTCGATGATGCCGTTTTCGGCATACCAGGCATAACGGGAGGGAGCTACCCAGCGGTCAAATACCTGCGGGGAGTCGGGTCCGCCGTAAATATCCACGTGAACGGGGTATTTCTGCGAAGGGTCAAAATCTTTGGGATAGTAGATGAGACCGGGCAGTTCCAAGCCGTCTACCGTAATGGTAACCAGCTCTCCCACAGTTCCTTCCGGCTTGGGCGCCGACGCTACCGTATAGCTCTTTTCCGGTTTGCGGGTATCGTAGACAGCCAGCCTGGGAGGCGTTTGCAGATTGGAAGTGGTGGCCACAAAGTGCCTTCCGTCCGGGGCAAAGGATACCCCCTGCACATGCATGGCCGGGTCTGTGAGCGCTGTAATCTTCCCCTTCTTATCCACCTTATACAGGGCGCTTTTCACGCGGGAATCACGTTCGGCCGTAAAGTACACGCTGCCGTCGGCATCGGCCTTTACCAGGCTCATCCGCCAGTTGGGGCCGTCGGTAAGGCGCTTAAGCTGCGTGCCGTCGTAGCTGAGGAAGTAGATTTGCTGCCAGCCGCTCTCAAAGCTCCGTACCATGTACAAGCCGTTGTCGCTAAAGAGCATGCCGTCTATCCAATCCAGCCAGGTGGACACTTCTTCGTGATAGATGGCCTTCTTGGAACCGTCCTTGGGGTTCACGGCAAACAGGTCCAGCGTGTTCTGGATGCGGGGTTCGCGGGCTACGAAGAAGGATTGGCTGTCGGCGCCCCAGAACGGGATGCCGAAATACTGGTCTTCCTTTTCGTCAAAATCGGCCCAGGTAATGCTGCCGTCGGAAAGGCTGGCGAAGCCGATTTTTACCTCCGGATTGCGTTCTCCGCACTTGGGGTAATGGGTGCGCCGGATGCTCCCGTCCTGGCCGAAGGGCGAATAGATGGGGAACATGGGAACTTCCGTATCGTCAAAGTGATAAAAGGCGATGGTGTGGCTGTCGGGGCTCCACCAGAAGGCCCGGTAGCGGGAAGGGCGGCCCAGGATTTCCTCATAATAAACCCAGCTGGCATAGCCGCTCATAACGGTTTCCGTGCCGTCGAAGGTGAGCCGGGTTTCCTTGCCGCTGGCGATGTCCACTACCCACAGATCATTGGCGCGGGTAAAGGCGAGCTTGGTGGAGTCCGGTGAATAAGTGAGGTTAACGGCGCCTTCCGGTTTCAGCGGGAAGTCGGCATACTTCTCGGGAGCCTGTACTCCCTCTGTCACCTTCCATTTGTTGCCCTTTGTGTTTACGGTAAAGGCATCGGTGAAGGATCCGTCATAGGTAAAAGCTACCTCGTTGTTATTCAGCCATTTATTGGCGGCAGGCATGCGATTTTGCGCCTGTACGCCGGCCCCCGCCGCTCCCAGCAGCAGTAAAGCCAGAATGAGTTTTGTCGCTTTCATGCCTTAAAGTTACGAAAAAAACGGAAATTCGTTGTTTTTTCGTATATTTGGAATTGAATCTTAACAACAGTTCCTTATGAAAGCCAGCATTTTACTGGGCATCGCCCTAGCTGCAGGCCTACTTACGGCCTGTGGCCAGCCCAAAGACGTGGAGGTGGGCCCTTACACCGTTTCCGTAATCGGCAAGAACATCTACCATATCCAGGATTACAACAGCAGTAACCCCGCGGGGGAATCTTTTGATGCCGAGGGTAAGCTCACTCATTTCAATAATTGCTCCGACATTTACCTGCTGGTGGGGAAACGGGAAGCGCTGATGATCGACCTGTCCAACCCCATCAACTGGGCCGATAATGCCGCGGAATCCCTGCAGAGCCTTGTGGCAGAGCGCATCGGGGACAAGCCGCTCACCATCACCTTCACCCATAACCACGGGGACCATACGGGGATGATACCCGCTTTCGTGGATAACCCGGAGGTGCGTTTCGCCCTGCCGGAGGCAGATTTTGAGCGTCTGGCCGAGCGTTTTCCGGAGTCGCAGCGCTATTTCATCGACGAAGGACAGGTTTTTGACCTCGGCGGCCTGGAGGTGGCAACCATCGCCGTTCCCGGCCATACGCCCGGCTCCCTGGTATATCTGGCCAAGGGGCGGGACCTGCTTTTTACCGGCGATGCCATCGGCTCGGGCCATGGTGTGTGGATCTTTAATGAAGATGGCTTCAACAGCTACGTTACTGCCGTTCCTCAACTGATTGAGATGCTGGATAATCTGGGAGTGAGGAAGGACCGCCTGAAAGTTTACGGCGGCCATTACTGGCAGAAAGACTGGCTGGAGCTGCCGGGAAACCGCGAGCTGGGCATGGAGTATATAAATGACATGCAGGCACTTCTGTGGGAGATGGAAGCCGGAACGGCCGCCACGGAGCCTTCCAATCTGGGACGTCCGGGGCTGGACACCTACTTCCGCCACGGCCAGGCCATCGTCACCTGGAGTGCCAAGCAGGCCGAAAAATACCGCAAGCAGTATCCCGAAACCTTTGTCTATCGCGATGCCGACGTGGTTTTCCGCCAGATTGACGAGCATACCTGGGAAGGCAACGGCCACCTGGTGTACAACGAGTCCGTGTATCTCATTGAGGGGGAGGAACGCGCCCTGTTAATAGATGCAGGTACCTGGATGCCGCATTTGGACCAGGCTGTAGCAGCGCTCACCAATAAGCCCGTGACGCTGGCCCTTACCCATGGTCACGGAGATCATGTGGGCGGGGCGGTCTGTTTCCCTGAACTGTGGATCAATCCGGCCGATACCGCCCTGTTTACCAGGCAGACCGGCGGACGGTACGAAGGCGAAATCAAATACCTCACCGACGGCCAGATTTTCAATCTGGGCGGCCGTCAGATAGAGGTCCTTTTCACTCCGGGGCATACTTCCGGGTCCACTACCTTCTTCGACAATGCCCATCATTACGGTTTCAGCGGCGATTCCTTCGGCTCCACCAACCTGCTGCTCTTCGTTGCTTCTTTCAGCGGGCTGATAGAAACCACCTCCCGTACGGCGGATTATATGCAGCGCAAGGGCATTGAGAAGCTCTATCCAGGTCATTATCATGGAGATAACCCTGAAACGCTCCAGCGTGTCCTGGACGAGAAACTGATGTCGGAAGAGGTCCTCTCCGGTAAGCGTACGGGTACGCCCGAACCGGCCAACGGCCTTAACAGTTACATCCGCGACTATGGCGTAACCATCCGCTACAACTACCCGGAGGCGCTGCAGTAACCGGTCATATTTAAGATACTAAAGCACACTTTCGCCATTTTACGGGCCAAAGTGTGCTTTAGACTATAGTTCGGCCCCGGTCTAAAGCACGGTCTGAGCAATAGAAGACGGAACGTGTGCTTTAGAGCCTTTAGTAGACCGGGGCCAAAGCACAGTCTGAGTGCTGGAAGGCCGAAAGTGTGCTTTAGTACTTTGGGCAGGCGGGGAGGTATTTGCAAATGCAGGGGAAAAAGGGTAAATTTGGGCCGTGGAATCAGACTACATATGGGACCCGTTGCGCAAGAAAAGCGTGCGCAATACGCCCGAGGAGCAGGTGCGGCAATGGTTCATTTCCGTACTGCACGAGGGCATGGGTGTGCCGGAGCATATGATGGGCAGTGAGGTGGCCCTGAAGCACGGCGCCAAGGAGTACCGGGCCGATATAGTAGTATATGACCGCAATGCCGCTCCCGTAATGATAGTGGAGTGCAAAAGGCCGGAAGTGGCATTGGACCAGGAGGTGGTAGACCAGGCCTTAAGGTACAATAACGAACTGAATGTAAAGTATATAGCCATTACAAGCGGCATAAAGACCTTTATCTTTGCCCGCACGGCCGATGGCTGGGAGTTTATGCAGAAGGCCCCCATGTGGGAAGAGTTGTTGGCATGACGATAACAGAAGGTTTTTTGGATCATCCGGTATTCAAGCTGGTAAGTGAAACGGCCAGGGAGCTGGGCGTGCGGGCCTTTGTGATTGGAGGGTACGTACGCGACTGCTTCCTGGGGAATCCCAACAAGGATATAGATATTGTGGTGGAGGGGAGCGGTATTGTGCTGGCCGAAGCCGTTGCCGCCAAAACGCACGCCCATGTGAGCGTATTCCGGAACTTTGGCACGGCCATGCTCAAATACCATGGCATAGAGGTGGAGTTCGTGGGTGCCCGTAAGGAAAGCTACAACCGGGATTCCCGGAAACCCATTGTGGAGGACGGAACCTTGGAGGAGGATCAGCTTCGGCGCGATTTTACCATCAACGCCATGGCTTTCAGCCTGCAGGAAGAGGATTTCGGTGCCCTGATAGACCCTTTCGGCGGCATCCGGGACCTGGCATCGGGCATTATCAGAACCCCGCTGGAACCTCAGCAAACCTATTCCGACGATCCGCTCCGGATGCTCCGTGCCATCCGCTTCGCTACTCGTCTGAGTACTCCGGAGCAGGAATTTACCATTGTGCCGGAGAGTCTTCAGGCCATGAGAGAGATGGCCGACCGGCTCCAGATCCTTTCCCGCGAGCGCATTGTGGAGGAGGTGAACAAGATGCTGGTGACGGACCGGCCTTCCCGGGCTTTCGAACTTATGGAAGAGACCGGCCTGCTGCCGCAGTTCCTGCCGGAGGTGAGCAGGCTTAAGGGCGTGGAAACCGTGGACGGAAAGGGGCACAAGGAAAACTTCAGCCATAGTTTGCAGGTGTTGGACAACGTGGCCCTGTTTGAGAAGGAAGCCATTGAAAGGGAAGAACTTAAGGATTACGATGCCGACGGAAACGCCACCCTTCGTACGGCTCCGGACGTGTGGCTCCGCTGGGCGGCGCTCCTGCACGATATCGGCAAGCCTGCCAGCAAGCGCTACGTGGCCGGGCAGGGATGGACCTTCCATGGCCATGAGGTGGTTGGCGCCCGCATGGTACCCAAAATCTTCGAGCGCCTCCGCATGCCGCTGAACGAAAAGATGAAGTACGTCCAGAAGCTGGTGAACCTGCACCTGAGGCCCATTGCGCTGGTGGATGATGAAGTCACGGACAGCGCCGTACGCCGCCTGCTGTTCGACGCCGGCAACGACATAGACGACCTCATGCTGCTGTGCAACGCCGACATCACTTCCAAGAATCCCGCAAAGGTGGCCCGCCTGCGCCGGAACTTTGAACTGGTGAAGGAAAAAATGGCCGAAGTGGAAGCCAAGGACGAAATCCGCAACTGGAAGAACCCCATCACCGGCGACTATATAATGGAAGTGTTCGGCCTGGAGCCCTGCAACACCATCGGCAAGCTGAAGGAAATGATTAAAAACGCCATCCTGGATGGCGAGATTCCCTACACCTTCGAAGCCGCCGATGCCTACCTGCGCTCAAAGGCTGCAGAGCTGGGCCTTCACCCCATAGCTGATAATCAATGACTTAGTTGTTTCTCCCTGTGATTCTTTACACAGGGAGAAAACTGCAAAATGCTGATAGAGAGATATATAGCTTATCTTCGGGATGTCCGGCGGTACTCGCCGCGGACACAGGCGTTGTATGCCGATGCGCTAAAGGATTTTGCCGAATGGGCCGGGGGAGAGATGGATCTCATTCCCTCCAGAATCCGCGAATACGAAGCGCACCTGATTGACAAAGGCTTCAAGGCCCGGACCGTGCACCTGCACCTGAGCGCCCTCAGCGGCCTTTGCAACTTTCTGGTGAAAAGCGGGGAACTCCAGTCCAATCCCGTGCGCACTGTGCGGCGTCCCAAGATGGAGAAGCGCCTGCCGGAGTACTATACGGCCAATACCATGGAAGCCTATCTGGAGGCCACCCAAGCCGATGCGGGGCAGGAAACCCTGGACCTGTTGCTGCAGCTGGGACCGGCCGACAAAACCGCCGTGGAGCTGTACCGGCGCAGGCTTCGCCGGCTCATTATTTCGTTGCTGTACGGAACCGGCATCCGCCGGGCCGAGCTGATCGGCCTGGAAGTGGGCAGCATAGATCCGGCGCGCAATACCCTGCACGTCCACGGAAAGGGAGATAAAATGCGCGAAATTCCCCTGATTCTTTCGTTAAGTCAGGAAATATCCTTATATTTACAAGCAGCTAGTTCGATGACCGGGGGTCCCAGACCCTCCGATGCACCGCTTTTCGTAACGGAAAAAGGGCGCCCCCTGTATCCGGAATACGTAGACCGGGCGGTAAAGGCGGAGCTTCAGGACCGCGAAGGCATCAGCGGGAGGAAATCCCCCCACGTGCTCAGGCATTCGCTCGCCACAGCCCTGCTGGACAGGGGAGCCGACCTGAACGCCATCAAGGAGATGCTGGGCCACGAGAGCCTCGCCGCCACGGAGGTCTATACCCACAATTCCATCGAACGGCTCAAGGCACAATACATTAACGCCCATCCAAGGGCAAAAAACCAAGACAGTCATGATTAACGTCAAGTCCCTTAAGTTCGATGCAGACGAGAAGCTGCTGGACTTTATCGAGAAGAAAGTTGGAAAGGTAGAAAAGTTCTTCGACAACCTGGGTGACATCGATGTCACGCTGTCCCTGCTTCCGGACGCCGATAACAAGTGCGTCAAACTCCAAACCCGTTTCCCCGGGGAAGATATGGTCATCGAGCGTCAGGCCCGTACTTTCGAAGAGGCCGTAACGGATGCCGCCGACGCCCTCAAGGAGAAGATTGTCCGTTCCAAGGAGAAGAAGTTCTCCA
The DNA here is from genome assembly GCA_946406355.1 of uncultured Bacteroidales bacterium. Classification (GTDB taxonomy): domain Bacteria; phylum Bacteroidota; class Bacteroidia; order Bacteroidales; family UBA932; genus Cryptobacteroides. The sequence continues at coordinate 9,741 of CAMJKI010000024.1, read as the reverse complement.
AATAACAGGTGGCAGGCAAGTCCTACATAGAGCTCGACCGTCAGGTCAAAAGTATTCTTGAAGATGTCCGTAGCGGCATCTTCAAGTCTGTTTATCTGCTGATGGGGGAGGAGCCCTATTATCCGGACCTCATCTGCAACGCCATCGTCGACAACTGCCTGCAGGACTGGGAAAAAGATTTCAACGAAACCATCTGCTACGGCGCCGACGTAACGGCCGATACCGTAATTACCGCCGCCCGCCGCTTCCCCATGATGGCCGAACGGCAGCTGGTGGTGGTGAAGGAGGCCCAGCAAATGAAGGGCCTGGAGGATCTGGCGCTCTATTGCCAGCAGCCGCTGGACAGCACCGTGCTGGTAATCCTGCTGCACGGGGCATCGGCCGATAAACGCAAATCCCTGTACAAAACCGTTCTGAAAACCGGTGTGGTGGTGGAATCCACCGCCCTCCGGGACTATGAGCTGCCGCAGTGGATCCAGGCCTATTACGAGGGCCGGGGACTGCGCATCCATCCGGAGGCCGCCATGCTGCTGGCCGAATCGGTGGGCACGGACCTGGGCAAGATTGCCGTAGAGACGGACAAAATGCTCAAAAACCTGCCGGAAGGCGTGCAGGAGGTTTCCGTGGCCGATGTGGAAAAGAACGTGGGTGTAAGCCGCCAATTCAGCATTTTCGAGCTTACCAAGTGCCTGAGTTACCGGGATGCCGCCCGGGCGCTCAAGATAGCCGCCCATATCGGCGAGGCGCCCCGCTTTGCCCTTCCCATGGCCGTGGCGCCGCTCTTTACCCATTTTTACCGGATCCTGAAGTATCATGCCCTGCTGCAGAAGGGTCGGCCGGCACCTGCCGATGCCGCCAGGGAACTGGGCGTGAATCCCTTTTTCTTGAAGGAATACGACATGGCCGTACGCAATTATCCCTTCCAGCGCTGCCAGGCGGCCATCTCCCTCCTGTGCGAGTATGACTATAAGGGAAAGGGCGGAGATGCCGGCGAAGCAACTCCGGCGGAACTGTTGACGGAACTTGTAGTGAAAATATTGAATTTTTAACAAAATTTATTGCGACTCAATAAATTCTTATTATATTTGCAAAGAGATTCCGGCTTAGGCCCGGGATGACGAATGAATTATGGCAATCATTGAAGTAAAGAACGTAACAAAGACCTTCGGAGAAAAAGTGGCACTGGACCATGTGTCGCTGGAAATTCCGGAAGGAAAGATCTTCGGCCTGCTGGGGCCGAACGGAGCGGGTAAGAGTACCCTCATCCGCATCATCAACCGTATCACCATCGCTACGGAAGGCCAGATTCTCTTCAAGGGACACCCCATCTCGGAAGAGGACGTTGCCCGCATCGGCTATCTGCCGGAGGAGCGGGGCCTTTACCGCAAGATGAAAGTGGGCGACCAGGCCATGTACCTGGCCCAGCTCAAGGGAATGAGCGCCTCGGAGGCCGCCGCCGAACTGAAGAAGTGGTTCGTGCGCTTCGGCATCCAGGACTGGTGGAACAAGAAGGTGGAAGAGCTGTCCAAGGGTATGGCCCAGAAGCTCCAGTTCATCACTACGGTGGTGCACAAACCTTCCCTCATGATCCTGGACGAGCCTTTTTCCGGCTTCGACCCGGTGAATGCCGACCTTATCCGCAAGGAAATCCTTCGCTTGAAGGAGGAAGGCGCCACCATCATCCTTTCCACCCACAACATGGAATCCGTGGAGGAACTCTGTGACGAGATTGCCCTTATCAACAAGGCCAGACTGGTGGTTACAGGTCCCACAGACGAGATCCGCCGTCAGCACGGAGAAGACAACGTGGAAATCGAGTACACGGAAGACCTGGTGCGCAAAACCATCGTTGTGCCCCGCGCCGATGTGAACGAGAAACTGATGGGATTCATCCAGGCCGGCATCCGCATCAATTCCTTCAAGGAAGTGGTGCCGCGCATGAACGACATTTTTATCAAATTGGTAACGGAGGAGGAATAGGCTATGAACATCAAGAAATTAGGAATTATTATCCAGCGCGAGTATCTTAACAAGGTTAAGAAAAAGAGCTTCCTTCTCATCACTTTCCTGGCCCCTATCTTCTTTGCGGCCATGTGCATCCTGCCTACCCTCATCATGATGGGCACCAAGGAGGAGGCCAAGCAAATCGGCGTTATCGACCGCTCCGGCATTGTGTTGCCGTATCTTACCGACAACGACGTTACCATTTTCAAGGACCTGGGTGCCGATGCTTCCCCCGAAGCTGTAAAGGCCGATTTCAAGGCCTCCGGCGTGGATGTGCTCCTTACCGTCTCGGAACTGGACACCCTGTCCCGGACCGTGTATGCCGACTGCTACAGCGAGAAGCCGCTGGGCATGGACACCGGTTCCATGATCGAAGGCCGTATCAACGACGCAGTAGAGGCCTACCGCATTGAATCCTATGGAATCGAGAACCTGGAGGAGATTATGGCCGGCGTCAAGTCCAATGTGAAGCTCCATAGCTATACCATAGATGAAAGCGGAAAGGAAACCATCTCGGAATCCGGCATTTACATGGCCCTGTCCATGATTTTGGGCATCGCTATCTACATGTTCATCGCCCTGTTCTCCGGTATGGTCATGAGCTCGGTCATCGAGGAAAAGAGCTCCCGCGTGGTGGAAGTGCTGGTGAGCTCCGTCAAGGCCAGCGAGCTGATGTTCGGCAAAATCATCGGCGTGGCACTGGTGGCCCTTACCCAGTTTGTGCTTTGGATTCTGCTTACGCTGCTGTTGGTGGGCGTGGCCATGGGCATTATCGGCAAGGATAAGATCATGGGCATGATGGATGAGGATACTACCACCGAAATGGTGCAGCAGATGTCTCCCGGCATGAATATTCCGGGTGTTACGGACCTCTCCCTGGAGGACGCCATGGCCGCTACGGATACTACTGCCGTGGCTGCCGGCGAACCTTCCGGCATGGAGGTGATCATGAGCACTCTGGGCAATATCAACGTGGGGCAGATTGTCATCGCTTTCCTGTTCTTCTTCATCTTCGGCTATCTGCTGTATGCATCCATGTTTGCGGCCATCGGCTCGGGCGTGGAGAATGAGGGAGACAGCAGCCAGCTTCAGCTGCCCGTAACCATTCCGTTGATGCTGGGCTTCTTTGTGGCCCTGTATGCCTTTAAGGCACCCGACAGCCCGCTGGTGTTCTGGTTCTCCATGATTCCGTTCACCAGCCCTATAGTGATGCTTGCCCGGATTCCGTTCGGGGTGGCCACCTGGGAAGTTGTCCTGTCCATTGTCCTGCTGGTGGGTACGTTTATCGTCTGCGCCTGGGCATCGGCCAAGATCTACAAGGTGGGTATTCTGATGTATGGCAAGAAAACTACGTTTAAAGACCTTTGGAAATGGCTAAAACAGAAGTAAAAACGTATCTGGGATACGCGGCGTGGCTGCTTATCCTGGTGGGTGTATTCTTCGCCGCCCAGGCCGCCATGCAGCCCCGCGGAGAGGAAATCTCCTGGAAACTTGTGAAGATGGACGGGCATCGTACGGGTGCTCAGAGCATCACGCAGGAAAATGTGAATACCGCGCTGGGTGTGTTTGAAGACGACGGCTATGTAGCGCCCAACGGCGTGGCCTTCGCCGAAGATTCCCCGGTGCCCCAGGCCGCCGAAATCCTGATGGAAGTGCAGCCGCAGCTGGCTCCGCTGAAGGAGGTGGTTGGGCACAGCGCCCGTATGATGGACAATGCGCGTGAACTGGACATGCCCCTCTCCAACCTGTTTGTGGATGTGCTCCGGCAGGCCGGTTCCAAGTATTTCAAGGTGCCGATGGATTTTGCTATCACCAACTACGGCGGCATTCGTGTGCCCATGCCGGAAGGCGCCATTACCCTGGACGACATCGCTTCCATGTTCCCTTTCCAGAACTATATGTGCTACGTGAAGATGCGCGGAAGCGAACTCACCCGTTTGTTGGAGCAGCTGTCGGAGACGGAAGCTTTCCAGGCGGTGAGCGGTGTACAGGTAAAGGTGAAAGGGCATAAGCTGGAAAGCGCCCTTATCGGCGGCAAGCCCATCGATCCCCAAAAGCTTTATAACGTTACCACCATCGACTTCCTGCTGGACGGCGGCGACGGCATCCGTATCGGCGCCATGGCCGAAAGCGTAAAGCTTTCCCGCGTGCTGCTCAAGGATGTGATGCTGGACTATATCCGGGAGTGCGAGGCCAAGGGTATCGCAATTGATTCTGCGCCGGACGGACGCGTAGTGATGGAGGACTAAGCCATGAAGACTTCGAATATCATAAAGATTGGACTGATTGTCCTTAGCTGCTTTGTAGCGGGCTGGTGTATCGGCCTGGGTGTCAAGAAGGCCCAAAAGGCAAAGCCCGTGCTCACCATCCTGCATTCCAACGACACGCACAGCCAGATGGAACCCATCCGCAGCGGCCCCGACGCTGGCCTGGGCGGCCTGCTGGAACGCGCCGCCTTTGTGGACAGCGTACGCAGGGCCGACGGTCCGGAGAACGTGCTGCTGCTGCATGCGGGGGATTACTGCCAGGGTACCACCTATTTCTCGGAGTTCAAGGGAAAGGTGGAGGTGCAGGCCATCAACGTAATGAAGTACGATGCCATAACGCTGGGCAATCATGAGTTTGACAATGGCCTGGAAGCCCTGGGCACCATGCTCTCCGGGGTGGAGGTTCCGGTGGTCTGCTGCAACCTGGACTTCTCGCCCTTTGAGGCTGGAAAGTACATCAAGCCTTACGTTATTGTAGAGAAGGCCGGCCGCAAGATTGGCATTATCGGCGTAGTCTGCAGCCTGAAGGGCGTAGTGTCTGGTGAAACCGCCAACCGGGTGCCGGAATTCGACATGATTCCCACCGTACAGAAGTATGCCGATCTGCTCCGTCCCCAGTGCGATGTGGTGATTGCCCTCACGCACCTGGGTTATACGGAACACGGACCCGGAGAAATGACAGACCCGGAGCTGTGCTCGAAAACCCGCAACATCGATTTGTTTGTGGGCGGACACTCCCATACCTTCCTGAGCGAGACCGGTTGGAAAGAGAACCTGGACGGTGTAAAGATCCCCATCGTCACCGCCTATGAGTGCGGCGCCTATGTGGGGGAAATGCACTGGAACAAGTAGCTAGCAGGCTGCCATTTCCCGTTCTACCAGGTCCAGGATCTCCTGGCCGTAGCGCCTGAGCATGGCTGTGCCGAATCCCGGTATGTCCAGCAGTTCCATTTCCGAGATGGGGGCTGCATCGGCAATGGCCAGCAAAACGCGCTGATGAAGGATGTGATAGGCGGGAACACCCTGCTCCCGGGCTTTTTCCCTCCGCCAGAGGGTAAGCGCCTTTTCCAGTTCCGGATGCAGTTCCAGATAGTTGGCCCGCGGATCATTGGCCGCATAGCCCACAAAGTTCGCTGCGCGCCGGATGTTTATCCCGCTGTGGGAAATGAAATAGGATAATTCCCTGTAAAGGCCGTCTTCCCAGTTTACGGGGGGACGGCGTTTTAATACTTCCGGAAACTCATAATCGGAATGGAAGAAGAGTTCGCCGTTGTCGTCTACCTGAATTTGAAGTAACTGTTTCATGTCTCCTGTTGTTTTTTGCAAAGGAATACAGGATTATCCGTGTTGGCAAATAAAGAAACGTTTACTTTCAAAAGCGGCATTGTACGGCCCTGTAAGGCCGTTTTTGAGTCTGCCGGCGGCGAAAAACCATTCAAATAACTTTTACGGAAAAAGAAAACGGCCCTGCAGTACACTGCAAGGCCGTTATGGCGTAAAAATACGAAACGGCTTTTTACAGAATATTCATGGACTGTTCCCGGATCTTCTCCAGCTCGTCCTTCATCCGCACCACCAGCTGCTGGATGCCGGCGTGGTTGGCCTTGGAACCGGTGGTGTTGATTTCCCGGCCCATCTCCTGGATGATGAAGCCCAGTTTTTTGCCGGGATAGGGTTCCTGGTCAATTACTTCCATGAAATACTTGCAGTGTTGGCGCAGGCGCACCTTTTCTTCGTTGATGTCGTATTTTTCCAGGTAGAACACCATTTCCTGCTCAAAACGGGAAGGATCTACCTTGGCCTGCAGGTCCTGCAGGGCTTTCTGCAGCTTTTCGCGCACCGTTGCGATGCGTTCTCCTTCCAGGGCTTCCACCTGTTCGTACAGCTTCAGGATGCCGCTCACGCGGGAGGTGACATCGGCATACAGGGCCTTGCCTTCCTGGGCCCGGTAGGCCATCAGCCGGTCCAGGGCGCTGTCCAGGGCGGCCGATACCAGGGGCCATTCTTCTTCTCCGATTACATCGGTTTTGCGGGCATCCACCACATCTGGAAGACGGAGGATGGCGTTGGCCAGCACGCTGCCCACGCCCGGGTCCTTGGTGAAAGTTTTGGTGAGGATGGTTTCCTTGTCCAAAGCTGCTACGGCGCTTTTCCAATAGCTGTGGAAGACCTCCTGGTTCACGCTGTGGGCCGTGTCCGATGCCCCGGCTTCAAAGCTGATAAAAACGTCTATGGTGCCGCGCACCAGCTTGTCGGCCAGGCGCTTGCGCACTTCCAGATCCTTGTCTTTGGGCAGGAGGGAACTCTTGATATTGATTTCGGCGTTTTTGCCGTTGAGGGTTCTGATTTCCAGGGTGAGCTTGCCGCTGGAGAGGAGGGCTTCGGCTTTGCCGTAGCCAGTCATGGACTGAATCATTCTTTTGGGTTTTTGCTGTGCAAAGATAGCTGAAATCCCTGAAATACCAATCAACGCTTGTCATATTCCGGGAATCTTTGTAAATTTGAGGGATAAAAAAACCACAGCGATGATCGTTAAGTCCTTCCTGCTCAAGCAGGACACCCTCAAGTCCATTTCCGCCCTTTGCGGAAAAGACACCGTAGCCGTCATCCGGCCGGAAAAGAAGATTGAAATCATTTTGCGGGAAGCCGTCCGCAAAACCATCCGGGAAAAGAAGTCGGCCCGGGAGGAAATGGATCAGGTGAGGGCCTATTTCGCAGCCCTTTCCGCTTCGGAGAGCTATCAGGAGAAGGCCACCCAGATTATCAGCAACATAGAGGGTTATCTGCGGGAGGGAATGTACGTTATCACGTCAGAAATCTCCATTCAGGATTATGTGCTGGCCCGCTGTGCCCGTCTGTGTGCCGAGGCCGTGAATAATCAGGTGAAAGGCATTCTGATAGACGGTACGGAACTGATGCTCTGTCATGCCGATGCCAGGGGTGTCCAGCATTTCGACTGGATGGGTTCCCGCGAACAGATCAAGTCCCGCTTAACTACCAGCGGCCCCGTCATCATCCCCGGCGGTTATGGCAGGTTGGACTCCGGCTATGTGGTTCGCGTGGGTAAGGACGGCGCGCACATGATGGCTTCCCTCATCGGCGCCACACTTAAGGCCGAAAGTATCGAATTCTATATTGAGGGCCACGGTATCGACGGCATCCCCGCCATGACGTACGATGAAGCGGCGCATTTCTGCGCATCGGCCCATGCGCCTTTTGCTTCCAGCGCCATCTGGCCCGCCAAGAACGGGGAAGTCCCCATTGTGGTAAAGGACATCAACGACAGTAGCTTCAAGGGCACCTTCATTTCCACCGATTCCTCCCATCAGACGGATGTAATCTGGGACAAGGACCTTACGCTGGTTACCGTGTACGGAACGGGTCTGCTGGGCCGCGTGGGCATGTCTTCCTCCATCTTCTCCTGCCTGTCCAAGGCTGGCGTAAACGTGCGTTTCATCGCCCAGACGTCTTCGGAGTACAGCATCAGCTTTGCTGTGCGCAGCGAAGACAAGGAACGTACGCAGGAAGCCCTCCACGGCCTCTTCATGGACAATCCGCTCCTTCCGCTGGATGACGTGGTGGTGCTGAACAAGGAAGTGGGCATCGTCACGGTCTTCGGCAGCCGCATGCGCAACATTCCCGGTACTTCCGGCAAGGTTTTCGGCACGCTGGGCCAGGCCGGCATCAACATTATTGCATCGGCCCAGGGCGGCGAAGAATTAAGCATCTCCCTGGTGTTGGAAGAGGCCGATGTAGATAAGGCCGTAGAACTGTTTAAGGCTTAGCGCTTGTAAATATTGAACCGCCAGGTGACGCCGATGTCGAAGTTGTTCAGATCATCGTGGTTGTCCCGGAAGTAGGCCGCGTGGATGCGTAGGTTTTCGTTCCCCAGGGGGAAATATTCCACGCCGGCGCCTCCATACAGATAATTGTTCCCGGCAGGGAGCGTAAGGTCATATGAAATGCCGTTAGCGTCTACGTTGGCGGCATCGTTCCTTTCATATCCCACCTTGGTGCAAAGGTTCCATTTGCCCAGCGTAAGGATGGCCTTTACAATTACCGACCAGTCCGACAGGAAGTTCTTCTGGTGGAAGGAAGCGCGGTCAATCAGGTCCAGGTCTACCACCAGGGCGCCCAGTTCGAATTTGTTGCCCAGAACCAGATAGTTCATCTTGCGGGCGTACATGTCTTCCACCAGATTGTAGCTCCACACCGTTTTCCAGTGCGGAAGAATATGCCCGTTCCAGTAAAGATTATAGGAATAGGCGTTCTGTGTGACGGGCGAAATGGGCGAGGGAATGAACTGGACGGCAATGGACTGGCCCGGCGCCGGATGGAAGGCGGCGCTTACGCCAAAAGCGTAGTACTGATAAAGGTTGCTGGTGAAGGCACCGTAATAATATACGTCGATGGGGGCGGAATCCACTTCATATCCGCCCAGCATAATGGCCTGCTTGCCGAAGGTGAACGACCACTTGGGACTGGGCTGCCATTTGAGCCAGAGGAAGTCTGTGGCGTTGAAGGGATTGGTGTCCTCAATCTTTTTGTTAAGCCGCTGCCGGATGCGGAAGCTGAGCCGGTCGCTGATCTGTCCCATGATGTGCAGGTTCAGATAGTCTCCCTGGAAGTGCGTTCCGTAAACACCCCCGCGGGTCTCCTGATGGAAAGTGGCACGGGTGTCGATAGAAACCTCATCCACATGCATCTGCTGGGCCAGCGCCCCCACCGGAAGCAGGAGACTGGCAAAAAGAATGGCGAGTTTTTTCATAGATTAGGCAATGCCTATTTGATGATTCCCTCTTCTTTGAATACCTTGGTAAGAGCCTCTACCGCACGGTCTACCTGGGCACGGGTGTGGGTGGCCATCAGCGAGAAGCGGATAAGGGTGTCCTGCGGGGCGCATGCCGGCGGAATAACGGAATTGATGAAAACGCCTTCGTCAAAGGCCCGTTTTGTAACGATGAAGGTCTTCTCCAGGTCGCGCACGTACAGCGGAATAATAGGGCTTTCCGTTTCGCCAATCTCGAAGCCGGCTTCCTTGAAGCGGCGCAGGGCATAATTGGTAACGTCCCACAGCTTGGTAATGCGCTCGGGCTCCTGCTGGATGATGTGCAGGGCCTCCAGGGCCGATGCCGTGGCGGCGGGGGTGTCCGAAGCCTGGAAGATATAGGTGCGGGCGGTGTGGCGGAGCCAGTTGATGATAACCTTGTCGGCAGCGATGAAACCGCCGATGGCGGCCAGGCTCTTGGAGAAGGTGCCCATGATGAGGTCTACCTCCTTGGTGAGGCCGAAATGGTCGCAGACGCCGCGGCCCTGTTTGCCGAAGACACCCAGGCCGTGGGCCTCGTCCACCATAATATAGACGTTCTTATACTTGTGCTTGAGCTCTACAATCTCCGGCAGTTTGGCCAGGTCTCCTTCCATGGAGAAGACGCCGTCCACGACGATGAGCTTCACGGAGTTCTTGGGG
>CAMJKI010000023.1 GCA_946406355.1 uncultured Bacteroidales bacterium | reverse complement strand
TTTGTGGGCCTCGCCGTGTTGCTTCTCGGCGTGAATATCTTCTTGTTCAAGAAGCCTTTCCCCGACGGGGAAATTTCCACGAACCCGGAAATGCGCAAGCGGGGCATCAAATGTGCCAAGCAGGAGGAACTGGAAATGCTGGCGGCACAAAAGAAAGGTAAGCCGGAGCACTGCAACGGCGAGTTTACGGACGCATGCAAGTCGTGCGCCTTATATGAATACGAAAAACAGTAGAATATGGCATTAGTAGCGATAGTCGGGAGACCGAACGTAGGAAAAAGTACCCTGTTCAACCGCCTGGTGGGAATGCGCCAGGCCATTGTGGACGAAACCGCCGGCGTCACGCGGGACCGGCATTACGGCAAGTGCGAATGGAGCGGCCGGGAATTCTCCGTGGTGGACACGGGCGGCTACACCTCCAACAGTGACGACGTTTTTGAAGACGCCATCCGCCGCCAGGTGGTCATTGCCATCGAGGAGGCCGATGTAATCCTTTTCATGTGCGAAGCCGCCACGGGCATCACGGACTACGATGCCGAGATTGCCGATCTGCTGCGCCGCAGCAAGAAGCCGGTGGTGCTGTGCGTGAACAAGGTGGACAGCGGCGAAAAGATGTACGATGCCTTCGACTTCTACGCCCTGGGCCTGGGAGAGGTGTGGAGCATATCGGCCGCCAACGGCTCCGGAACCGGCGATCTGCTGGACGAAATCCTAAGGGTGCTGCCGGAGGACAATCAGGCCGATGACGACCATGCCGATCTGCCGCATATCGCCATTGTGGGCCGTCCCAACGTGGGAAAGAGCTCCCTCACCAATGCCCTGCTGGGCGAGGAACGCAACATTGTAACGCCGGTGGCCGGCACTACACGGGACTCCATCTCCACCTACTACAACAAGTTCGGCCACGAGTTCATGATTGTAGATACCGCCGGCATGCGCAAACGTGCCAAGGTAACGGAGGATCTGGAATTCTATTCCGTGCTGCGCGCCATGCGCACCATCGAACATTCCGACGTGTGCATCCTCATGATAGACGCCACGCTGGGCATGGAGGCGCAGGACATGAACATCTTCAACGTTATCCAGAAGAACCGGAAAGGCTGTGTGATTGTGGTGAACAAGTGGGACCTGTTCGAGAAAGACGTCAACACCATGAAGGAGTACACCGAAGCCCTCAAGGCCCGCCTGGCCCCGTTCAACGACATCCCCGTCATCTTTACCTCCGTAATTAACAAGCAGCGCATCCTGGACGTGCTGGACGCCGTGGCCAGGGTGGCCGAAAATATGAGCCGGAAAATCCCTACCAGCCAGCTGAACGACGCCATGCTCCCGGAAATCGAGAACTATCCGCCGCCGGCATGGAAGGGTAAGTACATCAAGATCAAGTATGTAACCCAGCTTCCCACCCGCACGCCGCAGTTTGCCTTCTTCTGCAACTTGCCCCAGTGGGTAAAAGACCCGTACAAGCGTTTCCTGGAGAACAAGCTCCGCGAGCACTTCGACTTTGAAGGTTGTCCCATTCAGGTTTATACCAGAGCGAAATAGCAGGGGCGGGTGTGGACCAGGTCCACTATTATGTGCTGGACCAGGTCCACGGAGTGTAGCCCTCAATGACATAGAATGCATACTGTCTGGACCAGGTCCACAGCGTGAAAATGGACCAGGTCCACAACAAACGAAAAGATATTATGTTCGATGCAGTAAAAGTAAAAGACCAGTGCGTCCAGTGGATTCGGGACTGGTTTGAAGAAAACGGCCCCGGCTGTAATGCCGTGCTGGGCATTTCCGGCGGCAAGGACAGCAGCGTTTGTGCTGCGCTGTGCGTGGAGGCACTGGGTGTAGACCGTGTGATCGGCGTTACCATGCCCAACGGCGTTCAGCCCGATATCGACGATTCCGTCATGCTCATCAACCACCTGGGAATCAAGCGTTACAATGTGAATATCGGCCCGGCTTTCCAGGCCCTGATGGCCGAAGTGGAGGCCCAGCTGGGGCACGAGGCATCGGCCCAGACCCGCATCAACATGGCGCCGCGCCTGCGGATGACGGCCGTGTATGCCATTTCCCAGAGCAACAACGGCCGCGTGGTGAACACCTGCAACCTGTCCGAAGACTGGGTGGGCTACAGCACCCGCTATGGCGACGCCGCCGGCGACTTTTCGCCCCTGGGCGGTCTTACGGTGCAGGAAGTGCTGGCCATCGGCACGGAGCTGGGACTGCCGGACAAGCTGGTGCACAAAGCCCCGTCCGACGGCCTCTGCGGCAAAACCGACGAGGACAACCTGGGCTTCACCTACGCCGTTTTGGACAAATACATCCGCACCGGCGTGTGCGAAGACCCCGCCACCAAAGCCCTCATCGACCGCAAGCACGTCACCAACCTCTTCAAACTGAAGCCCATTCCGCACTTCGATCCGGAAATATAACTTCTAAGCCCGCATTTTGGGCCGATTTTGCTGGCACCGGCGTTCGTGGTGACGTCGGTGCCGTCATTTTTGGCGTTTTTTGCAGGCGCCGGCGTTCGTAACGACTTCGGCGCCTGCATTTTTAGCAATTTTTGCAGGCAACGAAGTTGAAGGCGGACTATTCTGCGGTTTTTTTTGTTATATTTGTAAAGTATGGCGCAGAGGGAGTACATGGACCTGCTGGAGCTGCAGGAAAGGATTAAGGAAGGCATTGAAGATGCTTTTCCGGATCGGTACTGGGTTAAGGCCGAAATTGCCTCCTTCAGCCCGCGTTCCAACGGGCACTGCTACCTGGAACTGGCCCAAAGCCGGGGCGGGCAGCCCGTAGCCCAGAGCCGTGCCATGATCTGGAAGTGGTACTTCCCGCGCCTGAGGGCCTTTTTCGAGCAGGCGGCCGGGCAGCCCCTGCAGGCCGGCATTACGGTGCTGGTAAAGGTGCAGGTGAGCTACAGCGAACTGTACGGCATCAGCCTCTTCATAGAAGACATAGACCCCGCGTTCACCCTGGGAGAAAAAGCCCTGGAACGCAAGCGCACCATAGAATTCCTCACCAAAGAGGGATACATGGACATGCAGCAGGAGCTGGCCCTGCCGGAACTGCCGTACCGCCTGGCGGTCATTACCTCCAAAACCGCCGCCGGCTATGGAGATTTTAGAAGGCACCTGCTGGAAAACGAGGAAGGCTATGCTTTCCGGCTGGACCTGGTAGAGGCCCTCATGCAGGGAGAGCAGGCTCCGGAATCCATTATAGACGCCATCCGGGCAGTGCAGGAGCAGCCCTACGACGCCCTCCTGATTCTCCGCGGCGGAGGCAGTGACTTGGACCTGGCCTGCTTCGACGATGCCAATCTGGCCATGGCCATCGCCTCCTGCCCCGTCCCCGTTATCACCGCCATCGGCCACGACAGGGATGTGCACATTGCCGATCTGGTAGCTCACAACTCCGTAAAAACCCCCACCGCCCTGGCCGATCTGTTCCTGGACGCCTACAGGGCCCAGGACGAAAGATTGGACCGTTTTGCCCAGCAGATTGGCAGTGCTACCCAGCGCCTCCTTTCCCGCGAAGAACTGCGACTGAAAGGGGCCGATGCGGCCGTGCAGCGCGCCATCCGGGAACGCTTAAATGCCCTGGAAATGCTGCTGCAGCGCAGCGTAGGCCGCATTTCCAAAGGCCTCACCCACAAGTGGGCCGATGTAGCCCGCCTCTCCGACCAGGCTACCCACCGCCTAAAGTTCGCCGCCCAGGCCCGCGTGAGCCAGGCCGTGTCCCAGCTGGCCCTCAAGGAGGCCCTCATCAACGCCTCGGACCCCCGCAACATCCTGTCCCTGGGCTACGTACTGGTAACCGGAAAAGACAACAAAGTGCTTAAAACCGTAGACAAAGTACACGTAGGGGACCGCATCGGTGTCCGCTTCACCGACGGATCCCTCACCGCCAAAGTAGACGAAATATACACAGAACAAATTGATAATAATAAAGTTAACATAGCATAAAAAGATGCCTGTGCCCTGCTGGGAATAAATAATACAAAACGATGATTGTAAAATAGCGTAGTGGAAGAACTATTGTTTCAAAAACCCATGGCCACCCTCGGCCGTGTAAGAGGAGGGGTCCCCTTTGGGGAGGGTCGCGAAGCGACGGTTTTTGAAACAATAGTTCTGCAACGAAGCATTAATAACCAAGATTATGGCAGATAAGTTTGATTACGCAAAGGCAATCAAGGAATTGGAAGAGATTGCAGCGAAGGTGGAGAATCCGGAAACCAAACTGGACGACATTGATGCCCTGGTGGGCCGGAGCAAGGAACTGCTAAAGCAGTGCCGGGAATATCTGCGTACCGTCAAAGACAAGATTGATTCTTTAGACAAAGACTAACCACATAATATGAAGAAGATTTATCAAACCGACCCTTGGCTGATGCCGTTCAAGGACGCTATTGACGCCCGGCACGAACGCATCTGGCAAACCCGCAGGCACATTGCCGGGGACGGGCTCCTGAAGGACGCCGTGAACAACCACATGTATTACGGACTGCACCGCTGCAAAGACGGCAGCTGGGTGTTCCGGGAGTTTGCGCCCAATGCCTCCAAAATTTACCTCATAGGAGACTTCAACAACTGGAAACGCACCGACGGCTATGCCCTGCAGCCCCTGGGAAACGGCAACTGGGAACTCAAGCTGCCGGAAATGTTCCTTAAGCACGGGGAACTGTACAAACTGTACATGGAATGGCCCGGCGGCGGGGGAGAGCGCCTGCCCTCCTATGCTACCCGCGTTGTGCAGGACGAAGTCACCAAAGTATTCTCGGCCCAGGTTTGGGCGCCGCAGAAACCCTATGCCTGGAAGCACGGCCACGCTGGAAAGCGCCCCCATCCCTTCATCTACGAATGCCACATCGGCATGGCTGCCGAAAAGGAAAAAGTGGGCAGCTTCGAGGAATTCCGCAAAAACGTGCTGCCCCGCGTAAAGGCCCTGGGTTATGATACCATCCAGATCATGGCCCTGCAGGAGCATCCCTACTACGGCTCCTTCGGCTATCAGGTGAGCAACTTCTACGCGCTCAGTTCCCGTTTCGGCACCCCGGAGGAATTCAAGGCCCTGGTGGACGACGCCCACGGGAAAGGCATCGCCGTAGTGATGGATATCGTGCACAGTCACAGCGTGGATAATGTGCTGGAAGGCCTCAGCGAGTTCGACGGCCGGGAAGACCTGTACTTCCACCGCGGAGATGCGGGCCGTCACCCCGCCTGGGGCTCCCGCTGCTTCGACTACGGCAAGGACGAAACCCGCTACTACCTGCTGTCCAACGTAAAATACTGGATTGAGGAATACCGCATAGACGGCTTCCGCTTCGACGGAGTAACCTCCATGCTGTACTGGGACCACGGCCTGGGTAAGGATTTCGGCAACTACAGCCTGTACTTCGACGGCGGCGTGGACGAAGATGCCGTCATCTACCTTTCCCTGGCCACCCAGCTGGTGAAGGAAATGAATCCCAACGGCTTCACCATTGCCGAGGATGTTTCCGGCATGGCCGGCCTGGCCGCCCCGTTCATGGCCTTCGGCGTAGGCTTCGACTTCCGCATGAGCATGGGTGTGGCCGACCACTGGATCAAATGGATCAAGGAACGCAGCGACGAGCAGTGGTCCATGGGTGAAATCTGGTGGGAACTCACCAACAAGCGGGCCGATGAAAAGACGGTTTCCTATGCCGAATGCCACGACCAGGCCCTGGTGGGCGACAAAACCATCATCTTCCGCCTCATGGACAAGGAGATGTACTTCTGCATGAACAAAGGCTCGCAGAACGGCATCGTGGACCGCGGTATCGCCCTGCACAAGCTCATCCGCCTGGTAACGGCCGCCACCGCAGGCGACGGTTACCTCAACTTCATGGGCAACGAATTCGGCCATCCGGAGTGGATCGACTTCCCGCGCGAAGGGAACGGATGGTCGTTCAAATATGCCCGCCGGCAGTGGTCCCTGGCCGATAACGAGCTCCTCCGCTACGCCGACCTGCAGCGCTTCGACCAGGAAATGGTGCACCTCCTGCGTCAGGAACAGGTACTTTTCCACCGTCCGGAGCTCCTTGTGGCCGATGAAGAAAAGAAAATCTTGATTTTCAGACGAAAAAACTGTATCTTTGCGCTGAATTTCTCGGCCACAGGATCGTTCGCGGACTACGGGTTCTCAGCTCCTGCGGGCGAGTTTGTGATTGTATTAGACAGTGACGAGCCCCGCTTCGACGGGTTCTCGCGCTTGCAGGAGGGGGAACATCACATTTCCGTCCCCGGGAAATGCCCCAACGGGAACCAGGCCTACGACCATACCCTAAAGTTGTACCTGCCCGCCCGCTGCGCCATGGTTTTGAAGCAAATATAAAAACATATTTATGGCTTTTTTGAAATTCAACAAGTCTGAGCTCGTCAATCTCTCGTACTCGCTAAAGCGGGAGATTATCCTGGCGAATAAGACCGGAGCGTATTGCAACACGTCCATCGTTACGTGCAATACCCGCCGCTACCACGGCCTTCTGGCCGTTCCGGTGGAGCAGTTCGACGGCTATCGGCATTTGCTGCTCAGCTCCCTGGACGAGAGCCTTACCCTGCGCGGAAAGCGCTTCAACCTGGGCATCCATTGCTATGGAGACATTTATGAACCCCGCGGTCACAAGTACATTGTAGACTTTGACGCAGATCCGGTTCCCTGCATCACCTACAAAATCGGCGAGATTGTATTCCGCAAGACCATCGTCCTGCACCCGGACTACAATCAGGTGATGATAGGCTACGAACTGGTGAATGCTCCCGCCAAAATTACGCTGGAGCTCAAGCCTTTCCTGGCCTTTCGCAATGTCCATGGCCTTACCGGGGAAAACGCCGGCGCCAATACGGCGGCCAAAGCCATCAAAAACGGCGTTGCATTCAATCTGTATTCGGGTTTCCCGGACCTGAACCTGCAGCTGTCCACCGCCACCGCCGCCTTCAAGTCCTGTCCCGTCTGGTATAAGGGCATCACCTATTCCGACGAAATGCGCCGCGGCTACGACTGCCGGGAAGACCTTCTGGTTCCCGGTGCCTTCGAGGTAGAGATGCACTCCGGCGACTCCATCGTGTTCTCGGCCATGGCCGGGGAGCCGGTGAACGCCACCTCCCTCAAGCGCCGCTTTACCGCTGCCATCGACCAGATTGGCCCCATCACCTCCTTCCACGACCAGCTGGTTCGACAGGCCGATTCCCTCATCCGGGAAGACGGCGGCATCAAGCGCATTGTGGCGGGCTACAGCTGGCTGTACACCGGTCTCCTGCGGGAAACGCTGCAGTCGCTGGCCGGCCTTACCCTTTACGGGAAAGACAGCCCCAAGGAGTTCGAAGAGATACTTGACAACCTTATTGCTGCCAACCAGGAGCGCCTGAACCGCCGCACTACGCAGGTGGAGGCCCCGCTCTACCTGGCCGTTACCCTGCAGCAGTATATCGCCTATGGCGCATCGGCCAAGGACGTCTGGGCCAAATACGGTCCGGTGCTCAAATCTATTCTGGAAAGCTACCTGCCCGGTGTGCGCCAGGAGGTTGCCATGCAGCCCAACGGCCTGCTGTGGGCCCAGATGGACGGCGTGGCCCTCACCTGGATGAACTGTTATCTGGGCGGCCGGGCCGTTACGGAACGTCCCGGATACCAGGTGGAAACCAATGCCCTGTGGTACAACGCCATTGCATTCGCCCTGGCCAACGAGCGCAAGACCAGCGCCTTCTATAAGAAGTGGGCTCCCATCAAGGATCTGGTGGAACAGAACTTCCAGCCCACCTTCTGGAATGCCGAAGTGGGCTTCCTGGCCGACTATGTAGATGGCGCCGGGCAGCACCTGGAACTGCGTCCCAACCAGCTGTGGGCCGTTTCTACGGACTACCTCTGCGTGTCCGACGAAGTCATCGGCCAGGTGATGCGGGTTGTGAACGCCGAACTGGTAACCCGCCGCGGCATCCGTTCCCTGAGCCCGCGCGACGTCCGCTACAAGGGCGTGTACGAAGGCTCGCAGGTAGAAAGAGACCTGGCCTACCACAACGGCTGCGCCTTCCCGTTCCTGTTGGCTCAGTACTGCTATGCCAGCTTCAACATGATGGGCAAGAACTTCATCAAGCGGGCCGAATGGCTAACGGAAGGTTTCTACGAAGATCTTTCCAAGCACGGCGTAGGTGCCTTCAGTGAACTCTACGACGGAGACCCGCCCCACGAGCCGCACGGGGCCATTTCATCGGCCATGGCTACGGCAGCCCTGCTCAATATCAATTGGCTTATCGCAAAATACAGGGAGGATTAAGCTATGAGAGTACTAATGTTCGGTTGGGAGTTTCCTCCCCATATCGCAGGCGGTCTGGGTACGGCCTGTGAAGGTATAGTTAAAGGCCTGGCCTACAACGGCGTGGAAACCCTGTTTGTAATGCCCTCGGCCTCCGGCGACGAAGACCAGAGCGCTACCACCATCATCAACGCTTCCGACGTGGAGGTGGATACCGTAACGGAAACCGTAGATGAATTCCTGGACAAGGTAAAGTTCATCCACATTGGCTCCAACATGGTTCCGTACGCCGATCCGGAAGAGTTCGGCAAATTGGTGGAAGACGAAAGGAAGCGCCAGGTGAAGGACTTCTCCATCAGCTATGGCCAGAAGTTCAAGTTCTCCGGCAAGTACGGCGCCAACCTCATGGAAGAGGTGGCCCGCTACGCCATGGTGGGCGGCACCATCGCCATGCAGCGCAAAGACGAATTCGACGTAATCCACGCCCATGACTGGCTCACCTATTATGCCGGCATCGCCGCCAAGGAGCTCACGGGCAAGCCGCTGGTAATCCACGTGCACGCTACGTCCTTCGACCGCGGCAGCGTAGATAACATCGATACCCGCGTGTTCGCCATCGAGCAGCGTGGCATGCAGGTGGCCGACCGGGTGGTTACCGTGAGCGACCTCACCCGCAACACCGTAATCAACCGCTACGGAATAGACCCTGCCAAGGTGGTCACCGTACACAACGCCGTAGATTTCAGCGGCCGGGAAAACCTGGTGGTGGAACGCGGCGTGAAGGAGCCCGTGGTCACGTTCCTGGGCCGTATCACCTATCAGAAGGGTCCTGAATACTTCATTGAAGCTGCCGCCAAGGTACTCAAGCGCACCAAGAACGTGCGCTTTGTGATGGCCGGCAGCGGAGACATGATGAACCGCGCTATCCGCCATGCGGCGCGGCTGGGCATCAGCGACCGTTTCCATTTCACCGGGTTCCTCAGGGGCGCCGACGTCCAGAAGATGTTCGCCCTGTCGGACGTGTACATCATGCCGTCCATCAGTGAACCTTTCGGCATCTCCCCGCTGGAGGCCATGCGTACGGGTGTGCCGTCCATCATTTCCAAACAGTCCGGCGCCGCCGAAGTGCTCAAATACGCCTTCAAGGTAGACTTCTGGGATGTGGACGCCATGGCCGACGACATCTACGCCCTCCTCAGCTACCCGGCCCTGGCCGATTTCTCGGCCAAGATGGGCTACGACGAAGTGAACGCCCTCAAATGGAACGGCGCCACCGCCAAACTCAAGAAAGTTTATGAATCAGTAGTAAAATAAGATAGATTATGGCAACCCAGAAGAGCATTTGCCTGTATTTCCAGGTACATCAACCCACCCGGCTCCGTCTGTACAGATTCTTCGATATCGGCAAGGATTCGCACTATTACGACGATTTTGCCAATCGTACCATCCTGCGCCGCGTGGCCCAGAAGTGCTATTTACCCATGAACCAGCTCATGCTGGATCTCATCAAGCAGTACAAGGGTAAGTTCAAGATTGCCTACTCCATCTCCGGCAGCGCCCTGGACCAGTTCCAGCGCTTTGCCCCGGAGGTAATTGACAGCTTCCGTGCCCTGGCCGCCACCGGCAAGGTGGAATTCCTGGCCGAAACCTACTACCATTCCCTGGCTTCCCTGGCCAGCGAAAGCGAGTTCCGCCACCAGGTGGGCAAGCATGCTGCCAAAATTGAGGAACTGTTTGGCGTAAAGCCCGTTACCTTCCGCAATACGGAGCTCATCTATTCCAACGGCATCGGCGAAATGGTGTACGACCTGGGCTACAAGACCATGCTCACGGAAGGCGCCCGCCACATCATGGGCTGGAAGAGCCCCAACTATGTGTATTGCGACGAAACGCAGCCCAAGCTCAAGCTCCTGCTCCGCAACTACAACCTGTCCGACGACATTGCCTTCCGCTTTGCCGCCAACAAGGTTACGGCCGACCAGTATGTGGACTGGATGAAGGAGAATGCCAAGGAAGACGACATTGTGAACCTGTTCATGGACTACGAAACCTTCGGCGAGCATCAGGCCGCCGACACCGGCATCTTCGAATTCATGAAGGCCCTTCCCGCCGCCGTCCTGGCCGACAAAACCTTCGCCTTCGTCACGCCCGCAGAGGCTGTGAAGAAGCATCAGGCCGTGTCGGATCTTGCGGTGGAAGACCCCATTTCCTGGGCCGACGAGGAGCGCGACCTTACCGCCTGGCTGGGCAACGAACTCCAGAGCGAAGCCTTCAAGAAGGTGTACGCCATGACAGAGAAGCTTTCCATTGTGAACGACGAGGAACTGTGGGAAGACTTCGGCCATCTGCAGGAGAGTGACCATTTCTACTACATGTGCACCAAGTTCTTCTCCGACGGAGAGGTGCACAAATACTTTAACCCGTACGATACGCCTTACGAAGCCTTCATCAACTACATGAATGTAATTTCGGACTTCCAGATCCGCCTGGACGAAAAACGGGCTGCCCTGGACGTGAAGGAAACCGCCGTGGAGGAGCTGAAGGTAAAGCCCGTGCGGAAGAAAGCAGCGAAGAAAAAATAAATGGCAAAGAAAGAGATCCTGAATCCGGACTATCTGTTCGAAGTCAGTTGGGAGGTGTGTAACAAGGTGGGCGGTATCTATACCGTTATTGCCACCAAGGCCCTCCATTTGCAGTCCCAGCTGGGGCGCCGTCATATTTTCATCGGCCCGGACGTGTGGATGCACCGTTCCGGCAACCCGGATTTCCTGGAAGATACCATGCTGTACCGTTCCTGGAAGGCCCAGGCCCTGCAAGAGGGGCTGGTGTTCCGGGTGGGCCGGTGGAACATTCCCGGCAAGCCCCTGGCTATTCTGGTAGATTACAAGCAGTTCCTTCCCAAGGCCGATGACATTGTCACGGACCTTTGGAAAGACTTTGGCGTAGATTCCATCTCCGGCAACTGGGACTATAAGGAGTCGGCCGTGTTCGGCGTGGTAGCCGGACGGGTAATCGAAAGCTTCTGGAACTACAACTTGAAGGGCGGCGAAAAGGTGCTGGCCCAGTTCCACGAATGGCAGACGGGCGCCGGCGTGCTGCAACTCAAGCGTTCCGGCATTCCCGTGGCTACGGCTTTCACCACCCACGCTACCATGATGGGCCGCTGCTTGGCCGGGAACAACCTCCCGCTGTACAGCAACATGGCCCAATACGACGGCGACGAAATGGCCCGGCGCTTTAACGTAATGGCCATTTACTCCCTGGAAAAGACCAGTGCACAGCATGCCGATGTCTTTACCACGGTGAGCGAGATTACGGCCAGGGAGTGCGCCCAGTTCCTGGGACGCCCGGTGGACGTAGTTACGCCCAACGGTTTCGAAAACAGCTTCACCCCGGCCTCCGACGCCGAATATGAAGCCCTGCACGACAAGGCCCGCGCCCGCCTGGTAGAGGTGGCCACGGCCATGAGTGCCGAAGAAGTGCCCTCCAACGCCGTGTTCATCGGCATCGGCGGGCGTTACGAATACCGCAACAAGGGTATCGATGTGTTTATCGACGCCCTGGACCGCCTGAACAAGTCCAATTACGAAGGACGCAGCATCCAGGCGTTCATTATGATTCCTTCCGGCCACCACGGCCCGGACAAGGAGATTGTGGCCAAACTGGCGGGCAACGGGAATGCGCAGTATCAGAGCCAGACTTCCCATTACCTGATGAATGCCGAATACGACGCCGTTACCAACCGGCTTCGGCAGATCGGCCTTACCAACGCCATTGGCGACAAGGTAAAAGTGTATTTTATCCCGTCGTATCTTAACGGCGACGACGGCGTTTTCAATATGCCGTATTACGACTTGCTCTGCGGCCTGGACCTGGCCCTGTTCCCGTCGTATTACGAGCCCTGGGGGTACACCCCGCTGGAGGCTCTGGCCTTCCGCGTGCCCACCCTCACCACCACCCTGGCCGGATTCGGCATGTGGGTGCGTTCCCATTACAAGGGCGATCATCCCGGCATTACCGTACTGGACCGGGACGACAACAATTATTCGGAGGTTGTGGACGGCGTAGTGGACCGCGTACGCGAGGTAGCCGCCCTGGAGCTTCCGGAACGCAACAAGTACCGGGAAAATGCCCGGGAGGTTGCCCAGATTGCCCTTTGGGAAAACCAGATTGTTTATTATCAGGAGGCCTATTCGCTGGCCCTTGCCAAGGTGCAGGCCAACCTGGACTCCTACAAATCCAATAAGAAGACTATGCAATATTTTAAAGCCGATGTTACCAACCCCAGCTGGAGAAGCATCATGGTAACCCGGCATCTCCCCGACAAACTTTCCCGCCTGGAAAAACTTTCCAAGAATCTCTGGTGGTGTTGGAACGAAAGTGCAAAAGAACTGTTTAAGGCTATAGATCCCGATGTATGGCACAAGAGCGGACATAATCCGCTGGTGGTGCTGGATACTGTGAGTATCAAGCGTTTCCAGCAGCTTTCCGAGGACGAGGAATTCCTGGCCCACATGAAGCGGGTACTGGACGAATTCGATGAGTATATGGCTGCCAAGGCCAAGCGTACCAACCCTTCCGTGGCCTATTTCTGCATGGAATACGGCCTGGATACTTCCCTCAAGATTTATTCCGGCGGTCTGGGCATCCTGGCAGGCGACTACCTGAAGGAAACCTCCGACATGAACGTGAACCTGGTGGCTATCGGCCTGCTGTACCGTTACGGTTACTTCAACCAGGTGCTCAGTGCACAGGGATTCCAGGTGGCCGGTTACGATGCCCAGGATTTCTCCAAGATTCCGGCCTCCCCGGTGCTGGACAAGGATGGCAACTGGGTAACCACTTCCGTAGCCTTCCCGGGCCGCAACCTTACCGCCCGAATCTGGAAGGTGGAGGTGGGCCGTACAGACCTGTATCTGCTGGATACCGACTATGAGGTCAACCGTCCCGAAGACCGCGAGGTAACCTATCACCTCTATGGCGGCAGCTGGGAAAACCGCCTGAAGCAGGAGCTCCTGCTGGGCGTGGGCGGCATCAGGGCCCTTCGCAAGTTGGGCCTGGATCCGCAGGTGTATCACTGCAACGAGGGCCACGCCGCCTTTATCGGCATGGAGCGTCTGCGGGAGTACATCGAGAAGGATAATCTGGACTTTACCGAGGCTTTGGAGGTGGTGCGCGCCAGCTCGCTGTTCACTACCCACACGCCGGTTCCCGCCGGTCACGACGCCTTCGAGGAAGGTATGCTCCGCCAGTATATCGGCCATTATCCGCAGCGCCTGAAAGTGGACTGGGAAACCCTCATGTCCCTGGGTAAGGACAATCCGCTGGATCCGCACGAGAAGTTCTCCATGAGCAACCTGGCCGCCAATATTTCGCAGAACGTGAACGGCGTTTCCATGCTGCACGGCAAAGTGTCCCAGGACATTTTCGTCCACATGTATCCGGGTTATCTGCCGGAGGAACTCTTCGTGAGCTATGTTACCAACGGCGTGCATTATCCCACCTGGTGCGCTCCGGAATGGAAGCCGGTGCACGCCAAGGTGTTCGGCCCGGCCTTTGCCACGCACCATTACGACAAGTCTTGCTTCGACGGCATCTACGGCGTATCCGATTCGGAGGTGTGGAAGGTGAAGAAGACCCTCAAGACCAAGCTGATGGCCTTTGTGCGCGAGCGTCTGCAAGACAAGAATATCTCCAACCACTACAGCCCGTCGCAGATTGTTACCATCCTGGACACCTTGCGCGACGATGTGCTCACTATCGGCTTTGCCCGCCGGTTTGCTACGTACAAGCGCGCCACGCTGCTGTTCCGTGATCTGGACCGTCTGGACAAGATTGTGAATAATCCGGCCCAGCCCGTGCAGTTCCTCTTTGCCGGCAAGGCCCATCCGGCCGACAAGGCGGGTCAGGACCTCATCAAGCAGATTGTAGATATTTCCAAGGATCCGCGTTTCATCGGCAAGATTGTGTTTGTGCCCGGTTACGACATTACGCTGGCCAAGCGGATGGTGCAGGGCGTGGATGTGTGGATGAACAATCCTACCCGTCCGCTGGAAGCTTCCGGTACTTCCGGAGAAAAGGCTGCCATGAACGGCACCATGCACTTCAGCGTGCTGGACGGCTGGTGGGTGGAAGGCTACAAGGAAGGCGCCGGCTGGGCCCTTCCCATCGAGCAGGCCTACGAAGACAATAACTTCCAGAACGAGCTGGATGCCGCTACCATCTATCAGATTATTGAGAACGACATCGCCCCTGCGTACTATAACCTGGACCGCACCACGGGCCGCAGCAGCGAGTGGATCGGCTATATCAAGAACACCATTGCCAAGGTGGCTTGCGACTTCACTACCAACCGCATGCTCACGGACTACATGAATCAGTACTACATTCCTCAGTCTGCCGACGGTGAGCAGATGAAGGCCGACGATTTTGCCAAAGCCCGCGAGCTGGCCGCCTGGAAGAACCACGTACGCCGCGAATGGGAGAATGTCCGCCTGCTTTCCCGTACGGAGCCGGAAACTTCCTACGACCTTACCCTGGCCACTCCTTTCCATGCTGCCGTAGAGCTCCAGATGGGTTCCCTTACCCCGGAAGAAGTGGGCGTGGAAGTGGTCTTTGCCCAAACCGATGCCCACGGCAAGCTGCACATCATGGATGTGGAAGAGTGCCAGGTGGCGTCCTTCAAGGACGGCGTGGCCAAGTACGAGGTTAGCGTGCTTCCGGAAAAGACCGGTGCCTATCAGGTGGGTGCCCGTGTGTTCGCCAAGAACCCGCTCCTGCCGCACCGCCAGGCTTTTGAGTGCGTAAAGTGGCTGTAGTAACTACAGGCTTTTTCGACGGTGTCCATCTGGGGCACCGTCATGTAATTTCCACAGTGGTCTCCGCTGCCCGGGAAAGGGGAGAGGAGGCCATTGTGGTCACATTCTGGCCGCATCCCCGTACGGTTCTTCAGCAGGATGCCCGGGATTTCCGGCTGCTCACCTCGCTGGAAGAGAAAAAGGAACTGCTGCTGGCTGCCGGCGTGGACCGCGTAGAGGTGCTGCCTTTCACGCGGGAATTCGCTGCCATGAAGGCCGATGAGTATCTGCACATGCTCCGTGACCGCTTTGGCGCTACGCTGGTGGTGATGGGCTACGATAACAGAATAGGTTCCGACAGGAAACTGGCAGAAGAAATTTGTATTTCGCAAACCGTCGCATGCGCGACCCTCCCCAAAGGGGACCCCTCCTCTTACACGGCCGAGGATGGCCATGGGTTTGCGAAACACAAATTACTTCTGCCAGAAGTGTCTATCGTAAAAGAAATTGTCATACCAAGCGAAAAAACTGTCATACCGAGCGAAGCGAGTGTATCTCATATTTCTTCCACTCAAATCCGGAAAGCGTTGGCAGAAGGCAACATCGCATCGGCCAATGCCATGCTGGGATACAGCTATGGCCTGTATGGCGTGGTGGTGGCGGGCAACCGGATGGGCCGCACCATCGGCTTTCCCACGGCCAACATGCAACTGTACGAACCGCTGAAGCTGGTACCCTGCAACGGGGTGTATGCGGTGGAAGTGGAGGTGTTGGGACGGTCGTACCGGGGCATGTGCAACATCGGCATGCGTCCCACTGTGGGCGGCACAGGCCGGACCATCGAAACGCACATCCTGAACTTTGACGAAGACATTTACGGCCTTCCCCTGCGCATCCGTTTCCTGCGCCGCATCCGCGACGAGCGCCGTTTCCCCTCCCTGGAAGCCCTCCGCGAGCAGTTGCTTAAGGACAAGCTTTCCGCCGCAAATTGATGCAGGTAAGGGTGTGACCAGATGCGGGTGATAAGGCAAACTGCTGCAGGTCCGGGCTTGAACTGCAGCGGGTCTGCAAAAATCGGCCGACCTGCTACGCCAGAACACTTTGAATGCCGATTAGTGCCGCAGGTTAGCCGTTTTTTGCAGACCTGTGGCACTTCGGCACCTGACCTGCATCACTTCAGCGCTTAACCGGGAGCAACGTAGCAACTACATCCCTCGGCATTCCAAGGCATCTGGCAAGTTGCGGAATGGTGGTATGGTAAGAGCGATACAGGTAAGGAAGAATCCGGGCTTTCATTTCAGGAGTCAGTTCCATTAGCGTTTTGCCATACCACTTATCGGCAAGGTTTTTCACTATGGCCAGCATCTCTGTATCCGTTTGCCGTTTCCGGCCACTGATAACAAGCATTTGCCGCATCTGCGCCTGATTCACTGTCCCAATGGTTTTCAGGAAGAAGGCCTGGTCGTTGTTAAATGCGCTTTCCAAATACTGCCAGTCACAGGCACTGGCAGGCTCAATACCCCCGTCGGCGTTTAGGAGCCACGGAACATTTCCCAAATCTTCGTGGGTATGGAACAACGAGCTGCGTTCCCGCTGGCTCAAATCGGCCACGCGTCGCAGGGCGGCCGGACATCGGCCCCCGGTGAACATGCCCCGATAGGCCGACCAGCGATAATCCTCCACCCTGGCTCCGGCGTCAATGGCATTTCGGGGGATATAGGACAAGGCATTTCGCACGTACCAATCGGAGTCCAAATACTTTACACTTAACTCCGTTCTGGCAAGAATTCCTTTCTCGTTATATTTCCAGGCCAAATACTGAGAGTGCCGTTTTTTGATGAGCATGCCAACCCTGTAGGCAGATTCCATATCTTCGGCCAAAACAGAGCAATGGCCATGATTAGACATAACAATCTCTATGATTACAAGACAGTTACCCTTCCACGCACTTACATAGATACACTTTTCCAGTTGGTCATAATCCTCATCGTCCCTGCATAGCAATGTGGACTCCATACCTTCCAGGCTTATGTGAAAAGGATATACTTTTCGAGTAGTCCCATCGGGCAATACTCGCGTTACAATTCGCTGAAAAGCCATTACTAGTTCTTATTATTGCCGAATCGGCTGAAGGGCATGACACTGCAGGTTGGGAAGGATCCGAAAGTCATGGGACGGATTACCTTTGAGGGGTTGAAGCCATAGGGCCTTTTCAGTTGTGCTGAGAACTTTTCATATTGCGGAATATATTCAAACATCATCGCGCTCCACAATTGCTCCGCATTGTCATAAGGCTGTACATCAGAGATAATCTCTGCCATAGAAAGGAATCGGATTGCTTTGCTTACATTCAGCTTTCTTTCCTTCCACAAAGCATTTACAACACCGCGAATCGTTTGCCGGAACAACAGGTCACACTCTTCCTGGTGTTTTTTCATATCCGTAGGCGGGTTCTCCACTGAATCGGCAAACTCATAGTCGGTACTGAGATGCAAATTGCCATCATCGTCCACAAGGACCTCAAGAAACTTTTTCATGCTGTTGTTGTTTTGTTGTTATTTGATTATCGGAAACACTATGTGCCGGGCGGTTGGCGACAGCTGCAAACATAGGGACACAAAAGCATGCTGGCAAGGTTCATTTCTGTTTTTTACGAAGAATTTTCTGTTTCTTCCGATTTTTAATGTTTTTTAATGAGAATCGTTAAAATTGAATGAACCCGACACTTTTTTTCTTACGATGAAAGACGGCTGCTTCTGTTCATTTCGGGCCAATTATTCTATAGTTAATATGCCGCAGATCAGGGCGCAAAACACTGCAGGTCTGGACACGAAACGCATCAGGTCTGCAAAAACCGGCCGATCTGTTACGCCGCAATGCGCAGAATGCCGATTAGTGCATCAGGTCCGCTGTTTTTTGCAGACCTGATGCACTTCGCGACCGAACCTGTATCAGCTTGTATTCTCACCTGCGGCATTTTGCTGTTTCGGGAGAAATCCGTACCTTTGAAATATGGAGAAATTCGTATCTACCCTCAACGACATTGTGTGGAACCCGGGGCTGGTGGTGTTGCTGCTGGTGGCGGGGCTGTATTTTTCCGTGCGGACACGGATGGTGCAGGTGCGGCGTTTCGGGCTCATGCTGCGGTCGCTGTTCGGCAAGAAGAAGGTCGATGGCAACGGAATCTCCTCGTTTGAAGCTTTTTGCATTGCGCTTTCGGGCCGGGTGGGCACAGGCAACATTGTTGGCGTAGCCACGGCCATTGCCTTCGGCGGTCCCGGTGCTGTGTTCTGGATGTGGGTAGTGGCGTTCTTCGGCGCATCTACGGCTTTTGTAGAGTCCACGCTGGCGCAAATGTACAAGTTCCCGCACCAGACCGGTTACCGGGGCGGGCCTTTCAGCTTCATCGAAAAGGGCCTTGGGAAGCGCTGGCTGGGCGTTTTATTCGCCGCCATCACCATCCTGAGCTGCGGCTTTTTCCTGGTAACTGTTCAGTCCAACGGGGCGTCGATGGCCCTGCAGAACGCTTTCCCGGTTCCGCCGCTGGCCGCCGGTATCGGCCTGGCAGTACTCATGGGTATTGTGGTCATTGGCGGCGTGCACCGGATTGCCAAAGTGGCGTCCATCGTTACGCCGTTCATGGCCTTCGGCTATATTCTTCTGTCCCTGGTGGTTGTGGCCTTCCATATCCAGGACGTGCCCGCCGTTTTCGCCTCCATTTTCACCAACGCCTTCGGCATTAATCCCGTGGCGGGCGGCATCATCGGCTCCACCATTGCCATGGGTGTGAAGCGGGGCATTTTCTCCAATGAGGCGGGGCAGGGAACGGGCGCCATCGTTTCCGCCGCGGCCGATGTGGAACATCCCGCGCAGCAGGGCCTGGCTCAGGCTTTCTCCGTGTATGTAGATACGCTGCTGGTGTGCACCGCCACGGCGCTCATGATTCTTACTTCCGGCACCTACAACATTCTGGACGGCGCCGGCAACATGCTGGTAGCCAATGCGCCGGAGCTGGGGAACAACTACGCCGGCTTCACCCAGAGCGCCGTAGATTCCGTGTTTGCGGGCTTCGGCAGCCAGTTCGTGTCAGTGGCCATGGTGTTCTTTGTGTTCAGCACCATCATGGCCTATTATTTCTATGCCGAATCCAGCATCATGTACCTGTTCCACGGCCGGAATGCCCGCCGGGAACGGCTTTGCATCCGCCTGCTGCAAGTGGGTCTGCTGGCCGCCGTGGTCTTCGGCGCCGTCCGCGAGGCCGATCTGGTGTGGAAGCTGGGCGACATCGGCGTAGGACTCATGGCCTGGGGCACCGTGGTCACCATCCTCATCCTCTGCCCCAAAGCCATCAAGGCCCTGAAGGACTTCGATGGGCGATAGCCAACCAAACATTTTCGGTTGGTGCCGCTGATTATATGGAAATAATCACTATATTTGCAGTGACATACAGCTCGACGGCCTTTACCCGGCCGTCGGCTCGTTTTTTTGACAATGATAAAACTACATAACTATGGCAATTGAATACATGACTCAGGCCGGTCTGGACAAGATCAAGAAGGAGCTTGCCGATGCGTTGGCCCAACGGCCGGTAATCTCCGCAGCCATTGCGGAGGCCCGCGAGAAGGGAGACCTCTCGGAAAATGCCGAGTACGACGCAGCCCGGGATGCCCAGGGGCTGCTGGAGGTGAAGATCGCCCGCCTGAAGGAGAAGGTGGCCAACGCCCGCGTAATCGACGAAAGCAAACTGAGTGCGGATAGCGTGCAGCTGCTCTCCAAGGTTAAGGTGAAGAACCTCACCAACAAGATGGTAATGAACTTCCAGATTGTGCCGGAAAGCGAGGCCGATTTCACCAAGGGTCTGCTGGCCGCCACCACCCCCATCGGCAAGGCCCTCATGGGCCACGCAAAAGGGGAAGTAGTTGAGGCTCAGGTTCCCAACGGCATCATGAAGTTCGAAATCCTGGAAATATCTCTCTAAGATGGCAACCATTTTCACCAAAATCGCCAAGGGCGAGATTCCGTCGTACAAATGCGCGGAAAGCGAGGATTTCTACGCCTTCCTGGACATATCTCCGCTGGCTAAGGGCCATACCCTGGTCATTCCCAAGAATGTGGAAGACGACTACATTTTCCATCTGGACGAAGCTACCTACCAGGGCCTTACCAAGTTTGCCCGCAAGGTGGCCATCGCCCTGAAGGCAGCCGTGCCCTGCAAGCGCGTAGGCGTGGCCGTCCTGGGCATGGAAGTGCCTCATACCCACATTCATCTGGTTCCTCTCCAGACCGAGGGAGACCTGGATTTCCGTAAAACCAAGCTGAAACTGGAGCCGGCCGAAATGGCATCCATCGCCAGCGCAATCCTTGCCGAATATGAAAAGCTTTAACCGTGTTTTAGCCGGCCTTGCGGCCGTTATGGCCCTTGCATCCTGCACGGGAAAGAATACCGTTATCAGCGGGGTTGTGGCCGATGGCCAGAACAAGCAAATTGCCGTTAAACTCCTGGACGTGAACCGTTACCAGCTGCTGGACAGCGTAAAGACCAACGCCAGCGGCGCTTTCAGCTACCAGCTGGACCTGAAGGAAGCCCGTCCGGAATTCATCTATCTGTTCTACGGCAACCGCCAGATTGCCTCCCTGCTGCTGCAGAAGGGCGATCATGTGATGGTGCGCACAGATACGCTGGGCGCCTACAGCGTAGAAGGCTCCCCGGAAAGCGTAAAACTGCAGGAAGTGGAGAACGCCCACAACAAGATTATCCGGGACCTGTCCAAAATCCTGGAACGGGAAAGCAATCCGGAGGCTTCCATCAACAAAGCCTATGTAGCTTATTATCGCGACAGGGTTAAGTACGTGATGGCCAACTCCCATTCCCTTACCGTGGTGCCGGTGTTCTTCCAGCAGTTGAACGACGGCCTGCCGTTATTCGGCCAGGCCACGGACGGCATCCTGATGAGGAGCGTGTGCGATTCCCTCAAAACCGTGTATCCGGAATCCCGTTATGTGGCCGCCCTGGACAAGGAGGCCCAGCGCCGGATTAACCTGCTGGAAATGGATTACAAACTGCAGAATGCCCCGCAGGTATCGTTCTTCGATATCGAGCTGCCCGGACTGGACGGCAAGAACAAGAAACTCACGGAGGTGGAGGCCAAGGTAACCATGATCTATTTCTGGTCCACCACGGCCGATCAGAAGATGTTCAACCTGGATGCCCTGGTGCCGCTGTACGAGGAATTCCACGACAAAGGCTTTGAAATCTACTCCGTTGCCCTGGATGCCGACAAGGCCGCCTGGGCCAGCGTTGTAAGGAACCAGCAGTTGCCTTGGGTGAATGTGTGCGATACCCGCGCCGATCAGTCCCCTTACATAACCTTCTACGGAATTACCAGCGTACCTATGCTGTGGTTCCTGGTAGATGGGGAAATTGATGCCGATGCACAGGTTAAAGACCTGGCTACCATGCGGGCCTATCTCCGTAAAAAGCTCTAGAACAGGTTCTTACGCGAGACGGTCGCGATAAAGTCCTTAAGGTAAAAGGGTTCGAAGTACGCCACGTCTTCGAACCTTTTTTCTCGCCAGGCGGCTTCGGCCAGGGGCGCCATGGCGCTGGCCAGGGGATCGGCCTCCCGGAAGAAGGCGTTGGGCGAAGTGAGCACGTCCTTGCATTTGAGCGCACCGTCGCCGATGAAAAGCACCGGCCCCGCCGCCAGCTCATCGGCAAACGATTCCGGGCCGATAATCTTGGCTTCCACCGGCGTAAGCTGCTTGCCTTCAGGGGAGAATACGGCGGTATATACCTCCATGCGGCGGGCGTCGATCATGGGGATGATGGCATTATAAGATTTCTCGACTCCGCCTGCGGCTTCGCTAGAGATGACAGTTTTCCCCTCCGCTGCCAAAATATCCAGCGTACCCACGCTAAGCAGCGGGATGCCGGCGCCGAAGCAGAGGCCCTTGGCGGTGGAAACGCCCACCCGCAAGCCTGTGTAGGAGCCCGGTCCCTTGCTCACGCACACCGCGTCGCAATCGGCCACGGACAGCCCGGCGGCGTCCAGCACTTCCTTCACCAGCGGAGCGGCCAGGGAGGCCTGCTGCCGGGGTTCGGTGCAAATACGTTCCTGCGCCACGGCCCCATCTACGGAAAGGGCCACGGAAAGCGTTGCAGTAGAGGTTTCCAGTAAAAGGATGCGTGCCATACTAAACGGTGGTAGGGGTGGGATCCGACGTTACAAGCTGCTTGAGGAAGGGGAAGATGAAATAGCCGAAGTCCTTGAGGAGGTTATACACCACCGAGGTCTCCAGAATATCGCTTTTCACCAGGCCGAACTGCGTATTTACCGTGTCAAATAGGATAATGAGTACCCCCAGCACCACGGCCGTTACCAGAATGGCCGATATGAAGCCCAGGGCTTTGTTCAGCCAGCCCAGCAGGGCCATTTCTATCACTTTGGTAAGCAGTTTGGCCAGTATAAGGACTACCAGGCTCACCGCCAGCAGGATGAGCAGGAAGGACAACACCTTAAGAAGGGCCTCCGGAAAGCTCACATACTGCCCCAGCAGGTTGCATACAGGATCCAGGAACTTGAAGGCGGCCCATACGCTGAACACTATGCCAAGCAACGCAAGTGCCTGTTCCAGAAAGCCTTTTGTGAGGCCGCGGATGATTCCCGGAACAAATAGAATGAGCAGAACAACGTCCAGTGTATTCATGTTGATAGTCCCAATAATATTGCTTATCTTTGCACACTAAAAACTACATGCAAAATTAGACAAAAAATATGACATTCAAAGAATATAAGGGCCTGGACCTTACGGAAACAGGCAATGTGGTTCTGGAGAGGTGGAAAAAGATCCACGCCTTCGAAAAGTCGCTCAGCGTTCGTGAAGGGGCTCCGGAATTCATTTTCTTTGAAGGTCCCCCCAGCGCCAACGGCATGCCGGGCATCCACCACGTTATGGCCCGTTCCATCAAGGACGCCATCTGCCGCTACAAAACCCAAACCGGGTACAAGGTGCGCCGCCGGGCCGGATGGGATACGCACGGTCTTCCGGTAGAGCTGGGCGTGGAAAAGAAACTGGGCATCACCAAGGCCGATATCGGCACCAAGGTGAGCGTAGAAGAATACAACGCCACCTGCCGCCGGGAGGTGATGAAATATACCAAGGAATGGGAAAGCATGACGGAGCGCGTAGGTTACTGGGTAGATATGAAAGACCCGTACATCACCTACGACAACCGCTACATAGAAACCCTCTGGTACCTTCTCAAGAAAATTTACGACAAGGGTCTCCTCTATAAGGGCTACACCATTCAGCCGTATTCGCCCACGGACGGCACCGGCCTCAGCTCCCACGAACTGAACCAGCCGGGCTGCTACAAGGATGTGAGCGACACCACGGCCACCGTGCAGTTCGAAATTATCAAGGACGGTGCTTCCCAGCCGCTGTTTGGCACGGAAGCTTTCCCGGCTTATTTCCTGGCCTGGACCACCACGCCCTGGACCTTGCCTTCCAATACCGCCCTCTGCGTGGGGCCGGATATTGAGTATATCCGCGTGCTGTCCTTCAACCCGTATTCCGGGGAACCGGCCGTGTATGTGCTGGCCAAGGAGCTGCTGGGTGCCTGGTTCAACCCCAAGGGAGAAAACCAGCCGCTGGAAAGCTACACCAAAGGAGACAAGATTGTGCCCTACAAGGTGCTGGAAGGCAGCTTCAAGGGTTCCCAGCTGGTGGGCATCCAGTATCATCAGCTCATCCCCTGGTTCAAGCCCAACGGAGATGCTTTCCGCGTTATCTCCGGCGACTATGTAACCACCAGCGACGGTACGGGCATCGTGCACATCGCCCCCACCTTCGGTGCCGACGATAAGCGCGTGGCCGCTGCTGCCGGCATCGGCGCCATCATGCCCATCGACAAAGACGGCAATCCGCAGGCGCAGGTAGACCGTCAGGGCCGCTTCATGCGTCTGGAAGACATGGATCCGGCCTTTGCCGCCACGGTAGATCCTTCGTACAAGGAATATTCCGGCCGATATGTAAAGGCCGGCTACAAGCAGTACTTCGAGCATGTAGAGGAAGAGGGAACGCTGGATATAGACCTTTGCGTTATGATGAAGGCCGACGGCCGCGCTTTCAAGGTGCAGAAGCACGTGCACAGCTATCCCCACAGCTGGCGCACAGATCTTCCGGTGCTGTACTACCCGCTGGACAGCTGGTTCATCAAGGCATCGGCCGTAAAGGACGCCATGGTAAAGCTGAACCAGGAAATTACCTGGAAACCCGCTTCCACCGGTACGGGACGGTTCGGGCAGTGGCTGGAGAACATCCAGGACTGGAACCTTTCCCGTTCCCGCTACTGGGGCACGCCGCTGCCCATCTGGCGCACGGAAGACGGCAAAGAAGAGATTTGCATCGGCTCCGTAAAGGAACTGTATAACGAAATTGAGAAGGCGGTTGCCGCCGGCGTAATGCCCTCCAATCCTTTGAAGGACAAGGGCTTCAACCCGGCCGACATGAGCCTGGACAACTACAATAAGATAGACCTGCACCGGCCGTATGTCGACGGCATTTTCCTGGTGTCGGCCAGCGGTAAAAAGATGATCCGGGAAACGGACCTCATCGACGTTTGGTTCGATTCCGGCGCCATGCCGTATGCGCAGGAAGGCCTCCGCAACCTGGGTACTCCGGGCTTCGGCGCCACGGCCGATTTCATTGCCGAAGGCGTGGACCAAACCCGCGGCTGGTTCTATACCCTGCACGCCATCCACACCATGATCAGCGGAACGCCCGCCTTCAAGCGCGTGATTTCCAATGGCTTGGTGCTGGACAAGAATGGCAACAAAATGAGCAAGCGTCTGGGCAACGCCGTGGATCCGTTCATGGCCCTGGATACCTATGGCGCCGATGCCCTGCGCTGGTATATGCTCACCAACGCCGAACCTTGGGACAACCTCAAGTTCGACGAAGGCGGCGTGGCCGACGTTCGCCGCAAGTTCTTCGGCACGCTCTATAACACCTACGCCTTTTTCGCCCGTTATGCCAATATCGATGGATGGAATGCCTCCGCTTCCGGAGAGGCCTTTTCCTCCGCGAAAGATATAGCCGATGCTACGGAAAAGGCCTCTCCTGCAGCTGCGGCAACCGAATTGGATAAGTGGATTATCTCCAAGCTCAATACGGTTATCAAGGACGTTCGGGCCGCTTACGAGGACTACGATGTAAAATCGGCCGGACGTATTCTGGAAGCCTTTGTGTGTGACGACGTTTCCAACTGGTACGTGCGCCTGAACCGTTCCCGTTTCTGGGCCGGCGAAATGACGGCCGACAAGCAGGCCGCCTATCAGACGCTGTATCGGGTGCTGGTAGATGTGGCCATCCTGGCCGCCCCCATCGCCCCGTTCTACATGGACCAGCTGTACTGCGACCTTACGGGCGCCGAGTCCGTGCACTTCACCCTTATGCCTTCGGCCGATGAATCCCTCATCAACTCGGCCCTGGAAGAGCGCATGGCACTGGCCCAGCAGGCCACTTCCCTCATTCTGGGCATCCGCAAGAAGGTGAACATCCCGGTGCGGCAGCCGCTGCAGAAGGTGATGATTCCCGTTATTTCGGAGAAGGTCCGTGCTGCGCTGGAGGCCGTCAAGGGCATTGTGCTGCCGGAGGTGAACGTGAAGGAGATGGAATTCGTGGAAGACACCAGCGGCATTATGACGCTCAAGATCAAGCCCAACTTCAAGGTGCTGGGCAAAACCTACGGCGCCCGCATGAAGGAAATTGCCGCCGCTTTCGGCACTCTGCTTCAGCCGGTAATTGCCGCCATCCAAAAGGCCGAAACCGCCGGTGAAGCCTATTCCCTGGCCCTTCCGGGCGGGGAAGTGGTGCTGAACCCCGGCGACTACGCCATTGCTTCGGAAGACGTGGAAGGCTGGCAGGTGGCTTCGGAAGGCTCGCTCACCGTGGCGCTGGATGTGGAGGTTTCTCCCGAGCTGCGCCGTGAAGGCCTATCCCGCGAGCTGGTGAACCGCATCCAGAACCTCCGCAAGAGCTCCGGTTTCGAGGTAACGGACCGCATCAATACCGTGGTATATTCCAACGACCCGGCCCTGGCCGATGCCCTGGCCGTGTATGCCGATTATGTGAAATCACAAACCCTTTCCCTTTCCATCGGCCTGGAAGCCCTTGAAAAGGCCCCTGCAGAAGCCGCCGAGGTGGAATGGATGGAAGGAACCATAAAAATAACAGTAAAACGCTAACTAAAATTCCTAACTGATATGGAAGATAACAACAAAACCCGCTATTCTGACGAGGAACTGGAAGAGTTCCGCGCCATTATCAACGAGATGCTGGACAAGGCCCGTGCCGAATACGCGACCTTGCGTGAGGTAGTTACGCACGCGGGCGGAAACGACATTCTGGACACGGCTCCCACCTTTAAGACGGTGGAGGACGACGGCGCCTTCCAGCTTTCCAAGGAAGAAGCCGGTGCCCTGGCACAGCGTCAGTACAAGTTCATCCAGAACCTGGAGGCTGCCCTGGCCCGTATCGAGAACAAGACTTACGGCATTTGCCGTGTAACCGGCAAGCTTATCCCCAAGGAGCGCCTGCGTTTGGTTCCGCATGCCACCACCACGGTAGAAGGAAAAGCCATCCTGGAAAAGACCGGCCGCAAGTAGTGCTCCGTCATTCGCCGGTGTTGCCGGCGAAGCTATACTATGAAGAACAAAGGCCGTTTCCTCCTCATCCTTGGGATTCTCCTCGTTGTTATAGACCAGGTCATCAAAGTCCTGGTCAAAACCCACATGACCTTGGGAGAGAGCATCCCGGTGCTGGGGAACTGGTTCCAGCTGGTTTTTGTAGAGAACAAGGGTATGGCCTTCGGCCTTTCCTGGGGCGGCGCTTTTGGAAAATACCTGCTTACAGTTTTCCGCATTGCCCTTTTCGGCTTCCTGTGCTGGTGGATTACCAAGTTGCTTAAACGGGGCCGGGACGGGCAAGAAAAAGGCGCTATGGCTCCTACGCCCATGGGCGTGTTGGTAGGCCTTACGCTCATTACGGCCGGGGCCCTTGGCAACATTGTGGACTGCCTGTGTTACGGACTCATTTTCAGCGAGTCCACTGTAAATACGGTGGCGACGCTGGGCAGTTACGCTCCCTTCATGCAGGGTAAAGTGGTGGATATGTTTTACTTCCCTTTATGGGTTTGGCCTGACTGGGTGCCCTGGCTGGGCGGCCACATCTTCTTTGAGCCAATCTTCAACTTTGCCGACAGCTGTGTAACCGTGGGGGCCTTCTACCTGGCCCTGTTCCACTGGAAATTCTTCACTACAGAATAATATTCCCAGAAACCCCGTTATCTCTGGCACAATCGTCATCCCCGGCACCGACCGGGGATTTTTTCTTATTTCAGTGCTTCTGGCACCTTCGGCATGGCGCCCTCTTGCGTACAGACGTACGCCGACACCTTAACCGCCGTTTCGTGCGCCTCCGGCACCGTTTTTCCGTTCAGGATGGAACCGATGAAGGCGCCTGTGAAGGCGTCGCCGGCACCCACCGTATCGGCCACCTGCACCTTGGGAGTTTCCAGGAAGGACATTCCGCCCTGGTAGAAAACGTAGCTGCCGTTGGTGCCGCAGGTGAGGATGAGCATCTGCAGGCTGTAGTCCTTCATCAGGCTTTGGCACAGCCCTTCCGTGGCCATATCGGCATACCCGAAAAGGCTGGCGACTACCGCCAGTTCTTCGTCGTTAATCTTGAGAATGCTGCAGCGGCGGAAAGATTCTTCCAGCACTTCCTTGCAGTAGAAATGCTGCCGAAGGTTGATGTCGAACACCTTCAGACAGTCCTCCGGAACGGCATCCAGGAACCAGCCGATGCTTTCCCGCGAAACGGCGCTGCGCTGCGCCAGGGAGCCGAAACAGACGGCCCGGCAATCCGCCGCAATGGCGGCTAATTCCTTGGTATAGGGCAGGTTGTCCCAGGCTACGTCCTGCTTAATCTCATACTGCGGAACGCCCTGTGCATCCAGCGTCACCTGCACGGTACCCGTTGGGAAATCCACGCGGTCCAGGTTATACGGCAGCGTGTGGGCTTCCAGGGCCTCTACAATTTCCTCGCCCAGCTGATCGTGCCCGATGGCACTCACGGCCATTCCTTCCAAGCCAAACTGACTGGCGTGATAGGCAAAGTTGGCGGGCGCTCCGCCCAGTTTCTTTCCGCCGGGAAGCAGGTCCCAAAGCGCTTCTCCAATGCCGATAACGTATTTACCCATAATTATTTCCGAATCTTGGTGATGTAATAGAACAGGTACGCCACGCCAAGCGTCATTACGGCAACGGCGCCGGCCTGGCCCACTGCGTCGGAGGCAAAGCCCATCAGCAGCGGGAATACCGTGCCGCCGAAGATGCCCATGATCATGAGGCCGCTAACCTCGTTCTGCTTTTCGGGAACGGTGAGCATCGCCTGCGAGAATATGATGGAGAAGATGTTGGAATTGCCGAAGCCCAC
Source organism: uncultured Bacteroidales bacterium (assembly GCA_946406355.1). Lineage (GTDB taxonomy): Bacteria > Bacteroidota > Bacteroidia > Bacteroidales > UBA932 > Cryptobacteroides. Next base: position 1,047 of record CAMJKI010000023.1, on the reverse strand, counting down.
CAGCGCAATGGCCCCATACAGAAGCGCTTTGCTGGTCCCGAAGAACATGCCGCACATGGAAAGCGCCATCAGCACCACGCTCACCATAAAGAACTTTTTGTGGCTGAAGCGGGACAGGATGAAGGACCCGCCAAGGCAGCCGATGGTACGGAAGATAAAGTACAGGCTGGTGGCAAAACCCGCCTCGGTGAGCGTCATGCCCACCCGCTCCATCAGGAGTTTGGGCGCAGTGGTGTTGGTACCCACGTCAATACCCACGTGGCACATAATGCCCAGGAAGGAGAGTAGCACCACGGGCCTTCCCAGCAGCTTAAAACAGGCCAGGAAGCCGGAAGCCTTATCGGCCACCTGTTCGCGCGGAATGGGCGTAACAAGCAGCAAAACGGACGCCAGAACGCCGATAATTCCGTAAATGGGGAACAGTACCCGCCAACCCAGGCCGAAACTGGGCAGCACCGCCGTAGCGCCCCACATGGCAATGTAAGGGGCCATAAACGAGGCAATAGCCTTAATAAACTGGCCGAAGGTCATGGTACTGGCCAGTTTTTCGCCATTAATAACGTTAGTAATAAGTGGGTTAAGGGAAGTTTGCATGAGCGCGTTGCCTATACCCAGCAGCGAGAAAGTTGCCAGCATAAGGCCATAGCTTTCGCCGAAGACGGGAAGCAGCAGCGAAACCACAGTAACGGCCAGCGACAGCAGCACGGTGTTTTTCCGGCCAATCCGGTTCATCAGGATGCCGATAGGCACCGAGAAGAAGAGGAACCAGAAGAAAACCAGCGAGGGAAACAGGTTGGCGGCAGCGTCCGTAAGCTGGAGGTCTGCCTGCACATAGTTGGAAGCGATGCCCACCAGATCCACGAACCCCATGGCAAAAAAGCAGAGCATCACCGGCACCAGTTGCAGTTTCTTATTCATATCTACGGAATTAAATTGTGAAGGGGGGCGAATCCCTCATCCGAAGCGAAGCGGAGGATGAGGGATTCGAACCCCCGGTACCTTTCGGTACAACAGTTTTCAAGACTGCCGCCATCGACCACTCGGCCA
>CAMJKI010000022.1 GCA_946406355.1 uncultured Bacteroidales bacterium | reverse complement strand
CGTAACACCTACGCCCGTGCCGCCCGCATGAAGGGCCAGACCGGTGAGAACCTCATCCTCCTGCTGGAAGCCCGTCTGGACAATCTGGTGTACCGTCTGGGATTCGCTCCCAGCCGCGCCGCTGCCCGTCAGCTGGTTCTTCACCGCCACATCACCCTGGACGGCGCTATCTGCAACATCCCGTCCTGCCAGGTGAAGCCCGGTCAGGTGATTGCTGTTCGCGAGCGTTCCAAGAGCCTGGAAGTTATCCAGAACAGCGTGGCTTCCGCCACCAAGTATTCCTGGCTCGAGTTCGACGGCAACAACCTCTCCGGCAAGTTCCTGAATGTTCCCGCCCGCGAGGAAATCCCCGAGAACATCAACGAGCAGCTGATTGTTGACCTCTACTCCAAGTAATAGAATTTAACACCCCAAAATCATGGCAATCTTAGCATTTCAGAAACCCGACAAGGTGATCATGCTCGAAGGCACCGAGACCGTGGGTCGTTTCGAGTTCAGACCGCTTGAGCCTGGCTACGGACAGACCATCGGCAATGCCCTCCGTCGCATCCTCCTCGCCTCTTTGGAAGGTTTCGCCATCTCCCAGATCCAGGTGAGCGGTGTCCAGGACGAGTTCCAGACCATCCCTGGCGTGATCGAGGGAATGCAGGACATCATCCTGAACCTGAAGCAGGTCCGCTTCCGCAGGATGGTGGAAACTGTAGACTCCGAGGTGGCGAACATCACAATCAGCGGCAAACAGGAATTTACCGCTGAGGACATCTCTAAAGGATTGTCTTCTTTCAAGGTGTTGAATCCCGAGCTGCACATCTGCTCGCTGGAGCCCTCCGTCAAGATTGAAATCTCCCTGACCATCACCAAGGGCCGCGGTTTTGTCCCGGCCGAGGAACAGCGCGACGAGAATACGCCCATTGGAACCATTCCCGTGGACGCTATTTACACGCCCATCAAGAAGGTGAACTGGACCGTGGAAAACTACCGCGTGGAACAGAAGACCGACTATGAGAAGCTGAACCTGGAGATTGTCACCGACGGTTCCATTTCCCCGGAAGCCGCCCTGCAGGATGCAGCCAACATCCTCATCTACCATTTCAAGCTCTTCACCGACGACAAGAAGATCGCTATCGAGTCTTCCGTAGAGTCCGACAGCAAGGAGCTTGACGAGGAGTCCCTGAGGATGCGTCATCTCCTCCTTACCAAGCTTTCCGACATGGGCCTCTCCGTGAGAGCCTTCAACTGCCTGAAAGCCGCCGATATCGACACGTTCGCCGACCTTGTATCCTACAGCCGCGCCGAGCTGATGAAGTTCCGCAACTTCGGCCGCAAGTCCCTGAACGAAATCGACCTTCTGGTGGAGAAGATGAAGCTTTCCTTCGGCATGGATGTCACCAAGTACAATATTGAACCTAAGAAAAAGATCGTTTAACAATGAGACACAATAGAGCAGTCAATCATCTTGGTCGTAAGAGCGGTCACCGCAAGGCGATGCTCGCCAACATGGCATCCTCCCTCATCCTGAAGAAGAGGATCACCACTACCGAGGCCAAGGCCAAGGCCCTGAAGCCTTACGTAGAGCCCCTCATCACCAAGTCCAAAGAAGATACTACCCACTCCCGCCGCGTCGTCTTCAGCTATCTGAAGGACAAAGAGGCCACGGCAGAACTCTTCCGCAACATCGCCCCCAAGGTGGCCGGTCGTCCGGGCGGATACCTCCGCATCCTGCACACCGGTTTCCGCAGCGGTGACGCCGCCGAAATGGTTCTGGTAGAGCTGGTGGACTTCAACGAGGCCGCCCTTGCTTCCGGCAAGAAAGAGGCCAAGAAGACCACCCGCCGCAGCCGCGCCAAGAAGGCCGAAGAGGCTCCTGCAGCTCCCGCCGCCGAGGCTCCCAAGGCCGAAGAGGCTCCCGCAGCTGAAGCTCCTGCCGCCGAGTAATATCAACCTAAGCCTAAATTTGGCGTCCGCCCTCTTTGTGAGGCCGGGCGCCTTTTCTTTTTCGCACAAAATCCGTATTTTTGGTTCCAGAAAAACCATTTATGTCATGAATACATTCAAGTTCTTGTTCTCCCTGGCCCTGGCCGCCTGCCTGGTGGGCTGTGCTCCCAAGCCCGCCCCGCTTAAAACCTGCATTTTCCCGGGCGATTACCCGGATCCCACCATTCTCCGCGACGGGAACGATTTTTATATGACCCATTCGTCGTTCACCTATTTCCCGGCGCTGCTGGTGTGGCATTCTACGGACCTGCTGCATTGGGAACCCATTTCCCGGGCTGTGGAAGACGGCGACTATTCCATTTATGCGCCGGATCTGTGCAAGGTGGACGGAAAGTACTATATATACTATCCCACCAGCCGGGGCGAGAATTACGTTGTTACGGCCGATAACCCCGCGGGCCCCTGGAGCCAGCCGGTGAAGCTGGATGTGGGCGGCATCGATCCCGGGCATGTGGTGGCCGAAGACGGGCAGCGCTACCTGTACACCAACAACGGCTTTGTGACGCCTTTAACGCCCGACGGAATGGCCGCTGCCGGCCGTCCGCAGAAGGTCTATGACGGCTGGGCATACCCGGTAGAATGGGAAACGGAAGGCATGTGGCTGGAATCGCCCAAGCTCTTCCGGCGCGGCAATTGGTTTTACCTGATCAGCGCCGAAGGCGGCACCGCCGGTCCCGTTACCAGTCACATGGTGGTGGTGGCGCGGAGCCAGTCGGCCCTGGGACCTTGGGTAAACAGCCCGCACAACCCCATGGTGCACACCTACAGCGCCGACGAGGCCTGGTGGTCCAAGGGCCACGGAACCCTGGTTGACGACGCCGATGGCAACTGGTACGTGGTGTATCACGCCTACAGGAACGGCTTCCATACCCTGGGCCGCAGCACCATTATCGAAAGCGTGGAATGGACAAACGACGACTGGCCGGTGCTGGCCGAAGCCGACGGCGCCAAATGGGAACAGGACGGCCTGCAGGGCGACTACAGCTACTTGCGGGACTTCTCCAACCCGCTGCTCTGGGCCCGCTGGCAGCCTGGCTTTGCCGGCGGCACCCTCATGACCGCTACAGCCGTGGATTCTTCCTACGAATTATCGGCCAGCTTCTCCGTACCGGAAGGCAGCGCGGCCGGCCTGTATCTGTTCTATAACGAAGAGGCCCATTTCGGCCTTTCCTGCAGCGACGCGTCCTTCTCCCTTCGCATCCGCAACGAAAGCAATTCGGCCACCCTCTGGAAGAAAGTGGCCGACAGGGACTGGGAACTGGTGGAGCAGGGGGTGGATGTCTCCGGCATGCACCACAACAACTACAACGGCTTCTTTGCCCTCCGTCCCGCTTACCTGCTGTGCGGTGATGCCCGGCTGGAGAGCTTCGAGTACAAGCCCATCTAGGGTCAGTTGTTTTCCTTGAACAGGTCGGAAGGAGTTGCGTTGAACTCCTGGGTAAAGCATCTGGTGAAATACTTGGGGTCGTTGAAACCTACCTCATAGGCTATTTCGGAGATGTTCATGTCTTTGTTGGTGCCGTTGCAAATCATTTCCTTGGCCACGTTCAGCCGATAGGTCCGGATGAACTGGGCGATGGATTGCCCCAGCGCCTGCTGTATCTTTTCGTTCAGAAGGCTGCGGCTCATGCCCATGGCATCGGCAAAAGCGTACACGTCCAAATCCGGGTCCTTGTACATTTTCTGGATGGTGTCCAGCAGCTTGGAGGAAAAGTCGGCATCCTTGTTCGAGGCGGTTCGGGAAATGAGCGTATTGTGGCTGGCAATCATCTCATTCTGCTTTTGCAGCAATGCATTCTGCTCGGAGAGTTCCGCCGCCTTTTTCTCCAGTTCTTTTTTCTGGTCGTTCAGGATTTTGGTTTGCCGGTCCACTTCCTGCCGCAGAAGCGCCTTGGCCCTGTTGGCCGATTTGTTATACCAAAGCCCCGCCAGATAGGCAACCAGGATAAAAAGCAGTATGCACAGCAGGCGGAACCATCCCCTTTTATAGAGGACGGGCCTCACCTCCAGCTGCTTCTCGTCCTGGGACAGGACATTTCCTTTCTTATCTACCGCACGTATCTGAATCCGGTATTTTCCGCCCGGAATATGGCCGAACCGCACATGGGTGTCGTTCTCAAATACCGGAGACCAGTTCTTGTCCATCGGCAACAGGCGGCTTTCGTATTTGATATCCGGTTCCCTGCAGTAGGAGAGGTCCGAGAATTTCAGGGTGAAATCGGTATCGGTTTCGTCCTTGCTGATGGTGTCGGAAAGCGAGAGACTGTGGAAAGTCTCCTTTGAGTAGTATCCCGAGATAACCACATCGGGCTTGTTCCCGTATTCATTCCGGACATAGCTGGAACGTAAGATACTAAGGCCTTCCTTCTGGCCCAGATAGACAGCCCCGTTGCTCCCTTTAGCCACGCTGTTCTCGCAGAAGGCCATGGATTTAAGTCCGTCCTTTATGCCGTAACTGGTAATTTCTCCCACTTGTGTATCCAGGTGGGATAAGCCGTTTTCGGTAGTAATCCACAGATTAATGCCGTCCACCAGCAGGCCATGGATCTGGTCGTCGGCCAGTCCGTCTTTTTCCGAATAAACCGTTATTTCCGGCTTTTCCGACAGGCATTTGTCCACCCTGTACAGCCCTCTTCCATAGGTGCCGGCCCATAGGGTGTCTTCTCCATCCATTACAAGCGAAAGGCAGCTGGGGAAATCGGCGATAATCCTGGAGTTGAGGGTTCTCAGGTCTATTCGGTTAAGGCCTTCTATGCCGCTCACCCAAAGCTGGTCCGAAGCAATGCACGCCCCAAAGCAGGAAGAGGTCTTTATGGGGTAGCTGTTGTAGGTGGAATGCTTCAAATCGTAGAAATACAGCCCGTTGTGTGCCGAAATCCAGATATAGTCGTTGATGCTGTCATAAACCAGTCCCAGAATAACGTCGATGCGGCGCGCCGTTTCCGACGTGCTCCCGTCCGGAACGCGGATGTTTACAGGGCCTGACAGGTTGAGATAATTCAGGCGCCCGTTCACAGAACCGGTCCATATCCGGCCGTGGCTATCCTCGCAGAATGCCGTTATGGTATTATCGGCCAGCATGGAGTTGCTGGAGTTGTAGTTCCGGAACGACAGGCCTTCAATCTGCCGGCACAGGCCATATTCGGTAGCTGCCAGCCACAGGACGTCCTGGCTGTCGATAAACATGGCCCGGATGGGCGTGGAGGGGATGACAGTGGATGTGCTCTCTATATGCGGAAGATTGATTATCTGGAGCGGTTTTCTCTGGATGACGGCAAGTCCTTCCGCCTCCAGTCCCACCCAAATTTGCCTGTCCCAGGAGGCAATGCACCTTACCATTTCTCCGGGGAGGAGCGTATTCCCGTACTCGTTGGGACGGGATCTGTAAATTTCAAACGTCTGGTCGGCGGCATCGTAAATGCACACGCCTCCCAGGGTTCCCACCACCATATCGCCCTCGGGTGAGATGCACAGGCCTGTGATTTCGTCATTCGGAATGGAGTGGCGGTCGGCGTCGGAATGCCGATAGCACACATAGCCGCCTGTGGCAATGTTCACCCGGTACAGGCCCGCTAGCGTTCCTATCCACACATCATTTCCGGAGCGTAAAAACGCCGTGGCCTTGTTGTCTTCTCCTATATTGATACCAGGCAGTATCTCGGACATACGAAGCCCTTTATCCTCTATATGCCTTACCTTATAGATATGCCCTTTGAGTGCTACCCATGCCGATCCGTCATCGTCTACATCGCAGACATTGGGCATGAGGTTGAAGTTGGATACATGGCATTGCAGCGAATCCACGATGACCCTTTTTCCGTCATCGGCGAAGGCCACCCTGTACAGATTGTCGTCGGAAGTGAACCACATGCATCCTTTAGCGTCCCTGGTAACGTTTACCGGAGAATGGGAATGGCGCCACGCCCGGGACATTCCGGGCAATTCATCGATAAGTTCAAGAGTCTTCAAGTCCAGGATATTGAGAACTCCTGCGCAAGGTACCCATAATCTTCCGTATCCGTCTTCGCTGCACTGGTTCACAAAATCGCTGGCAAATTCCGGGTTCGTTTTTGCCGAAAAGCGGAGGAAAGAATCTCCGTCGTAGCGCACCAGACCTCCGCCGAAAGTGCTTATCCAGGCGAATCCCCGGCTGTCGAAACAGATACCGTTGATGTCCTGGTCCGGCAGTCCGTTCTCTCTGGTAAGCCGGTTGATAACCATGTAGTCTTCCACATCTGTTTGAGCCTGAAGCGTTTCCGGACGCAGAAAAAGGCAGAAAAAAACTGCCAGCAGAAAATCCACCCGTCTGAGAATGTTGTCCACCATATATATTAGTTTGTCCACTTTTCCGTCTGCAAAGTTCAATATTTTTGCAAAAAATCACAACGACCACAATAAAATTTTCTAATCAACACTCCTAATAATCTTAAATTTTATGAAGGTATTCAATTCAATTCGCTGCCTTTTCCTAGCAGGACTGTTGACGCTCTCTGTGACGAATGTATTCGCACAGAATGTTACGGTCAAGGGAAAAGTCTCCGACACCGGTGGCCAGCCTGTCATCGGCGCCACTGTAATGCTCAGCAGTAATCAGACTGTTGGCACGCAAACCGACCTGGACGGAAACTATTCAATCAGCGTCCCGTCTAACTCTTCTCTCATTTTCTCTTGCGTAGGTTATACCACCCAGACGGTGGCCGTAGCCGGCAAGTCCGTAATTGATGTAGTCTTGTCCGAGGATGCAGAATTCCTCCAGGAGACGGTTGTCATTGGTTATGGTGTGCAGAAGAAGAGCGACGTTACCGGTGCTATTGCATCGGTGAAGGAAACCGATTTGGAGAACCGCACCACCACCGATGTAGCCCAGGCCCTCCAGGGTAAGGCCGCCGGCGTTCAGATTATCAATTCCTCCGGTGCTCCCGGTTCCTCGTCTTCTATTCAGATCCGTGGTTACTCCTCCAACTCCAAGACCTCTCCCCTGATGATTGTGGATGGTCTTAAGGTGAATGACATCAGCTACCTGGATCCGGAAACCATCGCTTCCATCGAAATCCTGAAGGATGCCGCCTCCGCCGCCATCTACGGCGTGGAGGCCGGTAACGGCGTTGTGCTGGTCACCACCAAGTCCGGCCAGAAGGGCAAAGGCCGCGTATTCTATAATTTCCAGCAGACTTTCCAGTCTCTGGCCCGTATGCCCGAGCTGTTGAACGCTCAGGAATATATGGACTACATGCTGCTTTCCGGAGCTGCAACGCAGGCCGACTTCGACTATGACGGCAAGACCGACACCAAGTGGTCGGACTACATGCTTGAAACCGGTCACCAGCAGCGCCATACCATCGGCGTAGAAGGCGGTAACGACCGCGCCAAGTTCTATACCTCCCTGGCCTATACCGACAACAACGGTATCATCAAGGGCGACAAGGATGTTTTCAAGCGTTTTGTCGGCCAGGTGAATGCCGAATACAAGGTTAACGACTGGCTCACCGCAGGTGTCAATCTCACCATCGACCGCAGCCTCCGCCGGGCCGTCACCGAAAGCTCCACCACTACCGACTCGGTGCTTGCTTCCATCTTCACGATGGACCCGATTACTCCGTACATTTATGCACCCGGCAGCGTGCCCGCGCGCGTACAAGGTAATATTGATGCCGGCCAGAAGGTCCCCATGGATGCAAACGGCAATGTCTACGGTGTATCTCCTTTCAGCGACCAGAGCTATGCGTGGAACCCGCAGGCCAAGCTGGACCGTTCCGACTCCGAAACGCAGAGCTTCCGCGTACGCGGTGTCGGCTATGTGAACATCACCCCCATCAAGGGTCTCGTTCTCACCTCCCGCTTCGGCTTCCAGGGCGGTTACAGCCACACCAACACCTATAACCACGAGGTATACATCAGCGCGAAATCCAACCAGGCGATGTCCATCAGCGGATCCACCAACGACCGCATCTACTATCAGTGGGAAAACTTTGCCAACTACACCAAGGCTTTCGGCAAGCACGAAATCTCCGCAATGGCCGGTATGTCTTATCAGCAGACCAACACGGACAACCTCCGTGGCAGTGCCAATGCGCTCTCCAGTGAATCTCCCAACTTCCGCTATCTGGACAATGCAGTGAACACTGCGCAGATGTCTATCGGCGGACAGCCCGAGGTCCGTGCCAATATGTCCTACTTCGGCCGTATCGGCTATTCCTTCGCCAACAGGTATTTCTTCCAGGCTAATTTCCGCGCCGATGCCTACGACAGCTCCAAGCTGGACAAGAATCATCGCTGGGGTTACTTCCCGTCCGTTTCCGCCGGTTGGACCATCAGCAACGAACCCTTCATGCAGGGCATTAAGTCTGCGCTGAAACTCTCCTTCCTCAAGCTTCGTGCTTCCTGGGGTATCAACGGTAATGTGAACGCCCTGGGTCAGTACCAGTACGCTTCTTCCCTGGAGAGTTCTTCCGATTACGGCAATAACCTGAACGGCACATTCCTGGTGGGCGTACGTCCTTCCAAGGTTCTGCCGAACCCGAGCATCAAGTGGGAGACTTCCCATCAGGTGGATGTGGGTCTCGATCTGCGCATGCTCAACGAGCGCCTCACCTTCTCCGTAGACTGGTACACCAAGAACACGCACGACCTGCTCACCCGCACTACCGCTCCCGGTAATACCGGTGCTGAATATGTATATGTGAACGCCGGCCTGGTGAATAACCACGGTACGGAATTCGAACTGGGTTGGAAAGACACCATCGGCGATTTCTCCTATGGCATCAGCGGCAACCTCTCTACGGTTCACAACAAAGTCGTCAAGGGTACTTCCAAGGAACCTGTCCCCGGCCAGAAGATCTGGAGCTCCTATGATGTGACTTACTTCGAGGAAGGCTACCCGCTGTGGTACCTGCGCACCTTCATCGTAGATCATATCGATCCTACCACCGGCGCAGCTGTTTATAAGGACATCAGTGGCCCGGACGGCAAGCCGGACGGCGCAATCACCCCGGACGACCGCGCATTCGTGGGCAGCGGCATTCCCGATTTCACCTACGGTATTACGCTCAACCTGGCCTGGAAGGGCTTCGACTTCCTGGTGCTGGGCGCCGGTTCCCAGGGCGCCGAAATGCTCTACGCTGTTACCCGTGCCGATGCTCTGCAGCAGAATACGCTCAGAATATTCTACACGGATGCCTGGAAGAACGCTTCCTCCACCGGATACAAGTATCCCAAGCCGGATGCCAACGACCAGTACTATCGCACTTCCAACATGCGCGTCTATGACGCTTCCTTCTTCAAGATCAAGCAGATCCAGCTGGGTTACAACCTGCCGAAGAAGCTCATCAAGCACATCGGCATGAGCAACCTCCGCGCCTATGTTTCCCTGGATGACTGGTTCACTTTCACGAAATATCCGGGTCTGGATCCCGAGACGAGCTATGCCGGTTCCTCCGCTTCCGGTCTGGGTATCGACTACGGCGCTTATCCTATCTCCAGGAAACTGGTCTTTGGCGTTAATGTTTCGTTCTAATACTGCATCCGTATGAAAAGAATATATTTAGCCCTTTCAATTGCAGCGCTCGCCCTGGTGGCCGGCTCCTGCCAGAAGAATCTCGATATCCCTCAGAAGAGCGTTCTGTCCACTGAGGATTTCTACACCAACGCTACCGCCGATGATGCGGAAGCCCTGATTGCCAGTGCTTACAAGCTGTACTGGGGCGGTCGTGACGTTACCTGCGTGAACGGCATCGAGAAGATGCTCTTCCTGAACAGCCTGGACGATGACCATTTCCCGGGTGGCGGCTCCTTCGCCGACGCTACGTACCAGTTCCAGGAGGCGGGCAACTACAATGTCTCCTCTGCCGATACTGCCCCGAAGATCATGTACAAGGGTGTATACAGCGTTATCTACCACTGCAACCTGATTCTGGAAAAGATTCCGGAAACTACCGATGAACGTATTAACCGTGTAAAGGCCGAAGCCAACTTCCTCCGTGCCTTGGCCATGTTCGACGCCGTGCGCTGGTGGGGTACCCCGCCGCTGCCGGATCACCTGCTTTCCCAGGAAGAATACTATCAGAAAAACACCCCTACCGAGACATCTATCAAATGGATTCTTGAGCAGATGAAGGATGCGGCCGACAAGCTGCCCGCCATCAGCGGCAAGGGTCAGCAGAAAGCCTTCGGCGCCCGCATCTCCAAGCATGCAGCCCTCGCTTTCCGCGGCAAGGTGGGTCTCTGGTACGGCCAGAAGTTCAATAATAAAGAGATACTGGCCGATGCCGTGAAGGATCTCAAGACCGTCATCGATTCCGGTCTCTACGGCCTGGTGTCCGATATGTTCGTCCTGGAGCGCGTAGCCGGCGACTTCTGCGAGGAGTACCTCTTCGAGCACAACTCCGCCGATGATGACGGCTTCCCCGGTAACCCTCAGAATGACCTCCGCCACATGTGGACCGGCTGGCCGGATGCCCTTGTACAGCCGAAAGGCATATATATCGGCTGGGGCTGGAATGCCGTTTCCGGTGACTTCGGCCGTTTCCTGACCGAGCACGAAGGTGGCGTGGAGAAGCCGCGTTTCAAGTCCACCATCCACACCTACGAGCAAGTGCTGGAGATGGGTACCCAGGCTGCCGACGGCGTCCCGGGCCTGAAGGAAGGACGTTTCATCTGCCACAACGAAGGTTACTTTACCTATCGCGGCATTGCATTCCTGGACGATCTTTATCAGATTTCCGGCTTCTGGAAGTATTCTCGCACCAACGCTGCCATGCTCCGTTATGCAGAAGTACTGCTCCTCTATGCCGAAGCTAAATTCCTGGTGGACAACGATGCCGACGGTTCCGGCCTGGCAGCCCTGAATGAGGTCCGCCGCCGCGCCCAGATCCCCGAGCTCAGCTCCATGACCTATCAGGATATCAAGGACGAGCGTCGCGCCGAACTCTTCTATGAGCAGGAACGCTACTTCGACCTGGTCCGCTGGGGTGACGCCCCTACCGTCCTTAAGGACAAGGGCAAGAAGCGCTACACGTTCCATGGCTATAAGCCCGGCACCACCGAATGGGATGTGGAAGTCACCGAAGGCCCCGGCAAGGGCTGGCAGGACAAGTACAACCTCCTCCCGTTCCCCCTCGAGCAGACTTCGGCCAATCCTAACCTGGATCAGAACACCGGCTGGTAATCTCGGATAATTCCTGTATATTTGCACAAACCAAAGTTTTAAATAAATGAAAATCAGAACTATCCTCGCTTGCTCCCTTGCTGCTGCGCTTCTGGCGTCCTGCTGCAATGGCGGCACCAACCAGCCGGTGGAACCGGCTCCGGTGAAGATTGAACCCGGCGAGCAGGCCCCGCCTGCAGATCCCGGTCAGAAGAATTTCGGCGGTATGATCTCCAGCGCTCCCCGCGATACCACCGGAATGGCCGAGCGTATGCGCCGCATGCGTGAAGAGCAGAACCGCATCCGCACCGTCCACTTCAACGACCTTTCCATGAGCGATCCGTTCATTTATCCGGATCCGGTCACTAAGACCTACTACCTCACCTCCTCCGGCGGACGTCAGTACCGCAGTAAGGACCTGGTAATGTGGGAAGGCCCCTACAATGTGATTGATCTGAGCGGAACCTGGTGCGAGAAGGCTGGCTTCGCCGCCGCCGCCGAAATCCACAAAATCGGCGATTACTACTACTATGCCGGCACCTGGAGCGACCATTCCGACCTCATTCAGCAGGTTCCCCGCCGCTACAATGTGCCCCACAACCAGACTTATCTGCTCCGTGCCGATAATCCCGAAGGCCCGTTCGTGCCCTTCTCCGTTACCCCCGGTTACGACTATCAGCCTCACGAGTGGGACTGCATCGACGGAACTCTGTACGAAGAGGATGGTCACATCTATATGATCTTCGTTCACGAGTGGACGCAGCTCATTGACGGTACCATGGACTATATCGAGCTTTCCAAGGACCTCACCGAAACCATCTCCGAATGGCCTGTAACCATGTTCCGTGCCTCCGAGGCTCCGTCCTGCGGCGAAATGAACGGTCTTGGCGAAGCCACCTTCGGCCTCAAGATGCCCGGTTGGGTAACTGATGGCCCTCAGATGTTCCGCACGCAGACCGGAAAGCTGGGTATGCTCTGGTCCACTTGGGGCAAGGAGCGTTATCTCCAGGAAGTCTGCTACTCCGAGTCCGGCACCATCGCCGGCCCGTGGGTGCAGGAACCGGAGCCGTTCCTGGCCAACAACTCCGGCCACGGCATGCTGTTCCGCACCTTCGAGGGTGAACTGCGCTATGTGGTGCACCACGTGGAGGGCAACGGTCCGCGCAAGCCGCAGTACTGGACCGTGGATGATTCTGGCGACAAGCTGGTGCTTGGCCATCAGATCATCGTTCCCAAGAACCTTTAGGGTTGGTTAATATATAGAATCATAGCATTCAAAGACAGGAGGCGCCCGTGAGGGCCCCTCCTGTCCGTTTTTATAGAAACTCGAACTTTAGGAGATTTTATCGAAAGCCTGCGACAGGTCGGCAATCAGGTCGTCCACGTGCTCGGTGCCGATGGACAGGCGGATGGTGCTCTGGTAGATGCCCTGGTCGGTGAGCTCGGCTTCCGTCAGCTGGGAGTGCGTGGTGGTGGCCGGGTGGATGACCAGCGACTTTACATCGGCCACATTGGCCAGGAGGGAGAAGATTTCCAGCGAATCTATGAAGCGGAAGGCCTCGTCCTTGCCGCCTTTGATCTCAAAGGTGAAGATGGAACCGCCGCCGTTGGGGAAGTAGCGCTGATAGGTTCCGTGGTCGGGATGGGACGGCAGGGAAGGGTGGTTTACCTTGGCCACCTTGGGGTGCCTGGAGAGGAAATCCACTATCTTGAGGGCGTTGGAAACATGCCTTTCCACGCGCAGTGAGAGGGTTTCCAGTCCCTGCAGGAAGATGAAACAGCTCACCGGGGAAAGCGTGGCGCCGGTGTCGCGCAGCAGGATGGCGCGGGCGCGGATAATATAGGCGGCGGGGCCTACCGCATCGGCGAAGACAATGCCGTGATAGCTGTTCTCCGGCTGGGTGAACTGCGGGAATTTGCCGGAGGCCTTCCAGTCGAATTTGCCGGAATCCACAATTACGCCGCCGATGGTGGTGCCGTGTCCGCCGATGAACTTGGTGGCCGAATGTACTACGATATCGGCCCCGTGCTCGATGGGCCTGAGCAGGAACGGCGTGGCGAAGGTGTTGTCCACAATCAGGGGAATCCGGTGCCGATGGGCAATTTCGGCCACTTTCTCTATGTCGATGACGTTGCCGTTGGGGTTGCCGAAGGTTTCGATGAACAGGAGCTTGGTTTCCGGGCGGATGGCCTTCTCGAAGTTGGACAGTTGGGACGGATCTACGAAGGTGGTGGAGATGCCGTAGGGAACCAGCGTGTGCTGCAGCAGGTCGTAGGTGCCGCCGTAGATGGTCTTGGCCGCCACCACGTGGTCTCCCGCGCGGGTAATGTTAAGGATGGAATAGGTGATGGCTGCGGCGCCGGAAGCCACGGCCAGGGCGCCTACACCGCCTTCCAGCGCAGCAATGCGCTGTTCCAGGATATCCTGGGTGGTGTTGGTGAGGCGGCTGTAGATGTTGCCGGGATCGGCCAGACCGAAACGGGCGGCGGCGTGCTCGCTGTTATGGAAAACGTAAGACGATGTCTGGTAAATAGGAACCGCGCGTGCGTCTGAAGCGGGATCGGCGTGCTCCTGACCCACATGGAGCTGAAGGGTTTCAAAGTGGAGTTTCTGCGTTGCCATAATATTGTCGTTTATTTGTTATTTTCTGCTTGCAAAGTTATGGCGAGTGGATTTTTAAAACAAGGAACTTGTAAAATTTGGTATTTTCCTCTATATTTGCGCAAGGTAACAGAGGAGTTGCTCATTTTTATATCGGCAAACTCCCTTTTGCAGAAGAATCCACTATGACCGAAACGCTAGACAAAACCGACATCCAGATGCTGCGCGCGCTCCAGGAGAACGCCCGCATCACCGTCAAGGACCTGGCCCTGAAGGTCCATCTTTCGCCCACGCCCGTTTTCGAACGCCTGCACCGGCTGGAAAAGGAGGGATACATACGCCGATACACGGCCGTGCTGGACGCCGCCAAACTGGGAAGAGGCTTCCTGGTCTTTTGCAGCGTGCGCCTGCGCCGGATGGGAAAAGAGATAGCCAACGACTTTGTCGACAGGGTAAAGGACATTCCGGAAGTGGCCGAATGCTACAACATCTCCGGCGACTTCGACTATCTGCTAAAGATTTATGCCCCGGACATGCTGTACTACAACAATTTCCTCATCAACACCCTGGGTACCATCGAAAGCCTGGGGTCGGTGCAGAGCTCCTTTGTGATGAACGAAATCAAGAACAGCTACGGTCTGCCGCTGTAGGGCGCAGGGGCGCTTTTTTGTTTTCGGCAAATATTAGCTATATTTGTGACAATACCACATAGTTATGTTACGCCGACTGTCCTTATTCTTCCTGCTGCTCTTTCCGCTGGTACTGGCGGCCCAGGAAAAGCCCCTGGATATCTTAATCCTGTCTTCCCACACGGAATCCAGCGAATGGGCACAGCACATGCTGCGGCCCGTTTGGGACTTGCAGCAGGAGCGTCCCGATTTTTCCATTTCCCTGGTATATTTCCAGCTGCTTTCCCATCCTTCTGTGCAGGCGTTGGAGCAGGCGCGGGACAGCGTACTGGCCCTGCATGCGGTTCAGCCCAGGCTGGTAATCCTGCTGGGCGGCAGTTGCTTCAACTTTGCCCTGGATGTAGAGAAAAGGTGGAAGGGCGTCCCCATGCTCCTGCTGGGGGAACAGGACTATTACTGCGACATAGAATACACCCTGCACGGTCCGGGCGACCCTAATGCCAACCGGTATCCCCTCTCGGACCTTAAAGAAAAGGGGTATAACCTGACGCTGGTCAATTCTCCGGCGCGGGTCCGGCGTACGGTGGATTTGATTTGTACGGTGCAGCCGGAGCTGGAAAAACTGTTCTTTATAGCAGGAGAGAACTATCTGTGCAAGGAGCGGCAATGGCGCCTGGAGCAGTACGTGCAGGAAAAGTACCCCAACCTTAGCTATCAGGCCATCTATTCTACCGATACCAGCACAGACCAGCTCATTTCCCTTTTGGAGAAAGAAAAAGGTCCAAAAACTGCCGTTTTCTTCGGCTCCTGGCTGGTTCGGCAAGACTATCTGAAGAATGTCTCTACGCGCCATAGCACGCTGTCGCTTCTGGAGCGCATCACACCCCTGTACACCATGTTTGCCACGGATTTGGAAAAGCATCCGGGGGTTGCAGGTTTTTACAGCTATTCCCAGGCGGAATATGAAAGAACGGTAAGGCAGCGTATCCTGGATATACTGGACAGTGGTTATCAGCCCGCGCTGATGCCTTTTGCCTACATGGAAGCCAGTGCGCCCACGCTCAATTATCACACGCTGGCCTACTTCGGCCTGGATACGTCCCTTATTCCGGCCGATGCCGAGGTGTGGTACAGGCCGCGTACGCTGTGGCAGCAGTACGGGCGGCAGATTCTGTGGTTCTCATTAATCTTTTTTATTGTCCTGGGCATAGTGGTGTTGTTCACCATGAGCCACAGCATGCGCGCCATGAAGAAGGCCCGCAACATGGCCGAACGGGCCAGCAACATCAAGTCGGCTTTCATCCAGAACATGAGCCACGAGATTCGCACCCCGCTCAACTCCATCATCGGCTTCTCCCAGCTGATGTGCCTGCCGGAAGGTGCCGTGACAGAACAGGAAAGGGAGGAATACCTCAGCTACATCATGAACAATTCCCAACTGCTCACCGTAATGGTGAACGATATGCTGGGCATTGCCGATATGGAACATGGCCAATACACCGTGCAGAAGGCTCCCACCAACCTGAACGAAATGGCCCGGCAGGCCATCAAGGCCATTGAAGGCCGCATTCCGCCCGGTGTGGTGCTGGTCCGCCAGCCCGGTCTGGACGAAGACGCGCGCTACATAACGGACGGCCTGCGCGTGCAGCAAATTATGATCAATTTCTTAACCAACGCCTGCAAGCACACCACAAGCGGAGAAATCATTTTCGGCAGCTCCCTGGTGGAAAACCCTGGCTATATCACCTTCTATGTGGCCGATACCGGCCCCGGTGTGCCGGCCGATAAAAGCGAAAGCATCTTCGACCGCTTTGTAAAACTGGACAGCAGCAAGCAAGGTGCCGGCCTGGGCCTCAGCATCTGCCGGATGATAGCCCAGAGCCTGGACGGCAAAGTGTGGCTGGACACGCAGTACACAAACGGCGCCCGCTTCGTCTTCGCCTTCCCCAAGGAGGAAGCTTAGGAGCAAAAAACAAAAACGCCACCCATAGGTCTGTCGCCATTCCCTCCTTCAGGTCTGGGACCGCGGCCGAAACCGCCACCATCGCCGGGTTTGAAGTTGGGCTTCCACTCCGGAACCCTGCCTTCTTCCACTGGTTCACCATCATCGCCTTCCTCTGCGTGCTCATCACCTACTTCGGCGTGAACCTCCTGCTGGGCGGTATGCACTCTTACGTGTAGTGGCCCCTTCGAATACAAGCAGTTATAGGAAATAGTTTTTTTGGGAATCTCCTTTTTTTCGTATCTTTGACGCGTAACCACCTCTTGGGACTTCAATGCCCAAACCGCGCGACTTCATACCCAGGACTTTATCTGCCAGAATAATCCTGCAGACAGTCTTTGCGATATCCCTGCTCCTGATATCTACAGTCCTTGCAATGGTTATTGGGACGCGGCTGATTATGAGGGAGGAAGTGGGACGGCAGGTAGACCAGGCCCTTGACGGCATCGCTTACAGGATAGACAACACGTTCCTGGGTGTGGAACAGACCGCTGCAATACTCCAGAAGGATATTCCGAACTATCTGGACCATCCGCAGGAGCTGAACAAGCTGTGTCTGAAAGCGCTGGAGGTGAACCCGTCCATCAGCGGTTGCGCCATCGCCTTGAATCCTGAGCATTACACATTGAATGGCAAGCCTTTCATGGCCTATATCCACAGGGCCGGTGGAGACATCTCCTCTGCCAATAGCCGCTCCCGGCCACTGCTTTCATCCGAGACCTTCACCGCCCTGTCGTTCACGGTGCAGACATGGTACACGAAACCCATTCGGGAGGGGGTTCCCTCATGGGTGGGTCCGCTCAGAAATGAGGAAACGGAAGAAGAACCTCTCCTTTCTTATGACATTCCCATTGTCAAGGATGGGGTGTCTGTCGGCGTTATGGGTGTTGACATGTCTTTGAGTGTCCTCACACAGATTGCCCAGAATTACAAGACATCCACACATTCTTACATTACCCTCCTGGATAGGGAAGGCTCTTACATCGTCCATCCCGACAGCACGCGGCTCCTGCACATCAGCGGCCTGGCCCAACTGCGGGATGCCGAGAATCCGTCTGTCATGGAGGCGCTTCAGGAAATGATCGAGGGAAAATCCGGGAGACGGGCATTTACGCTGGATTCCACACGTTACCTCATGGCTTATAAGCCCTTCCAACAGTCGGCCTATCCCGGTCGGCAGGTGGGAAACCTCGGGTGGAGCATCGCCGTTTTTTATCCGGAGAAGGAATTATATACCGAATTCGATCCGGGATATCGTCTGTCTATCCTCATGATTGTTGTCAGCCTGCTGCTTCTTGTTGTGGGGGCCGCCATAATCGCACATATGAGCCTGCGTCCGCTTAGGAGACTGATGCGCGTGACGCAAATCATCTCAAAGGGCAATTACAGGCTGCCGGGGTTTGAGACATCACGCACAGACGAAGTCGGGCGGCTTCAAACCCTGTATAACAAAATGCTGCAAGCCGTTGCAGACCATATGGAGCAGCTGCAGAATCTCTCGGAGAAAGAAATCGCGTACCAGGATGCACTGGTCCAGACATACGCGAAAACGAAGGAAATCAAGAAGCACAAGGCCGATTTTTTCGGCAAAATGACCCATCAGATGGTGGATGTGACGGCGGAAATCCAAGACAGCGTGGATAGCCTCTGTGAACTCGGTGCAGACATGAGCGATGAGCGGTCCGGGAAGGCGCTTGACAAGATTGAAAGGAACGGCCGCCGGGTGACGGAAATCCTGAACGACTTGTTGAACCTGAAAAGTTGGGACGGCCATGGGTAAACTGACAAAATATATCCAACGCTCGCTCCCGACGAAGATCAGCCTCAATATGTTCTTGGTCGCTGTCGTCGTTTTTGTGCTGGTTAATGGTGTTTTCATGGTATTGTCCCGAACTCATTTCCACAACACGGCCATGGACAACGCTTCGGAGACCCTGGGCACGGCCGTCGCCCGGGCCGAGCGCTATATGAATGCGGTGGAAACTGTCACCGACGTAACCGCCTGTATGATAGAAGACGATTTCTGTCCCGACTCCCTGGCGGCGTACTCCAGGAGCGTCCTCCAAAGGAGCAGTTTTGTCTCGGGATGCTCCATTTCTGCCCGGCCGGACCTGTTTCCGGAACAGGGCCGCTTTTATTCCGCCAGGACGGTCCGTAAGGGGGATGTTGTCAAAACCACCCTGGAAGACGGAAACGAATGCTTCAACCGTGAGCGGTACAACAAGGCTTCCGCTTCGGGACACGCTGTGTGGGTGGATCATTTTACCGATGACCAGGCGCGCTCGCTTTCTGCCGATTCCATAATCGCCTCCTACTGCCGCCCGCTGTATGACCGGGAGGAGCGGCTTGTCGGGGTTATCTCCGCAGACATGTCCCTGATGGATTTTTCAAAGGCCGTTTCTTCCATCAAACCGTATCCGAATTCGTATCTCATAATACTGGGACAGGACGGCCGTTTCTATGCGCACCCGGACACCTCGAAGATTGTCAGAAATACCATCTTCGACCTCACGAACGGCCGCTACTACCCCGATAAACTAGCCCTGGGATACGAAATGACTGCGGGACACCGCGGAAGGGTGCACGCCGATGTAGGAGGCGTTAAATGCCTGATTTGCTACCGGCCTGTTCCCGGGACAAACTGGAGCGCCGCGCTCATCAGCCCCGAAAGCGACATCTTGCACGGATACCGGCGCCTTAGTATAATCATCCTGATTGTCATTGCGGTGGGCCTGCTCGTTATTTTTGTCATTTGCCGGGAAACCGTGGTCCGGGCCTTCGCCCCTGTGAAACTGCTGGAAGAGCAGACACGGCGGATTGCCGATGGCGACTACTCTACCGTGATTGAGCGCAGCAATGAAGACAGCGTCGTGAGCAATCTGCAGAACAGCTTTGCCCACATGCAGGAGACGCTCAACAGTCACATCCGGACGCTTAATTCCGCCATCGATTCGTCGGCAAGGCGCAACGAGGAGCTTCAGAAAGCCAATTCCGCCCTGGAGGAGGCAATTAGCCGCCAGGGTGAGTTCATCTCAAATATGACTCACCAGATCAGAACTCCTCTGAATCTGATCATCGGCTTTTCCCAGCTTCTGCGGGAAACCGGCGAGAGCATGTCCGCCGAAGAAAAGCAGTCACTCCTGCATGTGATCGACTACCACACGATGATCCTGTGCCGGATGTCCCTCATGCTGTATGACAGTTCAGACCGTGGATACCATGATGAGATGGTGAGTCTCAGTTATGACAATGTCTCCTGCAACGAGGTGGCCAGGGAATGTGTCGGGTACACCAAACGCTATTTCCCCGGCGTTTCCGTTAAACTGGAAACTTCCCTTGACGATTCTTTCACCATCGTTACCGACCGTCTTTACCTCATGCGGAGCATCCGCGAGATCCTGTATAATTCGGCCAAATACTCTGACGGCAAAAACATCTTCCTTCGCGTGAAGGCCGGCCGGGGCACGGTCCAGTATATCTTTGAAGATACCGGGGCCGGGATTTCCCCCGCCTATCAAAAACATATTTTCACCCCCTTCTACAAATCTGACAGCCTTTCAGAAGGCCTGGGTGTAGGACTTTCGCTGACAAAACGTCACGTAATCCTGCTTGGCGGCAGCCTTGAGCTGGATCCCGACTATCACCGGGGATGCAGGTTTGTCATGGCCTTTCCCGTTGAAAACCGGAATGATTGACGCAAAAAAAAGAGGGCAACTTTTGGAGTTACCCTCTTGGAGCGGAAAACGAGACTCGAGCCCGCTGACGCGGGCCGGCCTTCGGCCGTCGCGAAATCCACGTTACCCCCCGCCGCCTCCGGCGGCCGCCCCCTCGGGGGGCAGGGGTCGCTACGTTCGAGTCTCCGCAAACGAAAAAAGACAACCACATGGGTTGTCTTTTTCGTTTGAGCGGAAAACGAGACTCGAACTCGCGACCCCGACCTTGGCAAGGTCGTGCTCTACCAACTGAGCTATTTCCGCAAATTTTGCTTTGTCTTTTAAAGAACGGGATTGCAAAGGTAAGGCTTTTTTGGAAACCTGCAAATTTTTTTTTGCGTTTTTTTGTTTTTTCTGGGTAAAACGGGTTTGTATCCGGGCTTTTTTGTATATTTGTATGCTATGAGAGACGCATTCAATACAAGCAGTCGCCTGCTGGTGCCCCTTGTGGTGGCGCTGGCTTTGGGCATTGTTTTCCTGTTTACCGGAAAAAAGGATTTCACCAGGGCCGAGCGGCAAATCATAGACGGGTCCGGGGATGTGATGTATGTTACCACCATGCCCGGGGATAGTGCCATTCTGCGCGCTCCCAGCAAGGATTTGTCGGCCCGGGAGCTTCGTTCGGCCCGCCTGCAGGTATTGCTTGACAAGATGCTAACCACGGTGCAGGATCCTTCGCAGGACGGCGTGGGCATTGCCGCGCCGCAGGTAGGTATCGGCCGGCGCATTATTTGCGTACAGCGCCTGGACAAGGAGGGAGAACCATTCGAGTGCTACCTGAATGTACGGCTGGACAGCCTGTGGGGAGAAAAGGTGCGCGGCAGGGAAGGCTGCCTTTCGCTGCCGGGTCTTCGCGGGTACGTTTCCCGCTACCCCTCGGTTCTGGTTTCCTACATCGACCGGGAAAGCCTGCAGCCCCGCAAGGACACGGTGCACGGTTACACTGCCGTTATCTTCCAGCACGAATGCGACCATCTGGACGGCATCCTGTACACCGACAGGGCCGATTCCGTATATGTTGTAACCGAACGATAAACAGTAGTAATACCATGAAAAAGTTCCTCTCCATCGTTGTGTGCGGTGCCCTTCTGGTAGCCTGCGGAACGTCCAAGACGTCTTCCGGCTCCATCACCGGCGGCAACGGGCGGGGGGTTGCCGTCGGGGCCGCCATCGGCACAACGGTGGGCTCCGGTTCCGCTGCGCTCATCGGAAACAAGATGGAAAAGAAGGCCGCCGAACTGGCCAACCTGGAAAACGCCCAGGTAGAGACGGTAACGGATGTGAACGGCCTCAAGGCCATCAGGGTTACCTTCAGCAGCAGCACCCTGTTCGACTTCAACAAGTCCACCCTCAAGCCGTCGGCCATGACCCAGCTGGACAAGTTTGCCGAAGAAATGACCGATATGCCGGAAACCCATTTCACCATATGCGGCCATACGGACAACGTGGGTACGGAACAGGCCAACAAGAAGTTATCGGCCCAGCGTGCCGATTCCGTGGAAAAGTACCTCCGCACCAAGGGCATTGCCAAAAAGCGCATGACGGCGGAAGGCCTTTCCTTCAACTTCCCGGTGGCCGATAACGACACCGAAGCCGGCCGTACACAGAACCGCCGGGTAGAAATATACATTTCCGCCAACGAAGAAATGGTGAAAAAAGCCGAAGAAAGAACCTTACAATAAACTATGGCCTGGACTAAAGATTCCAATATCCTGCTGTCCTCCGACGCATTTCCGCCCGTAATGGACGGAGTGGCGGTGTGCGTGCAGAATTACGCCTACTGGATGCAGAAAAAAGTGGGCGGAGTTAGTGTCATTACCCCCAATGTATACGGGGCAGATTATAAGTCGCTGGATTATCAGGTGCTGGACTATATGTCGCTTCCCGTTCCTTTCCGCAAACCCTATGTGGCCGGCGTGGCCCAGATAGATCCGGTTTTCTTAACCCGGCTTTCCAAGCGCAAGTTCAAACTGGTGCATGCCCATTCCCCGTTCACCTCGGGCCGGGTGGCGGCCACCGTGGCCAAGCAGCAGGACATCCCCCTGGTGGCCACCTTCCACTCCAAGTTTCGGGACGATTATGCCAAAATCATCCCCTCCGACTTTGTGGTGGACCAGATGCTCAAGGTAACCATGGAGTTCTTCGAGAAGGCCGACGAGGTGTGGGTGCCGCAGGAATCGGTGGTGGAAGTTATTCGCGAATACGGCTTTAAGGGGCCCGTGGAGGTGGTGGAAAACGGCAGCGACCTGGTGGCCGATTATCCGGACTCCTACTTTGCCGACGCCCGGAAAGCCCTGGGCATCGGCCAGGAAGAATTCGTATTCCTGTTTGTGGGCCAGCACATCTGGCAAAAGAACGTGCGCTTTATCATCGACGGCCTGGAGCGGATCAAGGACCTCAAGTTCCGGATGTTCTTTGTGGGCACCGGCTATGCGGCCGACGAAATGAAAGAACTGGTGCACGAAAAGGGCCTGGACAGCCATGTAAGCTTTACGGGCATGCTCACCAAACGGGAAGACATTACCCGCTACTATGCGGCGGCCGATGTTTTCCTCTTCCCCTCGCTGTACGACAATGCACCGCTGGTGGTGCGCGAGGCGGCGGCTCTGCACACGCCTTCCGTGATGATAGACGAATCCACAGCCGCCACCATTCTCAAAGACGGAGAAAACGGCTTCCTGGTGCACAACAGGCTGGATGACTTTGTGGCCTGCCTGCGCAAACTCCTGGCCGATCCTGCGTGGGTGCACCGCGTGGGCGTCCATGCTTCCCACTCCATCGTCCGCTCCTGGGAAGACGTGGTGGACGAGGTCCTGGACCGCTACAACCGCCTCATTGCCAAGAAAACACTAATACCCGTTGGATAATATGAAACGAATACTGACATTGGCGGCTCTTGTGCTTTTGAGCGTGGCCGCTTTTGGCCAGAACCGGAAGGTTCAGAAGGCTAATTACGACCTTGCCGAAAGATTTTCGGCCAAAAAGGTGGGGCAGATGGTGTATTCCACCCAAATCCGCCCCAACTGGTTCCGCGACAGCGACCGTTTCTGGTACAGCTGGCGCACGGCCGAAGGTACCCGCTATTACATAGTGGACGCAGCCACCGGCACCAGGAAGGAAATCTTCGACATGGACAAGCTGGCCCGGCAGATTACGGAAATTACCATGGATCCGTACGACGCCCAGCACCTGCCCCTGCAGGGCCTGGAGCTCAAGGACGACAAGCGTTTCCAGTGGGACATGAAGTCCAAGACCGTTAAAAAGGATTCGCTGGGGAACCATACCGACAAGTTTGTGGAGTATCGTTTCTATTACGATATCGACACGCAGAAGCTCACCTGGGACACCGAGGAGCACAAGCCCGAATATCCCCGCTGGGCCAATGTGTCGCCGGACGGCAGCCTGGGCATTTACCTGAAGAATCACAACCTGTATGTGATGGACCGGGAAAACCTGAAGAAAGCTGCTAAGGACGATAAGGACAGCACCCTGGTGGAGCGGGCCCTCACCAAAGACGGCACCCTGGACTTCTCCTGGGGCGGCGGCAACTACACCGGCGATACGGAAAAGGATACCACGGCCCGCCAGATGGCGGAAGTAATGTGGGCGCCCGACGGCAAGCACTTTGCCACCTTCCGCTGGGATATGTCCAACATCAAGGAGCTGTGGGTTATCAATTCCCTGGCCAAGCCCCGGCCGGAGCTGGAAACCTACCACTACCAGCTGCCGGGAGAACCGGGCGCCAAGGGTTTCCTGTATGTCTTCGACCTGGACGGCAATGCCAAACAGATAGCCTGGAACGCCTTCAAGGACCAGGACGGAGATCTTTTAAGAGCCCGCACCCTGGTGGCCGACCGCTACAAGGACTACTATGGCGGCCGATGGATGGGCGACGACGAGCATTTCTACCTCATGCGCCTGAGCCGGGATCTCAAGCGGCAGGATCTGTGCCGGGTGGATATCAACGCCGACAGCACCAAAACCATTGTGGCCGAACGGATGAACACCTATGTGGAAACCCGCGACCCGCGCTTCCTGCCCAACGGGGACTTCCTGTGGTGGAGCGAGCGTAACGGCTGGGCCAACATCTATCTGTACGGGGCCGACGGCACCCTGAAGAAGAACCTCACCGAGGGTTCCTTCCACGTGGAGGACGTACTGGGCGTGGGTAACGGATACATTGTGGTAAGCGCCTGCGGTGTGAATCCCGGGGAAAATCCCTACCAGATGCACAACTACCGTGTGTCGCTCTCCGGCGGGCCCATGGTGCAGCTGGACATGGACGACATGGACGTGCTGGCCACCTCCTCCGACAACGGCAAATACCTGGTAGCCAATTATTCCCGCGTAGATGCCAAGCCGGCCGTATGCCTCATTGCCACGGCTACCGGCAAGCGCACCCAGCTGGAAGAGGCCGACTTCTCCCAGCTCCTGGCCGCCGGCTACAAGTTCCCGGAACGCTTTATGGTAAAGGCGGCCGATGGCATCACAGACCTGTATGGTGCCATGTACAAGCCCTTCGACTTCGACTCCACCAAGGTATATCCGCTGGCCGACTATGTCTATCCCGGCCCGCAGGTAGAAGCCAACAATATCTCCTGGAGCTCCGGCTTTACCCGCACCGACCGGCTGGCCCAAATCGGCATGATTGTAATTACCGTGGGTAATCGCGGCGGCCATCCCAACCGTTCCAAGTGGTATCACAACTACGGTTACGGAAATCTGCGGGACTACGGCCTGGAAGACCAGAAATACGCCATCCAGCAGCTGGCGGCCCGCCATCAGTACATCGATCCGGACCGTATCGGCATTCATGGCCATTCCGGCGGCGGCTTTATGTCCACCGCGGCCATCCTCACCTATCCGGACTTCTTCAAGGCGGCCGTTTCCTGCGCCGGCAACCACGACAACAGCATCTACAACCGCTGGTGGAGCGAACAGCACCACGGTATCCAGGAAAAGATTGCCAACGGGGACACCACCTTTGTGTATCACATCGATACCAACCAGGAACTGGCCTCCCGCCTCAAGGGGCACCTGATGCTGGTGCACGGCGACCAGGACAACAACGTGAATCCGGCCAACAGCATCCGCGTGGTAAATGCCCTCATCCGGGCCAACAAGCGCTTTGAATTCGTGCTCCTGCCCGGTCAGCGCCATGGTTTCGGCGACATGAACGAGTATTTCTTCTGGAAGATGGCCGACTGGTATTCCCGCTGGCTCATCGGCGACAAAAAGGAAAGGGAAGTGGACGTGGCGGAAATCAACAACGACTAAAACGCCCCATACTATGGACTGGATAGTAACTGAAATAGACGGAAAGGTTGCCTCCATTGCGGCCGATTATCGGCATTTCAAACGCATTGCCGCGGAGGTGGCCGCCCTGCCGCCGGAGTCTGTGGGCTCGGTGGGCACCCGGAAAATCTCTACGGAAGAGCTGCATGAGGCGGCTCAGTTCCTCACTTGGGAAGACCTCCGCCTGTTTGGTTCGGACTTCCAGAAAAAGGTGTGGAAGGGCCTTTACGACCTTTCCCATAGCGGCGATGAACTGCGGCTGTACAGCTATTCAGAGCTGGCAAGCCTGGTGGACAATCCGCTGGGCGTACGGGCCGTGGCCCATGCCGTAGCCATGAATCCCGTGGCCTATGTGATTCCCTGCCACCTCATTGTGCCCAAGGAATCCATGG
Organism: uncultured Bacteroidales bacterium; assembly: GCA_946406355.1. Classification (GTDB taxonomy): domain Bacteria; phylum Bacteroidota; class Bacteroidia; order Bacteroidales; family UBA932; genus Cryptobacteroides. The sequence continues at coordinate 4,484 of CAMJKI010000022.1, read as the reverse complement.
ACAAGGTAAACGATATAAAAGCCACTGCCCTGAGCACGCTGTTCAAGGGCAGTGACCTTTATCTGCTGAATTCTATCGAGGTGGGCGAATACGCCTACGGCTCGGAACTCAAGCGTGAGCTAATCAAACTGCAGCTGGGAAAATAGCTTACCACTTGTCGTAGTGGATGTTTTCCGGCTTCCACTTGTCTTTGGGCTGGTCGTCGCCGGCGGGGTATCCCATCGGCACAATGCAGTACGGGCTCACGTTGTCCGGAAGGCCCAGCACCTCACGGGTGGGTGTCATGCGGTCTTCGTACGGGTAGCAGGCCGTCCAGCAGGCGCCAAGCCCCAGCGCTTCCACTGCCAGCAGCAGATTCTCGGTGGCTGCGGCGCAATCGGCCGTCCAGTTTCCATTGGGCGTTTCTACGGCTTCGGCATCTTCCGGTGCGCCGAAGGGACGGCGCATAAAGCTGGTTTCACCGCAAACTACAATCACTACAGGGGCCTGGGCAATCATGCCGCCGCGGGGGCCGGCCAGCACGTCCTTTACGGCCTGGTCACGCACCACCACAAAGCGCCAGGGCTGCATGTTCATGCCTGTAGGAGCGGCCATGGCGGCCTTCAGGATGGTTTCCACCTGCGCCTGGGTAACGGGTTCTTCCGTATAGGCGCGTACACTCTTGCGGTTCATGATAACGTCCAGGGCGGAGGGTTCAGACGAAGCGCTGTTCTGTGCGCAGGCGGCGGCGCAAACCAGGGCTGCCACCATGCTAAGTTTGGCAATCAGTTTCATGTCGGTTATTTTTCGCAAAGATAGTAAAAAAAGTGTCTAGTGGAGGCTAATAAGCTCTTTTTCAATCAACTAACACTAGTCCCTGTGTTTCCCCGGATGCACAGGGGTACCCTTCAAAAAATTGTGTATTAAATAGTTAGCCTCCACGGGGGATTTGTGTATAACGCTTTTTTTTACTATATTCGTGCATTATGAGAAAGAACTGCATGTTTTTTTGGGCGCTGTTTGCCGCTGTGGCGCTGCAGGCCCAGCCCGCCGGACGGGAGAAATGGAACGACAACTGGTCCTTCACCAAAGACGGCACTACCCGCACGGTGACGCTGCCGCACGACTGGGGTGTGGAGGCGCCCTTCGCCCAGGAGCATCCCGGCGAAACGGGCAAGCTGCCCTGGTGGGGCCAGGCCACTTACAGCAAAACGCTGGAGATATCGGCCGATGACCTCAAAAAGAATATCCGCCTGGAGGTGGACGGGGCCTTCTCCAATGCCAGGGTGTATGTGAACGGGGCCGATGCAGGCGGCTGGCCTTACGGCTACGCCTCCTGGGCCGTTGACCTCACCGATTACCTGAAGGAAGGCGCCAACAGCATAGAAATCAGGCTGGACAACAAGGAGGAAAGCTCCCGCTGGTACCCCGGCGGCGGCCTGTATCGCAACGTATGGCTCACCAAAAGCGCCAGGACCGCCGTGGCCCACTGGGGCACGTACATCACTACCCATATCGGCGCCAACTACGCCGATGTTTTCCTGCATGTAACGGTACGGACGGATAAGCCCCAGACGGCCACCATATCTACCAGCATCCTGTATAAAGACCAGGTAGTGGCCGAAAGCGGCGGCGCCGGACAGATTTACGACGGGCGAGAAGTAAAGCAGCGAATCCGCGTGGCGCATCCCAGTTTCTGGACCCTGGACAAGCGGGAAATGTACCTTGCCCGCACCACAGTTGTGGCCGAAGACGGCACAACAGACGTATATGATACGCCTTTCGGCATCCGCTCGGCCGAATGGCGCCCGGACGGCTTTTACCTTAACGGGGAGAAAACCTTCCTGAAGGGCGTATGCCTGCATCACGATGCCGGCGCGCTGGGTGCGGCCTGGAACGACGACGCCTGGGTGCGCCGCCTCACCATGCTGAAGGCCATGGGCTGCAACGCCATCCGCACCAGCCACAATCCGCCGGCACCGGAGTTCCTGGACCTGTGCGACAAAATGGGCTTCCTGGTGCTGGACGAACTCACCGACACCTGGACCTGGCCCAAGAAGGAAAACGGCTATGCCACCCTCTTTGACGAATGGGCCGAAAAGGACCTGGTGGCCCTCATTCACCGGGACCGCAACCACCCTTCCGTCATTGCCTGGAGCATCGGCAACGAATGCGGGGAACAGGGAATGAAGGAAAAATGGTGGATACCCCAGATGCTCACCGACATCTGCCACCGCGAGGATCCCACCCGGCCCACCACGGCCGGCAACGACAACCCCTGGGCCTCCAGCCAGCCCTATGCCGCCACCCTGGACGTGTACGGCTTCAACTACAAGCCCCATCTGTATGCCGAATTCCGGGACACCCACCCCGGGCAGCCCTTCTACGGCAGCGAAACGGCCTCCTGCATCTCTACGCGCGGGTATTACAGGTTCCCGGTAGCCGAAGAAAAGGGCAAGGGTTGGGCGAATGAAGCGCCCTTCCAGGTGAGTTCCTACGACCTTTACGCCCCGCTGTGGGCCTCCAAGCCGGATTATGAATGGGAATACGAAGACCAGGTGCCGGAATGCGCCGGCGAGTTTGTGTGGACGGGCTACGACTACCTGGGCGAGCCCACGCCCTTCAACCTGGATCCTTCCGTGCTAAGCAATTTCCACACGGAAGAAGAAAAGGAAGCCTATAAGAAGCTGGTGGCCGGCTGGGGCCAGACCATCTCCGAGATGCCTCTGCCCAGCCGCAGCAGCTACTTCGGCATCATGGACCTGGCGGGCTTCCCCAAAGACCGTTTCTGGCTGTATCAGAGCCGATGGGCACCGGAAAAGCCGATAGCCCACATTCTTCCGCACTGGACCTGGCCCGGCCGGGAAGGGCAGGTGACACCGGTGCACGTGTACACCTCCGGCGACGAAGCCGAGCTGTTCCTGAATGGAAAATCGCTGGGAAGAAAAGCCAAGGACGGCTATCGTATCCGTTGGGACGAGGTAATCTACACTCCCGGCACCCTGGAAGTGGTGGCCTACAAAAATGGCCGGGAATGGGCCCGGGAGAAGGTGAGCACAGCCGGGAAAGCCGCCAGGCTGTCGGCTTCCATAGATTTTGCCGGGGAAGAGTTGGCTTTCATTACCGCCGATGTGCTGGACCGTAGCGGCATACCCGTTCCGGATGCCGATAACGTAGTAAGCTTCAGCGTCAAGGGCCCGGCCGTGCTGGTGGGCACCGATGCCGGCGATCCTACCTCGCACGTTCCCTTCTACAGCCGTGAACTGCCGGCCTTCCACGGCAAGGCATCGGCCATTTTCCGCCGCACGGGCGAAGGTCCCGTTACCGTTACGGTAAAATCCAAAGGTCTTAAAACGTCAACGATAACATTAAATTAAAATGAAAAGAATTCTTTGTCTTTTGCTATGTCTGCTTCCTGTGACAGTTATGGCCCAGGGTATTCTGGACCGGTTCACAGATCCGGAAAAAGGAAGGACCACGTTTATCCCCAAAGGCAACTGGGCTATTGGCATCACCGGAGGTTACCGCAGCTTTACGGCCGGCGGTACCAGCGCCGGTAGCGGGTATTCCATCCTGTCGTTCCTGAATATCGGCGACGGCAAGCTTGCCATGTACGAGGCAACGCCCAGTTTTTCGTATTTTATTGCCGACGACCTTTCCCTGGGCGTCCGTCTGGATTATGACGGCTACTTGCTGGACACGGACCTGCGGGCCAACTTGGGAGAACTGTTCAACTTCAGCGGCATCATCGACATCATAGACTCGCAGAGTAACCCCGAAGATGCCGATGCGCTTACGGCCGACGACTTGTACGAGATGCTGAATGTACGTATTTCCGGCCGACACATGGTGTCCAATTCCTGGGGCACTTCCCTGGCTCTGCGCAAATACCTGTCCTTCTTTGGCAGTAAAATCTTCGCCATTTTTGGTGAGGCGCGTCTGTACGGCAAATACGGCCTTGTCTATTCCTGCCCCATCAACTCCGAGGGCGCTTACAATTTAGAGCGGATGCGCACCTCGAATATCTACTCGGCCGGTCTCAAGCTGGCCGGTGGTCTGTGCGTGAAACTCCGGGACAACAGCGCCTTTACCATCAGCGTTCCCCTGGTGGGTGCCAGCTATTACTACACCACTCAGTACAAAGAGACAAAAAGTGGCCCTACAAGTGCTAAAGTTTCTCAGTTCAGTCTGTCCCGGGAATTGGATTATTTGGCCATTCAGGTGGGTTACGTACATTACATTGAGCCCAAAAAGCGTAAATAGGAGCCATTATAGGCGTACAACACGGAACGTTATAGAGGAGAATCCGTTCGCTGTGTCCGCCTCCAATAACCCTTTTTGCCTGGTTGAAAGGGGTTAGCCTGTGGAAAACTTTGTTAATTAAAATATTTTTCTTATCTTTGCAGCCCATTTTGCGGGGACATAAGCCCTACAAAGTGGGTTGTAACTATAATTTATTTATTAACAAACATTTATGCCTACAATTCAACAACTTGTCCGTAAAG
>CAMJKI010000021.1 GCA_946406355.1 uncultured Bacteroidales bacterium | reverse complement strand
TGTTACAATTTCTCGGTACTTGCTTGTACTTTCCTTTCAGTCTTTTCAATGAACTTTTTGGGCGCCCCGCCTTTCGGCTCAGGGGCTGAAAAACCCGCTCGTTTCCGAACGGGATTGCAAAGATAGAAACTTTTTTCGAACTAGCAAAACTTTTCGACGAAAATTTTGCATAAATATTTAAAATATTTTTTCCTATCTTTGCGAACTTATTGATAATGATACGTATGAAAGAGATTTACTTTGCCGGAGGCTGTTTTTGGGGAACGCAACATTTCTTTTCTCAGGTAGACGGAGTAAAGGAAGCCCTCTGCGGATATGCAAACGGCCACACGGAAAACCCGAAGTACGAAGAAGTATATACCGACACCACCGGTTTTGCCGAAACGGTAAAGGTTACCTATAATCCGGAACGGATCGGCCTGAAAGAACTCACCGAACTGTTTTTCTGCATCATCGACCCGCTGAGCCTGAACCGGCAGGGGCACGACGAAGGCACCCGGTACCGCACCGGCATTTACTTCACCAACCCCGCCGAAAAGGATATTCTTCAAAAGGTATACGCGCGCGTGGAGCAGAAAGCCGGCGCCAGGCTGGCGGTGGAACTGGAACCGTTAAGGAACTTCTACCCGGCCGAAGAGCGTCACCAGGACTATCTGGACAAAAATCCGGAGGGCTACTGCCACCTTTCCCTCAAAACCTTCCGCTATCTGAGGCTGTTCCAGGACATCCGCCTGTTCCTGGGCGACGAGCCGGATCTCACGGCCCGCATGGCCAACACCGCCGCCCTCATCCAGGAAAGGATGCACTTCTTCTGGACCGGTTTTTACCGGGCCGATGGCAGCCAGCTGGTACTGGGCCCCTTCCAGGGACCGGCAGCCTGCATGCGTATCGGCTTCGGAAAGGGCGTCTGCGGCAGCGCCTGGAAGGAGGACCGCACCCTGGTCGTGCCCGACGTGCACCAGTTCCCCGGGCATATCGCCTGCAGCAGCCTTTCCCAGTCGGAGATTGTGGTGCCCCTGCACGATGCGGCCGGCCAGGTAACCGGCGTGCTGGACATAGACAGCGAGCAAAAAGCCACCTTTGACGAAACCGACGCCCTCTGGCTGGAGAAAATTGCCGCTGTCATGTGCAGCATTTAATTATTTTTAGTACCTTTGACCATACTAAACACCCGCTATGGACCGTAAACTTGTCATCATACCCACCTACAACGAAAAGGAAAACATCGCCGACATCATTGCCGCCGTGTTCGCCCTGGAAGGAAATTTCCATGTTCTGGTAATTGATGACGGTTCCCCCGACAGCACGGCCGATATTGTAAAGCAGCTTCAGGTTCAGGAGAGCGAACGCCTGCATCTTTTGCAGCGGGCGGGAAAACTGGGCCTGGGCACCGCCTACCTCATGGGCTTCAAATGGGCGCTGGAGAAAGGTTACGACTATATCTTCGAGATGGACGCCGACTTCTCCCACAACCCGGCCGACCTGCTTCGCCTGTACAAGGCCTGTTCGGAGGAAGGCGCCGGCATGGTAATAGGCTCCCGCTACTGCAACGGCGTAAGCGTGGTGGACTGGCCCATCGGCCGCATCATCATGTCTTACTTTGCATCGGCTTATGTGCGTTATACGCTGGGCATGAAGGTGTACGACACCACCGCCGGTTTCGTTTGCTACTCCCGGAAAGTGCTGGAAACCATCGATTTGGACGCCGTAAAGATGAAAGGCTACGGCTTCCAGATAGAAATGAAATACACCGCCTACAAGCTGGGATTCACCTTAAAGGAAGTGCCCATCATCTTTATTAACAGACAGAAGGGCACCTCTAAAATGAGCGGCGGCATCTTCGGGGAAGCGTTCTGGGGCGTTCTGGGCCTGCGCTTCCGCCGTATTAAGCCCCGCAGCTAATCTTTCAGCAGCCGGAGTCCAATCCGGTTCCGCTCCAAATCTACCGAAAGTACCTGTACCTTCACCTGTTGGTGCAGTTTCAGTATTTTGGAGGGCACGGCCATCCCCTTCACACCCATCTGGGAAGCATGGATGAGGCCGTTTTCGTGCAGGCCGATATCCACAAAAGCCCCAAACGCCGTAATATTGGTAACCAGGCCGGGCAGTTCCATGCCCACCTTCAAGTCGTCAATCTCGTGAATATCATCGGCAAAGGAGAACTCCCTGGCGCTTTCCCGGGGATCCCGGCCAGGTTTCTGCAGCTCCTGGAGAATGTCGTTCACCGTGGGCAGGCCAAAATCGCCGCCCACGTAACGGGCAGCCTCAATCTTTTTGCACAGTTCGGCATTGCCCACCAGTTCTTTAACGGGCACGCCCAGATCGCGGGCCATGCGGTCCACTACAGAATAGGCCTCCGGATGAACGGCCGAATTGTCCAGCGGATTGGCGGCGCCGTGAATGCGCAGGAAACCCGCACACTGCTGGAAGGCCTTGGCGCCCAGACGGGGCACCTGCTTCAGCTGTTCCCTACTGTTAAAGCCGCCCTCCTGCGTACGGTAATCCACAATGGCGCGGGAAAGTGCCGGGCCGATACCGGACACATACTGCAGCAGATAGGGGCTGGCGGTATTCAGGTTTACGCCCACGCTGTTCACGCAACTTTCCACCGTATTGTCCAGCTTTTCCTTCAGCAGGTTCTGGTCCACGTCGTGCTGGTACTGGCCGATACCCAACGACTTAGGGTCGATTTTTACCAGTTCCGACAGCGGGTCCATGAGACGCCTGCCGATAGACACCGCGCCGCGCACGGTAACGTCGTATTCCGGGAACTCCTCCCGGCCCACCTCCGAGGCCGAATACACCGAGGCGCCGTCTTCACTCACGGAGAAGATGCGGATACTCTCCGGCAACCCCACCTTACGGACGAAATCCTCCGTTTCCCGGCCGGCCGTGCCACTGCCGATGGCAATTACCTCAATATTATAGCGTTCTACCAGATCGGCCACGGTAGTTATTGCCTGAATCTTTTTGGCAGCAGGCGGGTGTGGGAAGATTACGTCGTGATGCAGCAGGCTTCCATGCTCGTCCAGGCATACCACCTTGCAGCCCGTACGGAAGCCCGGGTCGATGGCCATCACCCTTTTCTGCCCCACCGGAGCGGCCAGCAGCAGCTGCCGGAGGTTATCCCCGAACACCTGGATGGATTCCCTGTCGGCCCTTTCCTTGGCCTCCCGGAGCACTTCTCCGGTAATGGAAGGGTCCAGCAGGCGCTTCCAGGCGTCGTCCACGGCCTCCCGGATCTGTTCGCCCGTTTCCCGGGCAGGATAGCCGTGCTCCTGGCAAAAGTCGTAATACATTTTGTTGCCGCACTTTTCCCCGTCGGCATCTATCTCCACGCGCAGGAAACCTTCGTCGCGGGCGCGCAGCATAGCCAGCAGATTATGGGAAGGAATGGTGGCAACGGGCTGGGAAAAAGAGAAATAACTGCGATACTTGGCGGCCTCCGGCGTGGTTTCTCCCGCCTTGGTTACCTTGGACTGTACCCGGCGCGTCCGGTAGATAGCGCGAAGGGTTTCCCGCACGGAAGCCGTTTCGCTTAGCCGTTCGGCCATGATGTCGCGCGCTCCGGCAAGGGCGTCATCCACCGATGTCACCTCCCCTTTCACATACTTTTCGGCCGCCTGCGAAGGATGGGCAGTTTTCCCGTTCCAAAGCATATCGGCCAAAGGTTCCAGTCCCTTGGCCACTGCCACCGTAGCCCGCGTTTTCCTTTTGGGCCGATAAGGCAGGTAAAGATCCTCCAACTCACTGGAGTTCACGCACTTCTCTATTTTCGCCTGGAGCTCCGGCGTCAATTTTCCCAACTCCTCTATGGTGCCCAGGATGGAGGCTTTACGCTTCTCCATCTCGGCAAAAACCTCTGTCCAATGCTTGATTTCGGCCACCTCTATATCGGTGAGCCCGCCTGTGCGCTCCTTGCGGTAACGGCTGATAAAGGGAATGGTGCAGCCGTCGGCAAACAGTTCGGCGCAGTTTTCCACCTGCCATGCCTGAATGCCCAGAAGGGCGGCGACGTGCTTTACATACAGTTCTTTCATGACCACGAAGATACACAATTGTCGGCATCGCTGCAAGCCGATTCCGAAAAGAAATATTTTTAAAAAAATATACTATATTTGCATTTTGTAATTTTAAAGCATTGGAAAACAGGAAAACCAGTCTGCTGTACCGCTGCGTAAAAAGCTATATCGGGGCCATGGTCAATGGCCTTTACTACCGCCGTTATTACTGCCTGGATACAGATAACATTCCGCCGGACGGAACGCCGGTGCTCATTGCCATGAACCATCACTGCGGCCTGAACGACGCCCTGGGCGTGCTGTTCGCCATGAACGACCGCAAGGTGCACTTCATTGCCCGGGCCGATGCCTTCGACATCCATCCCCTGCTGAAGAAATTCATGCTTTGGGTGGGCATCCTGCCAGCCTTCCGGATGATGTACCAGGGCGAGGAATCCCTCTCCAAGAATGACGAAACCTTTGCCCTCACCGAACAGCGCCTGCTGGACGGTCACACCGTCCTCATCTTCCCGGAAGTACGCCATTTGCTGGTAAGCTACATGCGTCCATTCTCCTACGGCTATACCAAGATGGCTTTCCAGGCGGCCGAAAAAGACGGCTTCCAGAAGGAAATCTTCATCCTGCCCGGATGCAACCATTATTCGGCCTATGGCGGCTTCCGCAACCAGATTCTGGTCCGCTTCGGCACGCCCGTCTCCCTGCAGCCCTATTACGAACTGTACAAAACCAAACCCCGCACAGCACAACGCGAAGTGAACAAACTGGTGCGTGCCCAGGTATCGGCCCTGATGCTGGACATCAAAGACGCCGACCGGTACGACGATATTGAATTCGCCCGCCGCAGTGCCTTCTGCGACGACTATGCCCGTAGCAAGGGCTTGGATCCGGAGCAGCTGCCGCAAAAACTGGAGGCCGAAAAACGCCTGTGCGCCTGCCTGGAAGGGCAAGATCTTGCCAGCGTGAAAGCCTACCGTGAAGCCCTGGCAGCCTCCGGCCTGGAAGACCGCCAGCTGGCCTTTCCCCCGGACTGGTTTACCCAAATCCTCAAGTGCCTGATTCTCCTGATTACCCTTCCCATAGCCGTGCTGGCCGCATGGCCCGCCCTCCCCGCCTGGTTCATTCCCTGGCATTTCACCAAGAAAGTGGGCGACCCGGCACTGGAAGGCAGCTTTACCCTGGGCATTGACGTGCTGGTCCTGATGCCGCTCGCCGCCATCCTCACCTTCTGCTGCACCGGAGCCCTTCTGGGATGGCAATACGGCCTCATTCACGTGGTAGCCATTCCCTTCCTGTGCATCTTCGAATGGTATTATGCCCGTATGGCGCGCGAAACTTTCGCCGATTTCCGTTTCCTGCGCACCAACACCCAGGACCTGCAAGCACTTTACCGGCAGGCCATTTCTACCCTGAAAACGTTAACGAAATGAATATCGATACCCTGAACGCCGCCATTGCGGAAGAATTTGAAATTGAAACATCGGCCATTACGCCCGAAGCCTCCATCAAGGAAACCCTGGAACTGGACAGCCTGAGCCTGCTGGACCTGGTGGCCGTGGTGGAAAGAGTTACCGGAACCAAAGTGAAAGGCACCGAACTGAACCAGATTCAAAGTTTCGGTGACCTGTACGCCTTCCTGGAACAATGTTCATAGGACTCTACAACTTTTTTTCCCGCCATAAGGCTTTCCTGTACACGCTGCTGATTCTGAGCAGCCTGTTGTTTTCCTTCTTTGCCCTCAGGGTCCACTTCGAGGAAGACATTTCCAAGCTGGTCCCCGGCGCAGGAGAATCGGAAAGCAGCCTGGCCTTCAATTCCCTCAAAGTTAAAGACAAAGTATTCCTGCAGTTTCCGTCGGCGTCGCCGGAAGAGGTGGACGCTTTCATGCAGGGACTTCTCCAGCGCGACAGCAGTATTTCCAACGTGCTGTACCGCCTGGATAATGGCGTAGTGCTGCAGGCCGTGGACTACGCCCTGGAACACCTGCCCACCCTGGTGGACCCGTCGCTTTATCCCGCTATCGACCAGGCCATTGCCCAGGCCGATTCCGCCATGGCCCGCAACCGGGAAATCCTTTGGGCCGATGAAAGCGGACAGGCCTCCCAGCGGGTGTTCATGGATCCGCTGGGCATTACGCAGTTGCTGCTGCCCGAAGGCGGCCTCTCCGCCGGATTCACCCTGAAGGACGGACAGATATACAGCAACAGCGGTACAACCGCCCTGGCCTTCCTCTCCCCCCACTTTTCCTACCAGGATTCGCAGAAGAGCGAAGTGCTGCAGCGGCATATCGAAGCGCAAATCCAGGAAAGCGGCCTGGAAGTGCTTCTGCACGGAGCTCCGGTGCGCAGCGTGGGCAACGCCCGCACCATCAAACGGGACCTGGCTGTTACCATCGGCATTTCCTTCCTGATTATCCTGCTGGCTCTGTGCCTCAGTTTCAAGAGCTTCAACATAGTTTGGCAAAATATCCTGCCCGTGGTTTACGGCACGCTGTTCGGGCTGGCGGGCGTGTACGTGATAAAAGGGAGCATGTCGCTGATGGCCTTCGGCATCTGCGCCATAGTGCTGGGCGTAGCCGTCAGCTATTGCCTGCACATCCTTATCCACCATCGTTTTACCGGTGACATCCGCCAGCTGCTGCGGGAAGAGGCCACCCCGGTTTGCCTGGGCTGCCTCACCACCATGGGCGCCTTTATCGGCCTGCTGTTTACCCGGAGCGAACTGCTGCGCGACTTCGGCATTTTTGCCACGCTGGCCCTGCTGGGGAGCAGTTTCTTCACCCTGGTGTTCCTCCCCCATCTGCTGAAGGAAGGCGACCGCCGGAGCAACAGCGCCATCCTGCGGGCGGTGGACCGCGTGAACAGCGCCCCCTACGACCGGAACGCCCTTTTCATCGGACTGCTCACGGCATTTATCCTCGTCGGACTGGTGTTCTCCCCGCGCGTGCAATTCGACAGCGACCTGCGGCATATCGGCTACGAGAGTCCCGCATTCCAGGCGGCCGAAGCCCGCTACAGCGCCGAGAACCAGGAGGGCCGCCTGCAACGCTATTACGCAGCGACGGGAAACACTTTGGACGAGGCGCTCCTGCACAACAAGGCGCTGCGCCGCAAGGCAGATTCCCTGCTGGCCGACGGCAGCGTAGCCCAGGCCCCGGACCTGGTATCCCTGCTGTTTGTCACGCAGGAGGAGCAGCTAGAGCGCATCCGTGCCTGGGAAGCCTATTGGACGCCCGCCAAACGGGAAGAGACGCTGTCGGCCATCCGCCGGGCGGCCATCAGGCAGGAGCTGGATCCTTCCTTCTTCGATGCCTTCCAGAGTCTGCTGGAGGCTTCCTACGCCCCGGGCAACCTGTACGAGGCCGGCATTCTTCCGGACGGGCTGCTGTCCAACTACATTGAGTATTCCGGGGGCCGATACCTGGTATTCAGCCCTTTGCAGATGGACCCTGCCCGGCGCGACCAGGTGGATCAGGCAATGGCGGCCGTACCGCATTCGCTGGTAGTAGATCCCATGTTCTACAGCGGCGGGCTGGTAGAAAGCACGCACCGAGACTTCAACGCCGCGTTGCTGCTGTCTTCCCTCTTCGTTCTGGCCGTGCTGCTGCTAAGTTTCCGCAATCTGTGGGTGAGCCTGCTGGCCTTCCTGCCGATGGCCCTAAGCTGGTACGTTGTGCAAGGCTGGATGGCGCTGCTGGGGCTGGAGTTCAACCTCATCAACATAGTCCTTTCCACCTTTATCTTTGGTATTGGCGTAGATTACAGCATCTTTGTGATGCAGGGCCTGCTGGCGGGAGCACGTGGACAGAACAGCCTGCTGCTGGACCAGCATAAAACGGCCATTTTCTTCTCGGCTTTCGTATTGCTTGTGGTGATGCTTTCGCTACTGGTTGCCACGCACCCGGCCATCCGTTCCATCGGCCTGTGCTCCATCATCGGCATGGGCACCACCATCCTCATCAGCTATTCGCTGCAGCCCCTCCTCTTCCGGCAGCTGCTCAAAGTGCCCTTTATCCGGAAATCAATCCTGCGAGAAGTCTCTTAATTCCTGCCGGTAGGCGCTGAAGATTTTGGATTTGGAGAGGAAGCCCAGATAAGTCCGGTTCTTGTCCACCACCGGAAGGTTCCAGGCTCCGGTCTTTTCGAATTTGCGCATGACGGAATCCATCGGCTCGTCGGGGAAAAGGTACTCCGGCGCGGTTTTCACGTAATTATACACATGCTTGGTGTTGTATAACTCCGTGCGGAACATGTCCTGGCGGATATCGGCCATGGAAACATAGCCCTGCAGGCGGTTATGCGAATCCAGCACCGGGAAAATGTTGCGGCTGCTGCGGGAAACGGCCTCTACCAGTTCTCCCAGGGTGGCATCGATGCGCACCGGCGTAAAGTCCTTTTCCAGCAGGGTATCCATCTTCATAAGCGTAAGCACCGCCTGGTCGGCCTCGTGGGTAAGCAGTTCGCCGGAAGCGGCAATACGTTTGGTATAGATGGAATACTTCTCGAACAAGCGGGTTACGCCAAAGGCAACGGCCGATGTAAGGATGAGCGGTACCAGCAACTGGTAGCCGCCGCTGATTTCGGCAATGAGGAAGATGGCCGTGAGAGGGGCCTGCATTACGCCTGCCATGAGGCCGGCCATACCCACCAGCACAAAGTTGGGCACCGGGACCAGGCCCGGCCACAACAGATTAAGGGTTTCGGCTACTACAAATCCGGCCAAAGCGCCCATAAACAGCGTAGGACCAAAGGTTCCGCCCACGCCGCCGCCGGCATTGGTGAAGGTCATGGAGAACACCTTGAGCAGCAACACCAGCAGGAAAAACACCGGCAACGCCCACTTCCAGCCCAGCATGAAGGACATGGGGGTAGTACCGCCGAAGTCCGCTGCCGCACCGTTCAGAAGCGGGGCAAGGAAATCGTAGCCTTCCCCATACAGCGGCGGGAACAGGAAAATGAGAATGCCCAGGGAGAAGGCCGACAGCGCCCACTTGATCCAAGGATTGCGGATGCGCCCCAGACGGTCTTCCATGGAAAGGGTGGTGCGAATGAAATACAGCGCGCAAAAGCCGCAGAATACGCCCAGAATCATGTAGAAAGGCACATTCCGCAAGGAAAAATCTACCAGCGTGGCAGCAAAGGGCGTAACCTTTCCCAGGCAGAGATAGCTTACCAGCGTGGCCGAAATGGAACTGAGCAGTAAGGGCAGCATCCCCGTCATGGAAATATTGAACAGCAGGATTTCCAGCGTGAACAGCACGCCGGCAAGCGGGGCATTGAAAATGCCTGCCACCGCACCGGCCGCACCACAGCCCAGCAGCATGGTCATGCTCCGGTAACTGAGCCCGCAATACCGCCCCAGGTTGGAGCCGATGGCCGCTCCCGTGTAAACGATGGGGGCCTCGGCACCTACCGAACCGCCGAAGCCGATGGTGAGGGCGCTGGTTACCAGCGACGACCACACATTGTGCCTCCGGATTTTGGATTCGTTCTTGGAAACGGCCTGCAGCACCTTGGTTACGCCGTGGCCGATATTGTCCTTTACCACAAAACGGACGATAAGGCCGCTCAGGAGCATGCCGACGCCGGGAAGAAGGAAATAGGCCCAGCGGGCGCCGGAATGCCAGTTGGCCAGGCCGCCCTGAATGGTGTGAATGGCCAGCTTCAGCAAAACCGCCGCCAGGCCGCACAGCAAGCCCGTGACCACCGACAGCACCAGCAGGCTGGTGCGTTCCGGCAATCTACGCAAAAGGGCCCTCGAGGGCCCCCAAATGTATTTGATGCCACTTTTGCGCGCCATCTTATTCGTCGTCCCCAGGTGTGGAGTACTGGGAGATATTGTCGTCCGGAAGGGTTTCCCCGGCGGCATCTGATGCATCGGCGCTGCCTCCGGCCACGGCCTCGTTCTCGGCATCTTCTTCACCCTCCAGCCAGCGGGCCACGTCTTCCATATCGTCGGTTTTCACGTTGATTTTTACCAGGTAGATGGCCTCCAGCGTTTCCACCGTAACGGCATAGAACGAAGTACCGTCCGGCTTGGGATACTTCACCAGATCTGTAAGATAGTCGCTGAAACCCTTGGGATACTTTTCTGCGAAAGCGGCCGCCAGGTCCGGATGCGTCCCCATCTTCTCGTAGCTCACCACATGTCTTTTCTTGAGGTCTGCCATAGTATAGGTTTACTTAGTACGTTTCTTTCTGCCTGCAATATTATGGAATTGTTTTGAACCTTGCAAGCGGTCGCCCGATTTTTTCGAAGAATTTTTGAAGAAAAACGATTTTTGCTGCTGTTTCTTCTCCGGATTGTGCTCGCAGAACACCGGCTTCATGTCCCGCGGATCCAGCCCCGTGTAAAACATCACCGAAGAAGTGGTCATGGGCGTGGGCGTAAAATCCTGCACCTGGTCCATCCAGATGCCCTTCAGGGCCGGATGGCCGGCCAGCCGTTCCATATCGCCCAGGGTGCAGCCGGGGTGCGAAGAAATGAAGTAGGGCACAAGGCCCACATGGGTTCCGGCTTCCCGGTTAATCTGGTCAAATTCCTTGCGCAGGCGTTCAAACAGCTTGAAGGAGGGTTTGGCCATCTTCTGGAGCACATGGTCCTCGGTATGCTCCGGCGCCACTTTCAGGCGGCCGGAAGTATGGTCCAGGATCAGGGTTTTGAGGTAAGGCTTGGAACTGGGATCCACAAAGCCGTCCTCGGTAAGGAAAAGGTCATAGCGGATACCGCTGCCGATATAGCTGTGACGGATGCCCTTGGTGGCGTCGATGCGTTTGTAGAGCTCTATCAGCCGGGTATGGTCGCAGTTCAGATTGGGACAGCGCTTGGGGAACAGGCAGCTGCGGCGCTTGCACTTGTCGCAGAGCTCCAAGTTCTTGCCATGCATCCCGTACATATTGGCCGTAGGGGCACCCACATCGGAGATGTTGCCGGCAAAGTCCGGCAGATTGTTCAGTTCCCGCACTTCCTTCAGGATGGAAGCTTCGCTCCGGCTCTGGATGAACTTGCCCTGATGGGCGGCGATGGTACAGAAATTACAGCCGCCGAAGCAGCCCCGGTGCGTGTTGATGCTGAACTTGATCATATCGTAGGCCGGAATGCGCTTCCCCCTGTACCGCGGATGCGGCAGTTTGGTGAAAGGCAGGTCCCACACAGCATCCATTTCCTCGGTGGTAGCCGGCGGATAAGGCGGATTGATCTGCACATAGCCGTTCCCCACCGGTTCTATGATGGTATCCGGATGCATCATGTTGGCATGCGTCTCAATCCAGTGGAAATTCTCTGCAAACGCCCGCTTATCCCTCTGGCACTCTTCAAAAGAATGAAGGACCAAAGTTCCTTTATTGGATACACTCGCTTCGCTCGGTAAAATAGGACCGGAGGGGGTAGAGGTCTCCAAACCCATGCCCACCCTCGGGCCTGTAAGAGGAGGGGCCCCCTCTGGGGAGGGTCGCGAAAGCGACGGTTTGGAGGCCTCTACCCCCGCAGGCCGTTTTCCTTTAACATAAAAAGCAACCTGGGGAATTTGCTGCATGCGATGCATCGACCAGCCTTTTTCAATTCCCTTGGTGAGCTCCAGCATCGGCCGTTCGCCCATACCGTAGCAGAGCCAGTCGGCGCCGGAAGTATATAACACCGAAGGCATTAAGCAGTCCTTCCAGTAGTCGTAATGCGTGAGGCGGCGAAGCGATGCCTCAATGCCGCCGATAACCACCGGCACGTCCGGGAACAGCTTTTTCAGGATTTGGGTATAGACCGTTACAGCATAGTCCGGACGGGCGCCGGCCTTGCCTTCGGGGGTATAGGCATCGTCGTGCCGGAGGCGCTTGGAGGCGGTGTAGTGGTTCACCATGGAATCCATGGCGCCGCCGTTCAGGGCAAAATACAGGCGCGGAGTCCCCAGTTTGCGGAAGTCCCGCAAATCGTCCCGCCAGTTGGGCTGGGGCACCACGGCCACCCTGTAGCCAAACTTCTGCAGCCATCGGCC
Source organism: uncultured Bacteroidales bacterium (assembly GCA_946406355.1). Classification (GTDB taxonomy): domain Bacteria; phylum Bacteroidota; class Bacteroidia; order Bacteroidales; family UBA932; genus Cryptobacteroides. The sequence goes on along the minus strand of CAMJKI010000021.1, from coordinate 18,525 downwards.
GATAACAGCCGTGCCGAAGGAAGGATGGTCCACAAGAGCGTCCCCGCTGAACAGGATTATGTCTATATAATCCCAGCCCAGCGCCTGGACTTCCTTGACGGAAGTCGGGAACATATAATCGTTATTCGACATACAGCAGCAGGCCCTTGAGGTACTCGCCCTCGGGGTGATAGATGTTCACGGGGTGGTCGGCGGGCTGGTTCAGGCGGTCCAGGATGCGGACGCTGCGGCCCGTCTCCGCCGCGGCCGAGAAGACGGCCAGGGCGAAGGCCTCCTTGTCCACCACCTGCGAGCAGCTGAAGGTGAACACAAAGCCGCCGGGAGCCACCTTGGAGATGGCGGCGGCATTCAGGCGCTGATAGGCCCGCAGGGCGTTTTTCAGGGCCCCACGGTGCTTGGCGAACGCCGGCGGATCCACAATCATCAGGTCATATTTTCCTTCCGGAACATCCCGGAGGAAGTCGATGGCATCGGCACAATAGGAAGTGTGCAAATCGGCCGGAAAACCGTTCAGGGCCACATTGCGATCTACCATGTCCATGGCCTTGCGGGAACTGTCCACGGAATCCACATGCACGGCGCCGTTGCCCAAAGCGTAGATGGAGAAGCCGCCTGTGTAGCAGAAGAGGTTCAGGACGTTGCGGCCACTGGCCAGGGCACCCACCCGGAAGCGGTTTTCCCGCTGGTCCAGGAAGAAGCCTGTCTTCTGGCCTTCGGTCCAGTTTACCAGGAACTTGTGACCATTTTCCAGCACCACCTGCTCGTCGTCGGAGAAGCCCTCGGCCTTCCACAGATAGCCGTCCACCAGGTCCAGTCCCGCCTTGAACGGCGCAGTGCCGGAGCTCTTGTCATAAACGGCCTTCAAGGCCGGTCCGTACACCTCCTGCAGAGCGGTGCAGATGGCAGCTTTGGCGCGGAACATGCCCACGGAATGGGCCTGCAGCACGCACACGCCGGCATAATAGTCCACAATCAGGCCGGGCAGGCCGTCCCCCTCCCCGTGCACCAGGCGGTAGCAGTCCGTTTCGGCTGCGCCGTGCAGGCCGAAGGAAATACGCAGCTGCAGGGCGCGCCTGAGCATGAGCGTCCAGAAATCGGCCCGGGTGGGGTCCTCGTCAAAACTGAGCACCCGTACGGCAATGGAGCCAATCTGGTAGTGGCCCCAGGCCAGGAACTGCCCGTCGGCGGTATATACTCCCACCAGGTCGCCCTCGGCGGGATGGCCCACAATTTGGGCGATGGCCCCGGAGAATACCCAGGGATGATAGCGCAGGAGGGATTCTTCCCGGCGGGGTTTCAGAATAACTTTATCCATGCTGTTCGGGGTTCAACTGTTCGGGTGCAAGGGGGTGTTTTTCACTGGCCATCAGCTTCTGGTACATTTCCCGGCACACCCAGGCATCCGTAGCGGCATAACGCTGCTGGGATTCCGACAGGTGTTCGGCCTCCCAGTTGGAAAGCTGCTGGGCCTTGGAAATTTTCACGCCCAGGATGATGGCCGTCATTTTCTTGACGCTTTTGTCACGGATACCGTACTCGCACACTATGGACTGCAGGTCCACAAAGCTCTTGGGCGAGAATTTGGTAATTTTCTGGAGGCCGATGATATCGTCGCGGGTGGCCGCCCCCACCTTAATGATGGAAGGATTGGCCAGGATGGCCGCCAACGGCCTTGGAAGGCCGATTTTCTTGAGCCGGAACAGGAAAGCCTTCCCGCCTCCGGAGAGCTGCAGGAGGGCCGTTCCGCTGCTGTGCTGGTCGGGACTGAAGGTGGGGCGGGTTTCCGTATCGAAGCCCAGTATCCGCTGGCGCTTGAGATAACGGATTGCCTTGTCCAGAACCTCCCCCTCCTCATCTACCAGCACTATCTCCCCGGGGAAAGCGGCCAGTTCCAGGGCGCTGATTTCCTCCGGGCTAATCGATATCTGAAACATAGGCGTTTTGAACATAGGAAGCGCCCACTTCCACCAGAACGGGGCTGCCGTCCGGCGATTCCGCCGTCTCGTAATAACGGGCAAAGGGACGGGCAATCCGGTGGGTGAACAAGTTCTGGCTACGAAGCAGGCGGTAGGTGCCGCGAACTACGGAGGAGGCGGCATCCAGCACCAGGAAATCCGGCGACAGCATGCGGCCGAAGGCGGCATCCTCATCGGTTCCTCCCTGGCGGATCATGGCCACTTCCCCCTGCAGGGGCAGCAGATCGGCCGAATAACTGTCTATGAGCAGGGCGTCCATGACACGGCCGGTAGTGCGATACTGGCGCAGCACATCCCGGAATTCCGTCCGCACGTCCATGGCCGATTCCGGTGTAATGACGGCAAGGGTGACATCCGGCACTTCCATTTGCTCAAACACCTTCTGCCACACCTGGGAAACCCGCACATCGCGCGAAGTCCAGACGGCCAGATTCCGGGCACCGGATTCCAGGGCTTCTTCCAGCAGCGTATGCATGGCCGATACCAGGCAGCTCTTTCCTCCCGTGAGCTGCTGCAGGGTATCTACGTCGAACAGACCATATTCGGCCTGCATGGCCGATGTGAATACCAGCACCTTGGCCCGGCTCTTGATGAGGCGGGATTCCAGCTCTGAAGCGCTCCGGAAACAGGTGCTGTCCCAGGCAAAGACCGCATTCTGCACCGCAGCGGTGCGCAGGCTGTCCAGCCTGGCGTCTTTATCTGGTCCTCCGGCAAAGAAATGGCTGTAGGGGGCATTGTAGGCGTCCAGGATAACATCGAAAACCTCTCCGGCAAAATCCGGCAGGGAATCCCGGCGGGCCATGCCGTCTATATTATCCACCCGGTCGGCGGTTACAAAGCGGCGGGCCAGCAGGATGCCTTCCCGGGGTTCGCCGATAAGGGCCACGGAGCCCCGGACATTGTTATGCCCGGCCGTGGCGGCCAGACGTCCCAGGCCGGAAGTATCGGCCGCAATGGCCTCTACCAATGCCACTGTGGGCCGCGGCGGAGCCACCTGAGGCTTGCAGGAACACACCAGGGCCACGACGGATATGCCGATAAGGATATTGATTCTCATAACTGCAGGAATAAAGTACAAAAATACACAATTCCGGCTACTTTTGCAACGCCAGCATTTCCCGGATTTTGGGCACCAGCAGCGACTGAACATATTCTTCCTCCATGAAGTGCGTACCCTCGTATTCCTGATAGGTATCGCCAAAGAATTCCCGCCACAGCGGCAGCTGCACTACGCCGGACTTCTTGTAATGGTCCTTTGTGCCGAAGAAGGCAAAGAAGGGAAGACCGGCCGCCAGGTCCTTCCGGGCCTGCGCCTGCGCCGCCTCCCAGTGAGCCGGGTATTTTTCCAGCACCTCCGGCGTAAACAGGAGCGCCTGCCTGTCCCCTTCTTTCGGCCGGAAAAGGCGGTGCAGATACCATCGGCCGATGGCAAAACGGGACACTACCCTGAGTTTATAGAGCAAAGCCGGCGCACCCAGCGAGGGCGACACAAAAAGATGGGGCAGGCCGCCCACCCGGAGGGCCTGGATGGCGCCCAGGGACTCTCCGATGATGAGCCCCGGGTGCAATTCCTCCACCCAGGAAGCAATTTGGGCGGCGCCTTCCTCCGGGTTAAAACTGTAGGTGCGCACCACCACCCGGATATCCGTTCCCCGGAAATGCTCCGAGAGCAGGCGGGGGATGCGGCTGTCGCCTCCTCCGCCCATGCCGTGTATGTACAGGACCAGGTTCATAGTGTTGCAAAAATAGATAAAAAACTTTACTTTTGTGAAAGCATCATGAACTTTTATTCAAACACAGATATGAAGAAACTCTACATCTTTTTGGCCGCCCTGGCCGCCTGTTTCGGCAGCGTAGCCGCCTGGGCGCAGAATCAGTCGGCATCGGCCCCGAATCCGGATGACTTCCAGTTCACCGTGGTAAAGGAGAACCCCATCACTTCCGTTAAAAACCAGAACCGCAGCGGTACCTGCTGGTGCTTCAGCTCCCTGTCCTTCCTGGAGAGCGAGGTCATCCGCGTCAAAGGCCTCAAGGATCCGGCCCTGTATCCGGATTTCTCGGAAATGTTCATCGTCCGCAAGTCGTATTACGACCGCGCCATCGAATATGTCCGTATGGACGGCCATCTCAATTTCGCCGTGGGATCGGACTTCGGCGACGCCATTGAAACCGCCAAAAAGTACGGCCTCATAGACCAGAAGGCCTATTCCGGCCTGCAGTACGGCTACGATCTTCCGGTACAGGGAGAGCTGGACGCCGGCCTCAAGGGCTATGTGAGCGCCATCGTGAAGAACCCCAACAACAAGCTTACCCCCGTTTGGCCCAAGGGCGTGGACGGCATCCTGGATGCCTACATGGGAGAAGTTCCGGAAACCTTTGTGGTTAACGGCGTAACCTACACCCCGGAAAGCTATCGCGATGCCCAGGGCCTCAACCTGGACGACTATATCGGCTTCACCTCCTATACGCACCATCCCTTCTACACCCAATTTGCCATGGAGGTGTGCGACAACTGGCGCCACAGCCTGTCCTGGAACTTGCCGCTGGACGAGTTCATGTCCATCATGGACTACGCCGTGAACAACGGTTACACCGTAGCCTGGGGCGGCGATGTCTCCGAGACCGGCTTCACCCGCAACGGACTGGCCATTCTTATCGACACCAAGGCTTCCACCTCCGGTTCGGACCAGGAGCGCTGGGTGGGCAAGGCCGATGAAAAGCCCGCCGACAAGCCTGCGGTAAAGGAAATCGAGGTAACGCAGGAGCTCCGTCAGCAGTATTACGACGAAAAGACCTCCACCGACGACCATGGCATGCACCTTTACGGCATCGCCAAGGACCAGAACGGCAAGAAGTACTACATGATCAAGAACTCCTGGGGAGAGGCCGGTGTGTACAAGGGTCTCTGGTACATGTCCGAGGAATTTGCCAAGGGCAAAACCCTGAACATCGTAGTTCACAAAAACGCCGTGCCCAAGGAAATCCTCAAGAAGATCGGCCTTAAGTAAATGGCGCTAACCAAGCACATTCCCAACACAATCACTTCCATGAATCTGATCAGCGGAATCGTGGGAGTGATTTGTGCTGTATATGGTATTGCCGACTGGGCGCTTGTGTGCATGCTGGCCGCTGCGGTTTTCGACTTTTGCGACGGTCTGGCGGCCCGGCTGCTCAAAGCCTATTCGCCCATCGGCAAGGAGCTGGATTCGCTGGCCGATATGGTAAGCTTCGGGGTGTTGCCCTCCCTTTCCATAATGACTTGCATGCAGGAGCAGGGGGTTCCCGTCTGGCTGTGCTACATTGCTCTTTTCATTGCGGTGATGAGCGCCATCCGGCTGGCCAAGTTCAATGTGGATGAGCGCCAGACCAGCGATTTCCTGGGTGTTCCCACGCCCACTTGCGCGCTCATCTGCGCTTCCCTTTCGGCCTACGTGGCAGCCGATCCCGACACGCTGCTGGCCCAATGGGCCGGTACCGTTTGGTTCCTGCCCTTGGTTTGCGTTGCATTGGGGCTCCTGCTGGTGAGCGAGATTCCCATGTTCGGCATGAAGGTAAAGCCCGGCCACAAGCTCCTGGACACCAAGCGCATCGTTTTCCTGGTACTGGCCGTACTGGCCATAGTGCTGGCCCTGGCAGTAGCAAAAGACGTGAGCCTGGCCATCCTGCTGGTATTTGTAATCTATGTGATAGAGAACCTGATACTGGCTTGCTTTAAATCATCTAAAGCATAGGTTTCTAATTCCTATAAGGATTAAGAAGCAGATACAGTTCACCGGGGGCAATAAAATTGCCGATGCCCCCGGTGAACTGTATCTACTTCTCTATTTCTCTGTGAAGAATTTAGCCGCTACTTCTTGAAGAAGCGGTTGTAGAGGCCCAGGAATCCGGCGCCGTGGCGGGCTTCGTCCTTAGCCATTTCGTGGATGGAGTCGTGAATGGCGTCGTAGCCCAGCTGCTTGGCACGGGTAGCGATGGCCAGCTTGCCTTCGCAGGCGCCGGCTTCGGCTTCGTAACGTTTCTTCAGATTGGTCTTGGTGTCCCAAACCACCTCTCCCAGCAGTTCGGCGATGCGGGCGGCGTGGTCGGCCTCTTCAAAGGCATAGCGCTTGAAGGCATCGGCCACTTCCGGATAGCCTTCCCTTTCGGCCTGGCGGCTCATGGCCAGGTACATACCCACTTCTGAGCATTCTCCCTTAAAGTGGTCTTGCAGGCCGTCCCATACTTCCGGATCGCAGCCCTTGGCAACACCCAGCACATGCTCGCAGGCCCACTGGGGCTTGTCACCTTCTTCTTTAATCTCTACAAACTTTTCGGCCTTGGCATGGCAAATGGGGCATTCTGCGGGCGGGTTTTCACCTTCGTACACATAGCCGCAAACTAAACATCTGAATTTCTTTTTCATGTGGTTATCAATTTAATGTTATACTTTGGAAGAATTCTAAACTAAATTCTATTTACAAAAATAAGAAAAATTCACAAATAATCACTAATTTAGCAAAGAATCTTTTTTGACTGTATGGTACCGTTCCTAAAGCAAGTGGCCCAACACTATTTCCGGCAGGGAAACCTGGCCGGCACTTGCTTCGTGCTGCCCAATCGCCGCTCTATTGTATTCTTTCGCAAATACTTAGGGGAAGAGGTAGTAAAAATGGGTACTCCCCTGCCCGTTCCCCAGCTGTATACCATCCACGACTTCTTCTGCCGGGTGCACGGGGCGGAGGTTACGGACAGGGTGCGCCTGCTGATGGTTCTGTACAACTGTTATAAAAAGCTGTATCCGCAGGCGGAACCGCTGGACGAGTTCATATTCTGGGGCGATATGCTGCTGGCCGATTTCTCCGACGTGGACAAATACCTGGTAGATCCCAAATCCCTGTTCCAGAATGTGGCCGACCTGAAGGCCCTGCAAGACAACTATTCCTACCTTACGGATACGCAGCGGCAGGCTATCGACCATTTCCTGTCCCATTTCCAGGGCCGGAGAACGGGACCGGTAAAAGAGAAGTTCCTCAGCCTGTGGAACATCCTGTATCCGCTATACGAGCGTTTTAACAAGGCCTTGGATGAGCAGGGGATGGCCTACGAGGGAAAGGTGTACCGTTCCCTGGCCGAACGGCTGCGGAGCGAAGTCCCGGCCCGGGACATCCTGGAACCCGTTTTCCCGCATACGGACAACTACGTTTTCGTTGGGCTTAACGCCCTGAACCTGTGCGAAAGGCTGCTGCTGCAAAAGATGCGGGATGCCCAAATGGCCCATTTCGTGTGGGACTTCGTTTCGGAAGAGATCCGGGACCCACAAAACAAGTCTTCCCTCTTCCTTTCCCAGAATATCAAGGATTTCCCGCCGGCTTTCACCCCGGATCCTGAAGGCCTGGAAAGGCCGGAGGTACGCGTAATCAGCGTTCCGTCGGCCGTGGGCCAGGCCAAGCTGGCGCCCTCTATCCTAGCGGAAATAACAGGAGATCCGGTGGAAACAGCGTTTGTGCTGCCGGACGAAACGCTGCTGCTGCCGCTGCTCAATTCCATTCCGCCAGAGCACAACAGCATTAACGTAACCATGGGTTATCCCATGCGGGACAGCGCCGTCTACACCCTGATGGAAGCCATCGGGCAGCTGCAGCTGCACATGAGGAAGCGGGAAGAAGGCTGGTATTTCTATCACCGCAACGTGAACGCGCTGCTGTCGGCCAGCCTGCTGCGCCAGTTGCTCACCCCGGAAGAGGTTCAAATAGTCACCAACGTTAAGCTGGCGGCCAAATACTATGTTCCGCAGAAAGACCTGCAGGGCGGTCCCCTGCTCAACCTTATCTTCCAGCCGGTAATAACGGACGCCAAGGAGACATCGGCCCGGCAGAATCACGCCCTGGAGCAGTATCTGCGGGAGATTGTGGGCTATCTGGGACGCCAGATGGGCCCGGAGGGGGAAATGATGCTGGAGCTGGACTTTGCCAAGCGTTACCATACGGTTCTGAACATGCTGGCCGATGTAGACCTGGAACTGCTGCCCGCCACCTGGCTGCGGGTACTGGACGGGCTGCTGCAAGGGCAGTCGGTTCCCTTCCGGGGCGAACCGCTGCAGGGCCTGCAAATCATGGGACCGCTGGAAACCCGCGCCCTGGACTTCCGGAACCTGGTAATCCTGAGCGCCAACGAGAGCAGCTTCCCCCGCAAGAGCTACCAGTCGTCGTTTATTCCGCCGGAGCTGCGCAAAGGCTTCGGCCTGCCCACCCATGAATACCAGGACGCCGTGTGGGCCTATTACTTCTACCGAATGATCCAGCGGGCGCAGAAGGTATGGCTCATCTACGACAGCCGCACGGAAGGCGTAAAAAGCGGAGAGGAAAGCCGATACATCAAGCAGCTGGAATACCACTTCAAGTTCCCCGTCAGGCTCTACACCGCTACGGCCGAAATGAATCCGCTGCCGCCCACGCCGGAAATTGCAAAAACGCAGGAACACATCCGGATTATCCGGGATAAGGAGCTGTCGGCCACGGCCCTGCAGGCCTATCTGGCCTGTCCCGCCAAATTCTACTACATGGTGGTAGAGGGGCTGCAGGCCAGCGAAGAAGTGGCCGAATCGCTGGATGCAGGCATGCTGGGCAACGTTTTCCACAAGGTGATGCAGGAATTGTACAGCCCCTGGCTGGGCAAGCTCCTGCCCCTGGCCGAGATTATCCGGATGCAGCAGGACAAGAAAGACCTCCGGCGCCGCATCCGGGCCCGGGTGATGGAAGAAATGAAGACGGTGGAGGTAAGCGGACGCAATCTGGTTCTGGAGCAGGTTCTGCTGGACTATGTTACCGGAACGCTGGAGCACGACAGGCAGCTGCTGGCATCGGCCGGAGCGGAGGGCTTCCACATTTTGGGACTGGAAAGCAGGCGCAAGGCCGATTTCCACGGTTTCCACTTCAAGGGCTTCGTGGACCGCATAGACAGCTACCGTCCCGGCGAAGTGCGTATCCTGGACTACAAGACCGGCAAGGTTAAAGACGAGGAAATTGCCATAACGGACGAGAATGCCCAGTGGGTGGCCGACAAGCTGTTTGCGCCCCCGGGCGGTGACCGGCCCAAGATTGCCCTGCAGCTGTTCCTGTACGACTATTTTGCCCACCAGGACCCTGCTTTTAAGGACAAAACCCTTGTGAACAGCATTTACAGCACGGCCCGCATTTACACCCAGCCCCTGAAAGACCAGGCCGAAAGCCGGGCATTCAGTTCACTGGTTAAGGAAAAGCTGACGCAAACGCTGGATGAGCTGGTAGATGCATCCGTCCCCTTCCGGCGCACGGAAGATACCCGCCCCTGCCAATGGTGCGACTTCAAGATGATTTGCGGCCGATAATCAGAATCCCTCTTCCAGGGAATCCCAGAGATGTTCCATTTCCCGGCGGTCCTTCTTGGTAGGACGGCCGGCCCCGCGGTCCCGGGTAACGAAGAAACTCTCCACGGGAGCCTTCAGCTTTTCCAGTTCGGATTCGGGCGTAAGGTTTTCGGCAAAATCCGGCACCAGCTTGGCCCCAACGCGGTTTTCCAGCGGGCGCAGCACCTTATAAGTATAGGTGATACTGCCTTTGCGCAGCTGAATAACTTCTCCGGGCTGAACGGCGCGGGAAGGCTTGGCGGGAACGCCCGCCACCTTTACCTTTCCCCCTTTGCAGGCCTCGGTGGCTTCCGTCCGCGTTTTGTAGGCGCGGATAGCCCACAGGAACTTGTCTATACGGGTTTCGTCTGCCATGGGCTTATTCTTCTACGGGGTCCGATACAAGGTCATCGTCCGGCCGGGGATCCAGCCGCACTTCCAGCAGTTCCGTATCCCGGTCCGTGGGCAGCAACAGGAAGTCGGTAACTTCGGCGGGGACCAGCAATACGTCCCCGGTCTTCAGGGCATAGGGCTTTTCGGCCTGCAGCACAGCGGAACCGGCGGTGCAAATATAAATGAGGAAGGAATCCTCCTCCGAAGCATGGCTTTTGAGCGGATCCAGCAGCGGAATCCGGTGCACGGTAAACTGCGGAGTGGCCGCCAGCAGGGTTCCATCGGCATTTTCCGGCTTTTTGTAAGCCTTGAAATCGATGAGGTCGATGGCCTCTTCCAGATGGATTTCCCTTTCCTGCGAGCCCCAGTCGTACAGGCGGAAGCTCAGTTCGGAAGATTCGGCAATTTCCAGCAGCTTCACGTCCTGGGCGGCGTGCACCTGGCCCGGAAGCACAAGATAAGTCTCGCCCGGATTGGGTTTAACGCTATACAGCAGATCCTCCACCGTTCCATCCTGGCAGGCCTTGTAGCATTCGGCAGCGGTGACATCCCTCTTCCAGCCCAGAAACAGCCGGGCGTCAGGGCCGCAGGTTTCCACATACCAGAGAGCCGTTTTGCCAAAGGCGTCGTAACGCTGTTCGGCCGGTTCATCGCCGGGATTCACATGCAGGGAGCTGCGGCCTTTCACGTCCAGCCGCTTCACCAGCACCGGGAACTGCGTTCCGTACCAGTCAAAAGCCGTCTCCCCCACCACACGCTCCAGGTAAGTCTGGATAATGTCGCTGAGCGTATTGCCGCCCAGCCAGCCCTCCGAGGCCATGGAATCTACAAAGCCCAAGTCGGCTACCCGGTATTCGGCTTTGCCCCAGGGGAATTCCCGCACGTCGGGCAGGAAGCGCAGGGGCGTCAGTTTCTTTTCTTCCATTTACTTGATATCCAGATAATAAGGCAGGCGGGCATACACAGCGGTGGGCTGATTGTCCTTCAGAAGGCCCTTTAGCGAACGGGCCATGGGTTCAAACGGCGTATCGGCCAGCACAGTGGGTTCTTCCCGCTGCTGGCCCAGCATGGTTACCACCTGTTCCAGGGTAGTGGGAACGGCCGGATAAGTAATCACCTTGTAGTCTTCGGCCGAAATGAGCCCTGCCAGGGAGGCGGCATAGTTGATAGCGTCCCTGAGGGTGCCGATTTCATCTACCAGGCCAATCTCAAGGGCATCCGTTCCGGCCCACACACGACCCTGGGCAATAGCGTCCACGGCCGAAGGCTCCATGCCGCGGCTGCTGGCCACCAGGTTTACAAAGCGGTCGTAGATGTCTTCCACCGAAGCCTGCATATAGGCCGTTTCGGCCGCATCGAAAGGCCGCATGAGCGAAAGGATGTCCCCGTGTTTGTTGGAGGAAACACTTTCTATGCTCACACCCAGTTTCTTGCTCACCTGGGAGAATTCCGGAATCATGGAGAAAACGCCGATGGAACCGGTAAGGGAGGTAGCGTCGGAAAAGAGCCGGCTGCAGCCGCAGGAAATCCAGTATCCGCCGGAAGCCGCATAATCGCCGTAGGAGGCCACCAGGGGCTTTTCACGGCCCAGCAGGTCCAGGGCGCTGCGAATCTTCTCCGAAGCAGTAACGCTGCCGCCGGGCGAATTCACGCGAAGCACCACGGCCTTGATGGAATTGTCTTTACGGATCTGGTCAATCACCTGCACGAAACTGTCGGCGGCCAGGTTCTGGCCCTTTCCATCCACAATTTCCCCCTCGGCAACCAGCACGGCTACATTGGTACGGGCAGGAAGCGGGGAAATCTTGGCCTCAATATAGTCCGGGAGCGACACCAGATGCAGGTTGTCCCTGCCTTCCACCTGGGCCAGGGTACAAAGCTTTTCCACCAGGCTTTCGCGGTCCATCAGCTCATCCACCAGGCCATATTTCAAGAAGTCTTCCGGCAGGACGAGTTTCAGGTTGTCAATCAAGTCGTTGAACGCCTCTTCCGTCATTTCACGGGATTCGGCGATAACGCTGGAGAAAGCCTTCCAGGATGCATCAATCATGGCCTGGTACTGCTCACGGTTATCGGCCGAGGAGGAGGAACGGACAAACATTTCTCCTGCGCTCTTGTACTTTCCGTGACGAATCAGCTGTACGTTTACGCCCAGTTTGTCCAGTATGTCCTTGAGGAAAATCTGCTGGCTGGAAAGGCCGAAGAGCTGGTAAGTGGCACCGTGATAACTGCTGAGATAGATTTTGTCGGCGGCGGTAGCCAGATAGTACCCGCCATTTCCGGGAGATTCCAGATAGGCTACCACGGCCTTGCCGCTGCGGCGGAAGTTCAGCAGGGCGGTGCGCAGTTCTTCCAGCGCGGCCATGCCGGCCGTACCGCCGTCCGGGCGGAGGAAGATGTACTTGATGGCCGGATCGGCCGCGGCAGCCTCGATGGCCTGAACGGCATCCCACAGCCCCACGGTGCTGCCCATCTCGAAACTCATGGACATCAGGTCCGGCATGGGGGTTTCCTGGGTCTGCTCGGTGAGGGCATAATCGGCCAGGGAAATATCCAGGACGCCGCTTCTGGGAAGAACCACCTTACTGCCACCGGCAGAAAGGGAGCCCACGAGACCCAGCAAAAACAGGAAGCCGACCAGCTTCAGGATAATAATACCGCATATTACGGCCAATACGGTCTTTGCAAAACTGCTTTTCATATGGAGAGATTTTTATTTTACCAAACCGGTAGCCCGGTTCCAGGCTATATGTTCCCGGTAATACTTGTCCAGCAGGCTGGTCCCCTTGGAGGGAAGATACATGGACAGGCCGGAATAATTCTTTATGGTAATGGACAGGAAGGAAGGCGTTGCAGCCTTGTACAACAGGCACTTGTCCAGCGCATCCTGCAGAAGGGCCTCCTCCTCCGGGGTAATTCCAGCCTTTACCAGGATATCCTTTAGATCGTAGAAATAGTGACGCTCAAAGCGGAAGTAGCCCTGCACCAGATTGCCGGGCAACTGGGAAATTTCCGTACGGTATTTCTCGAACAACATGCTACACACATCCACCAGCGCATCCATTTCCCGGGTATCTATCACGGAAATGGTAGCCGACCGCAGATTTCCCTGCTGCGCATCGTAACGGTTGAAATAGTCCTGGCAAACGGCCACCGGATTGGGGGTTTTGGTAAGCAGATGCTTAGTGAGATTGGCATAGTCGAAGCCATCGGCCAGCACTTCCGTCTGGGAGAAGCCCACTATGTCGGCCACTCCCCTGAGTTCATAGGCCACCTCTACACAGCCCATGAGGCAGGCATCGAAAAGGAGGTAATCCAGATGGAAGGGAATGGCAGCGACAAACTGGTCCAGATCCATTTCACGGATGACGGTTCCGTTGTCCATGCCCACGCTCTTTACCGCCGGGAATGCGTTCCGGTCGATGGGCGGGAAATACTCCTGGAAGGCACTCCTGGACAAGGCCAGGGGTCCCTTTGCAGCAGCCTCGTAGGCGCTTGGATTCTCGTAATATCGCGGCGGAAGCCAACCCGAGGCATGGGACGAGAAAACCATTCCGTACTTGTTTCCCGGGAAAGCCCGTGTAACCCGCTCAAACGCTTCGGCCATGGTTTCCGCCTGGCTTAAAGGCGTATCCTCGCTCCAGACCTTAAGCGTATCCCGCACCGGAGCGCCATCGGCGCCGGCATACAGGCGGAAAAGGACGGGGGCCGTAGGGTCTGAATAGTCGGGGTCAGCCGGATCCCGGGGCAGGCGGGAAAGCACCAGCAGAACCGGCTCCGTGGGACTGCTGCGGCCCGGCAGTTCACCGGCCTCCAGGTCGGCGATATCACTGGACAGATAACCGGCCAGGGAGTTGAAACCGCCGGCTACGTACAGCAGCACATTCCGCTGATCCGGGGATTGGGGTTCGCGGGACGGCACCACATAGCTGCCCGATCCCTCGCCGGAAGATTTGAAGTCGAAGTTGCTGTCTTTGAAGCAGGAAGAAACCCCTGCCAGCAGGAGCAACAAAGCGGCGATATGTAGGACTTTGCGGAGCATAAAACATTCCTGTATTCTGCAAAGTTAATGATTTATTTATAAATTTGCATGAAATAGATATATACTATGAACCGGATTAGTAAAATGATGACCCTTGTTGGAACGGCCGCCCTGCTGGCCGCATGCGAAACGCCCGCCGAAAAGGCCGGACAAGATTCTTTCAAGTATACCATCGACGCTTTTGCCGATCTTAAAGTGATGCGCTACCAGATTCCCGGCTGGGAGAACCTGAGCCTGCAGCAGAAGGAATATGCCTATCACCTGGCCGAAGCCGCCAAATACGGACGGGACATTCTGTGGGACCAGAACTGCAAGGACAACCTGCGGGTGCGCCATGCCGTGGAAGCCATTCTGGAAACAGAAGGCATCAACACGGAAAGCGCAGAATATCAGGATTTTCTGGTGTATGCCAAACGCCTCTTCTTCTCCAACGGCATCCATCACCACTACGCCGAAGACAAGTTCTTTCCTGCCTGCCCGCGGGAGTATTTTGCCAGCCTGCTAAGCCAGGCCGATGTAGAGGATGAAGGAGGCCTGCTGGACATTATCTACGATCCTGCCATTTACCCCCAGAGACGCTCTACAAACACGGCCGGAGACATTATTAAAGAATCGGCCGTTAACTTCTACGACGGCGTTACCCGCGAGGAAGTGGAGAAGTATTACGCCGGCATTATGGATCCGTCGGACCCCGAACCCATCTCCTACGGCCTCAATACCAAAGTGGTCAAGGGCAAGGACGGGAAAGTACAGGAACTTCCCTGGAAAGTGGGCGGCATCTATTCTCCCGCCATCGAAAAAATCTGCGAAGAATTGGGCAAGGCCCAGGCCGTGGCCGAGAACGATATCCAGAAGCGGGCTTTGGGGCTCCTGATAGATTACTACCAGACCGGCGACCTGCGCAAGTGGGACGAGTTCAACATCGAATGGGTGAAGGACACCATCGGCACCGTGGACTTTATCAACGGTTTTGTGGAAGACTACAACGACCCGCTGGGCCGCAAGGGCGCCTGGGAAGGCTACGTGAACATCAAGGACTTCGAGGCCTCCCGGCGTACGGAAATCCTGAGCGCCAACGCCCAGTGGTTCGAGGATAACTCCCCCGTGGACCCGCGCTTCAAGAAGGCCGTCGTCAAAGGCATCTCGGCCAAGGTGATCAACGCTGTTTGCCTGGCCGGCGACAGCTATCCTTCCACGCCCATCGGCATCAATCTTCCCAACGCCGACTGGATTCGCAAGGAGCACGGCTCCAAGAGCGTTACCATTGCCAATATCACCCACACCTACGACTACAGCTCCCAGGAGATGCCCGCCAGCACCCTTACGGAATTTGCCTACAGCAAGAAGGAAATTGAGCAGTACAGGAAGTGGGGCACGGTGGCCGACGAGATTCACACCGACCTGCACGAGTGCCTGGGTCACGGCTCCGGCCAGCTGCTGCCGGGCGTGAGCACCACCGCCATGGGCGAATACGCCAGTGCCCTGGAGGAGGCGCGGGCCGACCTGTTCGGCCTCTATTACACCGCCGATCCCAAGATGGTGGAACTGGGCATTATGCCGGATCCGGACGCCTACAAGGCCGAATATGACAATTACATCCGCAACGGACTCATGGTGCAGTTCACCCGCGTGGAACTGGGACGGCCCAACACGGAAGCCCACATGCAAAACCGCAAACTCATTGCCGAATGGTGCTATGAGAAAGGGGCCAAGGATAAAGTGATTGAGAAAAAGGTCCGCGGCGGAAAGACCTACTTTGTGGTGAACGACTACAAAAAGCTCCGCGCCCTCTTTGCCGAACTGCTGGCCGAAGTGCAGCGCATCAAGAGCGAAGGCGACTACCAGGCTGGAAAGGCTCTCATTGAGACGTACGCCGTAAATATCGACCCTGCCCTTCACAAGGAAGTGAAGGAGCGCTACGAAGCCCTGAACCTGAAGCCCTACGGTGGCTTCGTGAATCCGGAAATAGTCCCCGTTATCAAAAACGGAGAGGTGGTGGATTACGAGCCGGTCTATACCGACGACTATCTGGGACAAATGCTCTTATACGGTAAAAAATACGGAACGCTCTGACGAGCGTTCAGAGCTTTTAACGTTACCCCCACCCGAAACCCCTCCCCTCGGGGGAGGGACTTAACGACGAATTATAGTGTTATATACGATACCGCCTGCCTGATCATGATTAAGGATTACAGGAATTACCTGAGGCTGGAACGCCGGCTGTCGCCCAATACGGTGGCGTCCTATTGCCACGATGTATCGGGGCTGCTGGAGTTCTGCGGAAAGGAGCCTGCCGCCATCGGCCCCGAAGATATCAAAGCGTACCTGGGGAAGGTGACGGCCGACGGTCTCTCCAAGCGGAGTTCGGCCCGTCTGGTGAGTTCCCTGCGGTCCTTTTTTGACTGGTGCGTTCAGGAGGGTGAAATAAAGGATAACCCCTGCGACCGGGTAGATGCCCCCAAACTGGGGAAATACCTGCCTTCGGTACTGAGTCTGCAGGAAGTGGAGGCCATCCTGGAGTCAGTAGATACACGGAAAGCCTCCGGCAAACGGGACCGGGCCATCCTGGAGGTGCTATACGGCTGCGGACTCCGCGTGAGCGAGGCTGCAGGCCTGCGGATTTCCCACGTGCATTTTGACGAAGGCTTTGTAGATGTGGTGGGAAAGGGAGACAAGCAGCGGCTGGTGCCTTTGGGAGAACCTGCGGCCGATGCCATCCGGACCTATCTGGAAGACCGTCCTGCCCCGGCCTCCCGGGCTGTGGAAGACATCCTTTTCCTGAACAAGTTTGGCAAACCGTTAAGCCGCGTATCCATTTTCAAGATGGTGAAGGAGCAGGCCATGGCGGCCGGGGTTCAGAAAGAAATATCCCCCCATACCTTCCGCCATTCCTTTGCGACCCACCTGATAGAGAACGGGGCCGACCTGCGAATTGTCCAGGAAATGCTGGGGCACGAGAGCATTCTTACTACGGAGCTTTATACCCACATAGACACATCTACCTGGCACGAGAATGTGCTGGTGCACCATCCCAGAGGGTAATGGGCACAAAAAAACCGGTCCAAAGTTGCCTCTGAAACCGGTTTTTTGACGTGTACTAAAACCTAAACCTATAATAAAGATGCATCAAAAAACAAAACGTTGCAGAAAAATTGAATTTTCTGCAACGTTTTTTTAAATCTTCCGAGAATCGCTTACTTGGTGGCGTCTACGGAAACCTTACGGAAATCCTTAAAGTCCTTCATCAGGTTAAGGGCAGCCTTACGTGCACGGGCACCAGCGGCCTTGTTACCTTTGACTACCTGAGCCTCGGCGTTCTTTACGAACTCGGCGAATTCGGCATTGATTTTTTCAACAAGCTCTTTCATGTTACAATTAGTTTATTTTGGTTCGTTAATGATTAATTCTCAAAGTTTTGTGCAAGGTAATCAAAAATTAAACAAAAAACAAAGGATTTTTAAAAAAAACTTTGCAACAAAGCCAAAAAACGCCATTTCAGGCGTTTTCAGCGTCTTTTTTGGGCTTAATATTGATAAAATTCATGGCCCGTTGCGGCCCGATAGTAGACAAATCCTTGATGCCCTGAATCACTCTTTGTGCTAAATCGGCAAGCTGTTCCTTCTCCTCTTCCGAGAGCTTTCCCAGCACATAATCCACCTGTCCGCCCCGGGAAAAATCGTTGCCGATTCCCACGCGGATCCGGACCCACTGATCGCTTTCCAGCAGTTCGGTAATGTTTTCCAAACCATTGTGACCACCGGCAGATCCGCTGGTGCGCATGCGCAACGTGCCAAAAGGAAGGTTCAGATCGTCCGATATAACAACCAGGTTTTCCAGCGGCAGATTCAGTTTCTGCAGCCAATAACGGACGGCGTTGCCGCTCAGGTTCATGTAAGTGGAGGGCTTCAGCAGGGTGAAATGCCGACCCTTGAAGGAGACTTCGGCCACGTCGCCGTAACGTTCGGTCCGGAAAAGGACATTGGATGCCTGAGCCCAGGCATCCAATATCATAAATCCCATGTTGTGCCGGGTACCGGCGTATTCGGCGCCGATATTGCCCAGCCCTACAACAAGGTAGTTCATCGCAGAAGCGATTACTTGGCGGCCTTGGCAGCTTCGGCAGCAGCCTGCTGCATGGCGCGGGTAGTCTTCACGCTGCAGATGATGGTGTTCTTGTCCGAGACAATCTGAAGACCCTCGAACTTGAGGTCACCGGCAACCATACGCTTGTCCAGCTCCAGCGGAGTAACATCGATGTCCAACTGATCCGGGAGGTCCTTCATGAGGGCGCAAACCTTAAGGCTGCGGGCGCTCTGGGTGAACTTACCACCAGCCTGCACACCTAGCGGGTGACCGGTGATGTTAAGCGGAACGGAGATAACGATGGGCTTCTTCTCGTTAACGGCCAGGAAATCTACGTGGAGGCAGTTGTCGTCTACCGGATGCCACTGATACTCGTGGGCAACGGCGGTGTAGGTTTTGCCATCCAGCTCCAGGTCCACGATGTAGGAAGCGGGAGTGTGGGTAAGACCCTTCAGTTCTTTCTCGTTAACGGTGAAAAGGATGTTGTCGATACCGGCACCATACAGGTTGCAGGGAACCAGACCCTGACGGCGGAAGGCCTTGAGAACGGCCTTGTTGCCCTTCTGGCGAATTTCGCCCTTAAGTGCAAAATGCTTCATTGTTTTGATAAAATAAAATGTGTTACTCAGTGCTCTTTTTCAAGCACCCCATTGCACCAAAAAACCTTT
>CAMJKI010000020.1 GCA_946406355.1 uncultured Bacteroidales bacterium | reverse complement strand
ACAAGATCAAGCATCCCGCCGAGATGGTTCAGAGCGGTGACGTGATTGACGTTGTTATCCTGGATTTCGACGAGAACAGCCACAAGCTTTCCCTGGGTCACAAGCAGCTCACTCCCAACCCTTGGGACGAGCTGGAGGCCAAGTACCCTGTGGGTACCGTTGTGGAGGCCACTGTTTCCGCCATCAACGACAAGAGCGCTACCGTAACCTTCGAGGACGGCACCGAGGCCACTGCTTTCGCCCGTGAAATGGTGAAGGAAGACGGCAAGCCGGCCATCGCTGGTGAGAAGCTGGAAGTGAAGGTGGTGGATCTGCGCCGCAGCACCCGCACCGTTCGCGTTTCCCACGTGCGCACCTACTCCGAGGCCAAGGCTGCCCGTGAGAATGCCGAGGCCGAGAGCGCCAAGAAGGCCATCAAGAAGGTCCAGAGCAATGTAGAGAAGACTACCCTTGGTGACATTTCCGCTCTTGCTGCCCTGAAGGACAAGCTCGAGAAGGGTGAATAAAAACCCGAATACTTTCAAGGTCACGATGCTTGGCACGGCTTCGGCCATGCCGGTACCGGACCGGAACCCCAGCGCCCAGGCACTTTGCGTGCATGGGCGCTATTTCCTTGTGGACTGCGGGGAGGGGGCACAGCGTTCCATGGTGCGTTTCGGCGTTCCGCTGCAGCGGCTGGACACTGTGTTCATCTCCCACATTCACGGGGACCATGTTTACGGCCTGGACGGGCTTCTGTCCACCCTGGCCATGGGCGGACGCCTGGCGCCGCTGGACATCTACGGTCCGCGGAACCTGGGGCCGATGCTCAAATTCTTCCTCTCTTACAACGAATGGATAGGCTATGAGCTCCGCTTCCATCCGCTGGAGATGAAGGCTCCGGAAGTGATTCTGGAAACCAAATCGCTGGAAGTGCTGGCCCTGCCCCTGAAGCACGGGGTGGATACCTTCGGCTTCATCTTCCGCGAAAAGGAGCCGCAGTGGAACGTGGAAAAGGAGGCCATCGAAAAATACGGCCTCACGCTCACGGAAATCGGCACGCTCAAAAGGGGAGAGGATGTGCTGCGCGAAGACGGCAGCTGCATTCCCAATGCCGAGGTGGCTTATAAGCCCTTTGCTCCCAGAAGTTATGCTTTTATCAGCGACACGGCGCCTTTCCCGGAAGAGGCGGCCTGGCTGCAGGGCGTGGATGTCCTTTACCACGAAACCACTTTCCTGGCCGAATTTGAAGAACAGGCCGCCAAACGCCTGCACACCACCACGCTCCAGGCCGCGCAGCTGGCCCTGGACGCCGGCGTGAAAAAGCTGGTCATCGGCCATTATTCTTCCCGCACCACGGATGCTTCTCTCTACGAGGCCGAGTGCCGGACGCTGTTTCCGGAATCTTTCGCCGCATCCGACGGCGATGTTTACGAAATCTGAGATTTTCTTATTAACTTAGCATCTTGTATAGAAGTTGTACAAGATGAAGAAGGTTATTCTTACCCTTTTCTGTGCTTTGTTGGCGTTTACCCTTGGCGCCCAGTCGGTGCAGCAGCAGTATATAGACAAGTATGCTCCCGTGGCGGTAGCGGAAATGCACCGCAGCGGCGTTCCGGCCAGCATTACCCTTGCGCAGGGCCTGCTGGAATCCGGTTTCGGCCGTTCTACCCTGGCCACTCAGGGCAACAACCACTTCGGCATCAAATGCCATTCCAATTGGAAGGGAGCCACCATGCGGGCCGATGACGACCGCCGGAACGAGTGCTTCCGCAGCTATAAATCGGCCGAAGAAAGCTTCCGCGACCATTCGGATTTCCTGCGCTACAGCGACCGCTACAAGTTCCTCTTCGACCTGGACCGCACGGATTATAAGGGCTGGGCCTACGGGCTCAAGCAGGCCGGCTATGCCACAGACCCTGCCTATGCCTCCAAGCTTATCAAATATATAGAGGATTACAATCTTTCCCGCTTCGATACCCTGAGTGCGGCCGAAGAGGTTGAACTCCCGCCTCCGCCGCTCAAGATAGAGGAGCCTGTGCTGGTGTCCGCTTCATCGGCCAGTGCCGTGAACATGAAGGCCGACGAGCTGTACCGTTTCTCCCTGAGCCGGCAGCTGTATGCCAAGAACGGCGTTCCGTTCGTGTATGCCTCGGAAGGGGAGACCTATGCTTCGCTGGCCAAGTCCTACCACCTTTTCAAATGCGAAATCCTAAGCTTCAACGACGCCAGGAAGGACCGTCGGCTCACGGCAGGCGAGGTGGTGTATCTGCAGGCCAAGAAGAAGGCGGCACCTGCCGGTCTGGACAAGTACATCGTGGCCGAAGACGGGGAAGCGCTGCGTGACATTTGCCAGCGTTTTGCCCTGAAGGAAAAAGCTGTGCGTAAGCTGAATGGCTTCTCCAAGCTGGGCGAGGTGCGGCTGCGCGAAGGGGACGAAATCAAACTCCGTTAAGCCATGAAAAAACTGCTGGTGTGGGTGCTGGTCGGCCTGGCTTTGGTGGTCGCCCTTCTTGGAGGAGGGGCGATGTATCAGGCGTGGTTTGACCGCAAGGCTTCCAACTTCAGCGGTTCCCTGGACCTGTATGTGTATCCCGGGATGGATGCCGGGCAGGTGCGGGACAGCATCCTTTCTTCCGGCATTGTGAAGAAGCCCGCCAGCCTCAAGCGAACGCTGAAAGGGGTAAATACCGTAGCTGTAGGGCATTACAGGATAGATGCCGGCTGCTCCAGCATGTATGTGGCGCGCATGCTGCATAAAGGCTGGCAGACGCCGGTGAATCTTACGCTATCGGGCTCCATCAAAACGCCGGGCGCCCTGGCCCGGAAAATTGGCTCCCAAATGCTGGCCGATTCGGCCGATGTGGCCCGTTTCTGCCTTTCCCGGGACTCTCTTGCCCTTTACGGGGCCGATCCCAAACAGCTGTTTACCCTGGTGATTCCGGACACCTACCAGATGCAGTGGACGGCTTCCGTGCGGGAAATCATGGACCGGCTGGTGAAGGAAAGCGCCGCCTGGTGGACGCAGGAACGCAAGGATGCGGCCCGCGCCCAGGGCCTTACGCCGCAGGAGGTAAGCGTGCTGGCTTCCATCGTGGACGGGGAAACCCAATACGTGCCGGAGCAGCCCAAGATTGCCGGGGTGTACCTGAACCGGCTCCGTATCGGCATGCCTTTGCAGGCCGATCCCACCATAGCCTACTGCTTCGAATACAAGCTCAAGCGTATTCTGCTCTCGCATCTGGCAGTGGAGTCGCCTTACAACACCTACAAATACGTCGGCCTTCCTCCCGGGCCCATTTCCTGCCCGCCCAAAAGCTGCCTGGAGGCCGTCCTGCACCCGGATTCGCACAATTACCTGTATTTTTGCGCCGATCCTTCCTTCAACGGTTCCCACCGTTTTGCCTCGTCCTATACGGAACATCTTGCCAATGCCCGCGCCTATCAGCGCGCCCTGAACGAACGACAGAAGTAGCACCATGGACACAAGCTTTCCCCAATACAGCCCTGAAGGGCAGCAGCTGATCCTGCAGGCCCGGGAAATGGCCGTAGGAGCCCTTTCGGAGAAGGTCCGCCACGACGGATCGCCCTTTATCGGCCATCCGGACGCCGTGGCCCATATCGTTGCCGATGAAATCGGCCTTCCCGCCGAATGCGTGGCTGCCGTGTATTTGCACGAAGCCAGCCGGATGGGGTCGCTGGAACTTAATCCCCGCGAGTGGGAAGAGAGCATCGTTACCATGGTGGATGGCCTTAACAAGATATCCACCATCAATCCCAAAGATACGCGCCTGGAGGCCGAGAACTACAAGAAACTCATCATCCAGTACTCGCGGGACCCGCGCGTGACCGTGCTCAAACTGGCCGACCGGCTGGAGGTGATGCGAAGCCTCAAGATGTTTCCCAAGGCCGGCCGGGAGCGGAAGGTGCTGGAAACCCTCATGCTGTATATTCCGCTGGCTCACCAGCTGGGCCTGTACAATATGAAGCGGGAGATGGAGGATACGTATTTGAGTTATGCCGAGCCGGAACAGTACCGCCTCATTACCAATAAGCTAAAGGCAACGGAACGGGACCGGGAAAAGCTGATGGCCGAATTCATAGAGCCGCTTAAATCCAAGCTGGACGCTGCCGGAATCCATTACAAGCTGAAGATCCGCACCAAGGCGGCCTACTCCATCTGGTGCAAGATGGTAAAGCAGAAAGTGCCTTTCGAGGGCGTCTTTGACGTGTTTGCCATCCGCTTTATCATCGACTGCGACGGAGAAGACCACAAGCTGGAGAAGGAGTTGTGCTGGAAGGTTTTCGGCTTTGTTACGGAGGAGTATGAGCAGGATACCAGGCGCCTGCGCGACTGGGTTACCAATCCCAAGCCCAACGGCTACGAGAGCCTGCATATTACCGTTAAAAACAAGGACGGCGCCTATGTGGAGGTGCAAATCCGCACCAAACGCATGGATGACGTGGCCGAAAACGGTTTTGCCAGCCACTGGAGTTACAAGGGCATCAAGCGGGAAGAAACCATGGCCCGCTGGCTGGGCGCCGTGCGCTTTGCCCTGGAGCATCCGGATACGGACGGGCCGGACGATTTGCCGCAGCCGCCGTCCAAGGAAATCTTCGTGTTCACCCCTTCCGGAGAGCTGAGAATCCTGCCTGCAGGGGCCACGGTGCTGGATTTCGCCTTCGGCATCCATACCAACATCGGCGCCCGTTGCGTAGGCGCCAAGGTGAACGGGAAGGCGGTTTCCATCCGGGAAAAGCTTGCTACGGGAGATGCCGTGGAAATCCTTACCTCCCGGAACCAGCACCCCACGCAGGACTGGTTGGGCTGGGTGGTCTCTTCCAAGGCCCGTTCCAAGGTAAAGCAGGCACTGGCGGCGCAGGAGCAGTCCCGTGCGGCCGATGGAAAGGAACTGCTGGAGCGCCGGCTCAAGAACTGGAAACTGGAAATGCCGGACGCCATGCTCACGGAACTCCGCACCAAGCTGGGTTACAACTCCCTTACGGCCTTCTATGCCGCCATCGGCGATGAAGTGGTGGACGTGAACACCGTTAAGGACTTTATCCTGAGCGAAGAAAAGCGGCATGCCGAGGCCATAGAGGCGGCCGAAGCGGCCCAGGCGGCCAAGGTGTATCACCAGCGGGAGTCCAAGGACGATATCCTGGTGCTCAATGCCAAGGATGTTAAGGGGATCGACTACAAGATGGCCCGGTGCTGCAATCCGGTGTTCGGGGACGATGTGTTCGGCTTTGTCACGCGCGAAGCGGGCATTAAGATTCACCGCATTACCTGCCCCAATGCCGCCCGCCTGCTGGAAATGTTTCCCTACCGCATCCAGAAGGTGCGCTGGTCGGAATCTCCTTCCAGCGGCTCCTTCCAGGTGGTTTTAAAGGTGATAACGGACCAGGAAAGCTCGGCCGTGAACAAGGTGCTGGAGGTAGTGGGCCAGTTCAAGGCCTCCATCCGCAGTTTCAACGTAACGGACAACCCCCGCAACGGCACCCACGAACTCACCCTCAAACTCTCCGTCCCCTCCAACCTGGAGCTGGACAAGGTGCTCTCCCAGCTGCGCCTTCAGAAGCATGTAATTAAGGTTACCCGGGCATAGCTGTTTGTTTTGCGGGTAGCGGAAAAATAAATATGCGGTCTCCTGTTTTTTGGAGACCGTTTTTTTATATCTTTGCAAAAAGGCCTGGTCTATGGACGAAAAGAATCACAATCTGGAAGAACCTGCTGCCTCTTACGGACAGAAGTGTAAACTTAGTGAGATAGAGTTTCAGCCAATGTCTCACATGATGGAGACATTGCGCAAACAGGGGTATATCACCCATGAAGAATTGGTTGAACGACTGTCTAAGTATCTGTAGGCGTGCAGATACCTATTACTAATACGTCGGTCACTTTAAAAGCATCCAATGGACATTTGGCACCAGTTGTTTTTTCTCGTCATTTAGGGCTTAGTCTTTCCAGACTTTCAGGTATTCGGTGAGGGCCCACATTTCGTCGCGATATTTGGCGGCTGCCGTGAAATCCAGATCGGCGGCCGCTTTTTGCATCTTGCGTTTGGCTTCGGCGGCGGCCTTTTCCACCTGCTCGCGTGACATGGAGCGGATTACGGGGTCCTGCAGCACGGCGGCCAGGTCGGCCACAATGTAGCCGTCCACATAGGCCGATGTGCCCTCGCGGCGGGCGTCGTGGCCCAGGCCCACGGAGACGTCGCCCTTGCCCAGTTCGGAGGCGGAAGGGACATAGACGGGGGCCGAGACGGAATCTGGGGCGGAGACATGCCCCGTTACGCTGTTCTGCAGCACCGGGTTCAGGAAGCCACTCAGGTGGGTGGTGTCTTCGCCGGACTTTACCAGTTCGCTCATGAGCACATTGGCGCGCACCTGAACCTGTTTGGGCGTAATGCCGTGCAACTTGTTGTATTCCTGCTGCTTGGCGCGGCGGCGGGCGGTTTCCCGGATGGTTTCGTCCATGGACTGCGTTACCGTATCGGCATACATGATTACCAGGCCGTTGATGTTGCGGGCGGCGCGGCCGGCGGTCTGGGTGAGGGCTCGGCCGCTGCGCAGGAAGCCTTCCTTGTCGGCATCCAGGATGGCCACCAAAGACACTGTGGGGATGTCCAGGCCTTCGCGCAGAAGGTTAACGCCGATGAGCACGTCAAAGAGTCCGTTCTTGAAATCTTCGATGATTTCCACGCGCTCCGCCGTGTCCACATCCGAGTGGATGTAGCGGCAGCGGATGCCGGTTTTGGTGAAGTAGCTGTCCAGTTCTTCGGCCATGCGTTTGGTGAGGGTGGTTACCAGCACGCGCTCGTCCTTTTCGGCCCGTTTCTGGATTTCCTCCATCAGGTCGTCCACCTGATTCTGCGTGGGGCGCACCTCGATGGGCGGGTCCAGCAGGCCGGTGGGGCGCACAATCTGCTCTACCACAAGCCCTTCCGATTTCTCCAGCTCGTAATCGGCCGGGGTGGCGCTCACGTATACCGTCTGGCCCGTTACGGATTCGAATTCGTCGAAGGTGAGGGGACGGTTGTCACTGGCGGCGGGCAGGCGGAAGCCGTATTCCACCAGCGTTTCCTTGCGGGAATGGTCGCCGCCGTACATGGCGCGGATTTGCGGCAGCGTTACGTGGCTTTCGTCGATGAACACCAGGAAGTCGTCGGGGAAGTAGTCGATGAGGGTAAAGGGGCGCTGTCCGGGCTTGCGGCCGTCGAAGTAGCGGGAGTAATTCTCCACGCCGGGGCAGTAGCCCATTTCCTTGATCATTTCTATGTCGTACTCCACGCGCTGCTTTAAGCGCTTGGCTTCCAGGAATTTGCCGATAGATTCGAAGTATTCCACCTGCTTCACCAGGTCGTCCTGGATCTGGCTTACGGCGGCGGCGCCCTTCTCCTTGGAGGTGACGAAGTTTTTGGCCGGGTACAGGTCTATCTTGTCCAGTTCTTCGAAGACGGCGCCCGTTACCGGGTCGATCAGCGCGATGCGGTCCACCTCGTCGCCGAAGAATTCGATGCGGGCGGCGTAATCGGCCCCGCCCAGGAAAATATCCACCGTATCCCCGCGGACGCGGAAGCTGCCGCGCTTGAAATCCGTTTCCGTGCGGTAGTACAGGGCATCTACAATCTTGTACAGCAGGCGCGTCATGCTCATTTGCTCGCCCTTGCGCACCGTCACCGTCTGGTCGTGAAAGTCGTCGGGATTGCCGATGCCGTACAGGCAGCTTACGGAGCTGATGACGATGACATCCCGCCGTCCGCTCATTAGGGCCGATGCGGCACTTACCCTCAGTTCATCGATTTTATCGTTGATACTCAGGTCTTTCTCTATATAAGTATCCGTGACTGGAATGTAAGCTTCCGGCTGGTAATAATCGTAATATGATACAAAGTACTCTACGGCATTGTCCGGGAAGAACGCCTTGAATTCACCGTACAGCTGGGCCGCCAGCGTCTTGTTGTGGCTCAGGATGAGCGCAGGGCGCTGCAGGCGCTGGATAACGTTGGCCATGGTGAAGGTTTTTCCGCTTCCGGTAACGCCCAGCAGGGTGACGTTGTTTACCCCTTGCTGCAAGGCCTGGCACAGCGCGTCAATGGCTTCGGGCTGGTCTCCGGAAGGCTGGTAATCGGACTTCAGATTGAATTTCACGGCATTCAAATTTTGGATTTACAAAGATACGCAGACTTTTAAAGATTTTAAAAATTTGTTGAAAAGTTTGTTTATAAATTGAAAAATGCTTAAATTTGCATTTGCATAGCCTATAGCTGGCATGTTGGAGCCGGTTTTACGGCCTTAATTTGACAACTTTAAAACTTAATACTTATTATGAAAGGTATCAAAATGCTTATTGGAGCTCTTGCAACTGCAAGCCTCCTTTTCTCCGTGAACGCTTTCGCTCAGGAGAATGCAAATCGCGACGAGAACGGTAATGTCGTTCGCGGTGCGTATGAGACCAACAAGGCCTTTGACAACATTTTCATTGGTGTAGGTGCCGGTGTTAACAGCACTTTCTCCTTCTCCAAGAATCCTTCTATCCGCGGTATCGGTCTTGCTACGGACATCACCCTCGGTAAGTGGTTCACCCCTGCCATCGGTATCCGTGGCGGCTGGCATGGCTTCTGGAACAAGGGCATGACCAAAGACAGCGGTGTTTTCGGTTTCAACTATGTACACGGCGATGTAATGTGGAATATCTCCAACTCCATCGGCGGTTATAAGGAAACCCGCGTTTGGAACATCATCCCCTACATGAGCATGGGTGTCCTGGATGTTTCCGCCCGTCGTAACATCTTCTCCAAGGGTGCTGGCAACAACCTCGAGTATGCCGCCGGTCCTGGTCTGTACAACACTTTCCGTCTCAGCAACCGTGTAAGCATCACCCTGGATCTCCTGGCCCTCATCGGCAAGGCTTCCGCCTATAACACGGATTCCCGCTACCTCATCATGTTCCCCAGCGCAACGGCCGGCCTCGCCTTCAACCTTGGCAAGACCAACTTCGACCGTCACACCTCCATCACTCCGGTTGTTATCCCTGTTCCTTTCACCACCGAACAGTACAACGCTCTGGCCGACAAGGTGGCAGCCCTGGAGAAGGAGAACGCCCAGCTCAAGGACAAGATCGCTGCCCTGGAGAAGGAACTCGCTCCTTACAAGAACCTCGTGAATGGTCAGACCTACCTCTTCGAGAACGGCAAGTTCACCGCTGTTGAGGTTACCAACGCCACTCCGCTCTCCATCTACTTCGATCTGGGTTCCGCCAAGCTCTCCGCTCGTGAAAAGGCTCACCTCGAGTACTTCTGCCAGAACGCCGTGGATGCCGACACCAAGCTGGAAGTTAACGGTTATGCCGATAAGGCTACCGGTTCCGTCAAGACCAACCAGGCTCTCTCCGAGAAGCGCGCCAAGGCTGTTGTGGAACTCCTCAAGAAGGCTGGTGCTCAGGAAAGCAACATCGATTGCAAGGCCAACGGTGGTGTAGATATCTTCAACACCCCGGCTTACAAGAACCGCGTTGTAACGATCGAGATCAAGTAATTTCACTTGCATTAGTTTTAAAAGGACACTTTTCGGAGTGTCCTTTTTTTTCTATCTTTGTGTCCTGTATTAGAGTAAAGCATGAGAAGAAAACCTATTATCGGCCTGATTTACGACTTTGACGGAACCCTTTCGCCCGGCAACATGCAGGAGTTCGGGTTCATTCAGGCTATCGGCCAGACGCCGGAGGAGTTCTGGGCCAAGAGCGACGGCATCGCTATCGGCCAGGATGCGTCCAATATCCTGGCATACATGAAACTGATGCATGACGAAGCCCGCAAAAACGGCATCAAGCTCACACGGGAAGACTTCAAGCGCTACGGGGCCGATATCAAGCTGTACGAGGGCGTACGGGAATGGTTCAAGAACATTAACGCCTACGGCAAGGAGCACGGCGTTATTATTGAGCATTATATTAATTCGTCCGGTCTTGACGAGATTATTCAGGGCTCTCCCATTGCCCGGGAGTTCAAGCACGTATTTGCCGGCAGTTTCATCTACGACCAGAACGGAGAGGCGGAATGGCCTGGCATTGCGGTGGATTTCACGGCCAAAACCCAGTACCTGTTCAAGATCCAGAAGGGGATTTTCTCTTCCCGTGATGCTAAACGGGTGAATGAAAGCTGGGCCGATGATGAAAAGCGCATCCCTTTCACCAACATGATTTATTTTGGCGATGGAGATACGGACGTGCCTTCCATGAAGCTGGTGAACATGTTCGGTGGCAATGCTATTGCAGTGTTCGATCCGTCCCGTCCCGGCAAGAAGGAAACCGCCCGGAAACTCCTGAAGCAGGGGAGAGTGAACTTCATCACCCCCGCCTCCTACACCAAAGACAGCCGTACGTTCCGTCTGGTGTGCGCCATTATCGACAAAATCAAGGCCGATACGGAACTTCGTCAGTATTCCAGATATAAATAATAATTGTCATTTCGACCGAGCGAGGCGAGTGGAGAAATCTTATCACAGAACAAAATGAGGAAACTTAAAGTAGGATTGGTGCAGCAGCACTGCACGGCCGACATTGACGGCAATATCAAGCGCCTGGAAAGCGGCATCCGCGCCTGTGCGGCGCAGGGCGCCCAGCTGGTGGTTCTGCAGGAACTGCATAACAGCCTGTACTTCTGCCAGGAGGAGAATGCCTCCCTGTGCAACCTGGCGGAGCCCATTCCGGGGCCTTCTACGGAGCGTTTCGGCGCTCTTGCCCGGGAGCTGGGGGTGGTGCTGGTGCTGTCGCTGTTCGAACGTCGGGCGCCGGGCTTGTACCACAATACCGCCGTGGTCATGGAGGCCGACGGAAGCATTGCCGGCAAGTACCGTAAAATGCACATTCCGGACGATCCTCTCTTCTACGAGAAGTTCTATTTCACTCCCGGCGACATGGGCTTCCAACCCATTAAAACTTCTGTGGGCGTGCTGGGCGTGCTGGTCTGCTGGGATCAGTGGTATCCGGAAGCCGCCCGCGCCATGGCCCTGGCCGGAGCAGAAATGCTCATCTATCCCACGGCTATCGGCGGGGTGCCTACAGATCCGGACTGGGAGCAGGCACAGCAGCGGCAGGCCTGGCAGCTGGTACAGCGGGGACATGCGGTGGCCAACGGCCTCCCGGTCATTACCGTAAACCGCACCGGCGTGGAGCCGGATCCTACCGGTCATTCCACCGGCATCGACTTCTGGGGCCATTCCTTTGTAACCGGTGCCCAGGGAGAGCTCCTTACAGAGTTTGAAAAGGCCGAAGAAGGCGTACGTGTAGTGGATATAGACCTGGACCAGAGCGAATATGTCCGCCGCGGCTGGCCCTTCCTCCGTGACCGCCGCATCGATGCCTACGACGTGCTGTTGAAACGTTTTGGAAAATAAAGTTTTCTTGACTGCGCCCGAAATGACAAGAAGAATTCCGGCAGAATGGGAGCCCCAGGGCTTTGTACAGCTTACCTGGCCACACAAGGACTCGCTCTGGTACGAAGTGGAGAAGGTGCAGGCCTGCTATACCCGCATCGCCAGGGCTATCCTCAGTCATGAGCCACTCCTTATCGTGTGCCGTGACCGGGCCGAATGCGAGGAAGACCTTCGCAGGAACGGACTGGAATCCATGGAAGGTATCCGCTTTGCGGAGTGTCCCATCAACGATACCTGGGCTCGGGACCATGGCGCCATATCTGTATTTGACAGCTCACAGAAGTGCATCCTGGATTTTGTTTTTAACGGCTGGGGCCTTAAGTTCGCCTCCGATCTGGACAACCAGATTACCCGCCAGATCTGTCGGCAGGGCGTATTTGCTCCGGATGTTCGGTATGTGGATATGCGTCCCTTCGTACTGGAAGGCGGCAGCATAGACACCGACGGTCAGGGTACGCTGCTGGCCACCACCGAGTGCCTCTGCTCACTCAACCGCAACGAATATCTTTCCCAAGCGCAGATAGCGGAGCACTTGGGCAAAGCTTTCGGCCTCAAACGCATCCTCTGGCTGGACCATGGCGGCATAACGGGGGACGATACAGACAGCCATGTGGATATCCTGGCCCGTTTCTGCGGGGCCGATACCATCGCCTATACGTCCTGCGATGATTCCTCGGACCAGAACTACGCCTCCCTGAAGGCCATGGAGGAGCAGCTTCGGACCTTCCGTACCCTGGGCGGGAAACCCTATAAGCTGGTTCCGCTTCCGCTTCCGGATTCCATGTATCTGGACGGTTACCGCCTTCCCGGCTCTTACGCCAACTTCCTTATTATAAACGGCGCTGTCCTTGTTCCGGGAGCCGATTCTCCCAAGGATGCCATAGCCGCCGCCCGGCTGCAGTCCGTTTTCCCGGACCGGAAGGTGGAAGTCATTGACTGCCGTGCCCTTCTGTCCGGTCATGGCGGCCTTCACTGCATCACCATGAACTACCCTTTGGGGTGGTAAATAGGTTTTTATCAAATTTATAGCTATATTTGCACGATTTACTAAACCTAAATGTAATGGCAAATTATCCTCATTACCTCGAACGGCTTCAGGCCGCAACCCGGAAATTCTGGGACAAACCTGCACTTAATACCATCGGCGGTGATTCTTTTACCTATGCCCAGATGGCCACTGATATAGCCCGTTTTCATATAGTCTTTGAGAAGGCCGGCTTCAAGAAGGGAGACAAGATTGCCCTCTGCGCCAACAACGGCGCCCGCTGGGGCTTTGCCTACCTGGCTGTAAATACCTACGAAACTGTAATTGTTCCCATCCTGGCCGATTTCAAGCCGGAGAGCGTGGTGGGGCTTGTGAACCACTCGGAGAGCATCGCCCTGTTCACCAATGCCGCCCGCTGGGCCAAGATGGACCCGGAGGCCATGCCGCAACTGAAGGTGGTCTTTGACGTAGACAACTGGAAGGTGCTTCTGTGCCGGGATCCCAAGATCCAGGACGCTGTAGACCATCTGGACGAGCTGTTCGCCGCCAAGTATCCGAAGGGATTCGGCCCGGACGATGTGGTTTTCCCCACCAACAACTGGGACGATCTTTCTACCATCAACTATACTTCCGGTTCTACCGGAGACCCTAAGGGCGTAATGCTCACGTACCGCAACTTCAGCGCCAACGTAGACTACAGCCAGCGCAATGTGCCGGCCGGCGACAAGATGGTTTCCATGCTGCCGATGGCCCACATGTACGGTTTGGTGATAGAGTTCCTTTATCCGCTGTGCAACGGTACGTCCATTTACTGGATGGGCAAGGCTCCCACCCCGGCAACCCTCCTGAAGGCTTTTGCCGATGTAAAGCCCTACCTCCTGATTACCGTTCCGCTGGTGATGGAGAAAATTTACAAGAGCAAGGTAAAGCCCACGCTGGACAAACCCCTCATCAAGTTCCTCACCAAGGTCCCCGGCCTGAACAACGTTATCTACAAGAAAGTGAAGGACGGTCTGGTGCAGGCCTTCGGCGGCAACGTGGAAGAGTTCATCATGGGCGGCGCTGCCCTGAATCCGGAGGTGGAACGCCTGTTCAAGAAGATCAAGTTCCCTTATTTGGTAGGTTATGGCATGACCGAAGCCTGCCCGCTGCTGGCCTATGAACACTGGACCAAGTATGTGGCCGGT
Organism: uncultured Bacteroidales bacterium; assembly: GCA_946406355.1. Taxonomy (GTDB): domain Bacteria; phylum Bacteroidota; class Bacteroidia; order Bacteroidales; family UBA932; genus Cryptobacteroides. Next base: position 17,031 of record CAMJKI010000020.1, on the reverse strand, counting down.
TCCTGCGGCAAGGCTGTGGACTGCGCCGAGGTCCGTATCGATTCCGACGACCCGCAGCATGTGGTGGGTGAAATCCAGGCCCGTGGCGAGAATATCATGGTGGGCTATTTCAAGAATCCCGAAGCAACGGCCAATGCCTTTACGGAGGACGGCTGGCTGCGTACCGGAGACTTGGGTATCATTGATGCCGATGGCAACATCTTCATCCGTGGCCGTTCCAAGAACATGATCCTGGGCCCTTCCGGCCAGAATATCTATCCGGAGGAGCTGGAGGCCGTAGTGAACAATCAGCCTTATGTGATGGAATCTGTGGTGGTAGACAGGGGCGGCAAGCTGGTAGCCCTGGTGTTCCTGGACGAACAGGCCATTGCCAAGGCCCTTCTGGACAACGAGGCCAAGGCCGATATCCCGGAGAATATCCGCATAGGCGCCAACCGGCAGCTGCCCGGCTACAGCCAGATTGCCAAGGTGGAACTGATGGACAAGCCGTTTGAGAAAACGCCCAAGATGTCTATCCGACGCTTCCTTTACAAGTAATAAAAAAGTCCGGACAACGAGTCCGGACTTTTTTTACTTAGCGAACCACCTGGGTAAATTCGGGAGCTTTCCCTTCTTCTGCAATCACGTAAATCTTCATTTCCCTGGGAGCCATTCCTGCAGGCATTGGCGGCATACCCTCGCGCGGCTTGTCCTGGGCGGTGAACAGATACTCAACACCGCCGGGAACGGCACGGGAGGTGGCGGTAACAGCCTGGGCGCTGATCATGGGATAGGTAGAGACGGCGGCGTCAAAGATGGCGGCCTCTTCCTCGGTGGCCGGGTGCGGCTCCGGGAAGGCTTCCAGTTTAACGGCTTCGCCCTCCAGGAACCCGTTGGCTTTCAGGAACTGATCCACTTCTTTGGGCATGGAGGCCATTCTGGCGGTGCGTACGCCGTAGCCGGGAAGAATCTCTGCCTGGGGCTGTTTGGCCGCCAGATCCTGGATGCTGGCATCCAGTCCGCCGCTGCCGAAGGTGCAGAACGGAACAACCTTCTTTCCGCTCAGGTCCACCTGTTCCAACAGGGTGGCAACGGGCAGGGCGTAGGTGCCGTACCAGATGGGGTAGCCCAGGAAAATGATATCGTATGCGGCGATATCGGCGTTAAGCGGCTGGATTTCCGGGAGTTTGCCCGAAGTGCGTTCCTCCATGCCCCGCTGGATGGTTTCCTGGTAAGTGCCGTCGTAGGGGTTCACGGGAAGGATGGCCTCGATGTCGGCGCTCAAAGCGTTAGCGATGGTTTCCGCGACGGCTTTGGTGTTGTCCGTCTGGGAATAGTAAAGAACCAGCACTTTGGGTGCATCGGCCTTTTTGGGGCCGCAGGCAGCGGCCATCAGTACGGTGGCGGTTGCCAGCAGGATTGTCATGCTTTTCATAATTATATCATTTATTGGCGAATTTTCATTTTGTAGAAGGATCGGTTGGTTGTAATGAACAGATATTCTCCATTCCTGCCGCCGGTTTCCATGGAAATGGGCCTTTCTTCCAAATCTATGCTGCCCGTTTCGCGGCCTTCTTTGTCATAAATGTGGATAACTCCGGCTGCAATGTAGGTGTTGCCCTCCTTGTCGTAGGCGGTGGCATATTCGCCATGTTTAACGTAATCTCCTGTGGCCGAAAGGCTTCCGTCGGTATTCACACGGAAGGTATAGCTGCGGCGGGGATTCTCCCAGGCTATGCTTACCGGCTCTTGCTGGCCCGGCGTTACCGCGGTGAGGTCGATGGACCGGCACAGGTCGAAGAGATAGGGAACCAGGGTTACGCCGTCCGGTGCAAGGAAACTCTTCTCCGGCAGCTTCCCGTCGTAGATTTCCATGAAATCCCCGGCCCTGAGGGCATGGGAAGGATAAATGAGCCGGGCCGGCCGGATGCCGGAAGTGGGAACCAGTTGCAGCGGGGTCATGGTGTCGGCTCCGGAACGGGTGTCGATGGCGTAGGCTACTACCGACCAGAAACCGTTACCCCAGCCGCTGTAGTCGGAATTGGCATCCGGAAGGGATTGAATCATCTCCAGTTTCTCTTCCCGGAAGCCGGGCTGCCCTTCATAGCGGGTAATCACAAGCAGGTTGTCCTGGGTATCCACGGCCAGTGAAAGGGGCCGGTAAGGGTAATCGGCCAGCAGGGTAAGTGCCTCTGTGCGGGCATCCCACTTGTATATTTTGCACAAATTGCCTTCGCAGAAATAGACATTGCCTTTGCTGTCGGTGGTTACTCCCGTTGCAAACTGGTAGTTGTGGCCGATTTCTGTGATTCCTCCCACCGCAGGCTGCGGTCTGCGGCCCGGTTCCTGGCCTGTAACGGTGCCGAGGGCGAAGTCCAGGGGATAGATGGAAAGGTTCTTATTCACATCATAGGCCGTGGCGGCCGTTTCGCAAAGGATTTGCGTCCAGGCCTTTACATTGCGGAACTGGATGTTGTTGCAGCCGGAAAGCAGGGTGCCGTAGTCCCGCGGCGCCATTACGCGCACAACGCGGTAAAACCACAGATTGGCAAAGAGGATGTTGCTGCAGTTGTCCATGGTCATGGCCACGCAGTTGGCTCCTTCCCGGCTTTCTTCCTCGTACTGAAGGGCGTACACCTTGAAGTTCTGTACGTTGTTCCAGCGCGATTCAAAGCGGACATGGTGCTCCAGCGAAATGGCGTACATCCTGGACGGGGTGCTGGTATGGCTTACATAAATACCCGCCGAAGCATAGGTGTTGGCCGACCAGATATCCTTGAAGGTACCGCCGCCTCCTTCGGTAATCCAGAGGCTCCAATACTGGTTGTCCCAGGCCTGGTCCAGCCCCTGCACGGCCACAGGATTGTCCGGCGAACTTATCCGGCCGAAGCCAAAGCCGCCGAAGCCGCCGAAAGCCGGCGCGCCACCCTCGGGGCGGGGGACAGGTCTGCGCATGGTTCCATGCCCGCCGACGAATTTTACATCGTTGAGGAGGGAAGCTTCCCCGGCCATCCATTTCATCCCCACGGCCCGCTTGTTATAGCCACCGGTGCAGATGCCGATACCCGTAAAGATATCGTTTCCACCGCGGGAAGATTCCACCATGGGAACCGGAGAACCAAAGCCGCTGAAGGCCGGTGTACTTTCGTTCAGTACCAGTTGGGTGGAGAAGGGGTGCAGGCCCACCACTACATTGCCCTCGTGAAGCCGGATGGTTTGGCTTATCCGGTACCACCCCTCGGGGAAGAATACCGTAACGTTCTGGTCAAGGGCCTTTTGGATGGCTTCTGTGTCATCGGCCTGGCCGTCTCCCACGGCTCCGTAATCCATTACACTGGCCCAGGTGGACATGTCCGGGAGGGCCGGAATGGTTTTCCCGAAATCGGCAGGGAAGGGAGCGGGGGATATCTGGCAAACTATGCCGAAATCCGCCTCTGCTCCAAGGCCGGGGGTAATGAGTCCGTAAACGAATTCCCGGATGAGATAGCTTTTGTCCTTAACGGGGAAATCTTTCCCCGCCTTGGGCAGCGAAACGGCTACCGGAACATTCTTACAATGGATATTGAGCAGATTCAGCTGGTTGGTTTCGCCTTCTTCGCCTGTAATGGTAACCGCCGTGCCCACATTCTCAAAATAGCAGTCTTCCAGATAGAGACGGTCGGCCAGGTCCTTTTCGCAGATAACACCCGCAGGAGCGTTTTTCACCTTCATGTTTACAATGGCAAAGCCTGCGTTGCGCGTAACGATGGCGGCCTCCTTCTGGCCCTCGAAGTACGCATCTACCATGGCGATGGGCCAGCTGGGGGAGGATACTCCCGAACTGATGCCATAGCGGGCGCCGAAGAATTCCACGTCTTCCAGCTCGTTGCCGGCATCGTACAGGCAGGCATAGCCATCTCCGCCGTAAATGGAAACATGGCTCACAATGCCGTGCTGGGCCAGATGCGTACGCAGGCCGATGGCCTTGGGATTGCCTTTCCCGATGCGCAGGTCCACGTTGGAAATACCGCTATAGAAGGTGCCGGCATTGGCATCTGAAACCCGGGAAGGGTCGGTGACAATGCCGCCGGTGAACCACAGCATGGACGTCTCTTCCTCGCTGAACCCGGGCGTGTTCTTCTCCAGGACAATCTCCGGCCGACGGCTGCCGTAACCCACGATGCGGATGGAGCCGGGAACGTAGATGGTGCGGGAAATGCGGTATCGGCCTTCCGGCAGGTACAGGGTTCCAAACCCTCTTTCCTCCTTAATCTGGTTTACCGCCTGTTGCAGCGCATCGCTTACATCGAATTTACCGTCGGCACGGATGCCGAAGGCTTCTTCCGTGAAGAACACACCGCGAGGGTCGGCAAACTTCCGCGTATAAACGGATTCTCCTGCTCTGGCAGTGAAGGAGAACAGGAGAGAAAGAAGGGTTGCAGCTGCAAGTAATTGTATTTTCATCAGCCGATATAGGCGAGGATAAGGTTGGCTAATTCTTCTTCCGTATGACCGTCGGCGTTAAGCACCAGGTGGTAGTTGCGGGTGTCGTAGCGGCTGGTGCCGGTGAAGCGCTGGATGTAATTTTCCCGCTTCTGGTCGATGTCCTTCACAAGGGCAGCTGCCGATTCTTCCGGGAGGCCCTGCTTTTTCATTATGCGACGGATGCGGTTGTTCTCCGAGGCTGTAATGAACACGTTCAGGTGGTTGGGATGGTCTTTGAATACGAAGAATCCGGACCGGCCCGCAACAACGCAGGAACCTTCTTTGACCAGTTCCTTGAGAATTTCTGTTTCGGCCTTGTAAATATCTTCCGTTGTAACGTCCATGCGGAATTCCTGGGTGAACTTCTGGTCTAAATCAAGAGCTTTTGCCGACGGCATGGGAGCGATGAGCTGGATAAAATCGGCCAGCCAGCTTTTCTTTTCTCCCTTTAGCTTTTCTATACCGCTGACAGTGAGGTTGAACTGCTTCTTGAGCGAGTTGATAAGCTCTTTGTCGCTGTAACGGACGTTTAGCTTTTCGGCCAAAATGCGGCCCACGGTGCGTCCGCCTGATCCTATTTCGCGGCTGATAGTGATGACGAAGGGTTCTTTAGTGTTCATAAGCAATGCATTGGTTCTACAAATATAATAAAAAAAAGCTTACCTTTGTATAGTACCCTTAACCCAATTTGTATTGTAATCATGAGAAAAATCCTGTTTCTTTTCGGTCTGATTCTTCCCGTACTGGTTTCTTGTTCCCCGTCTGCTTCCCAATCCGGCAGGGAGATGGTCCTGTGGTATAATGAGCCGGCCGGCGATGTGTGGCTGGACGGTTTGTTAATCGGCAACGGATATATGGGCGGCAACGTGTTCGGCCGAGTGGAGAATGAACGGATTGCGCTTAACGAATCCACCTTCTGGTCGGGGCGTCCGCACGATTACAACGATCCGGAGGCCCACCAGTACTATAAGCAGATAAAGGAACTGATGTATGCCGGAAAATACAAGGAGGCGGAAAAACTGGTGGATGCGCATTTCTACGGAAAGCCCGCCAACCAGCAAACTTATGTGCCGGTAGGGGACTTCCTGCTGGATTTCCAACCCGGCGCAGAACCCGTGAAGGATTACTATCGCGAGCTGGACATGGAAACGGGCGTGGTCAAGGTAAGCTACATTCAGGATGGCGTAAAGATGAGCCGGGAAGTGTTTATGTCATATCCCGATCATGTGATGGTAATGAAGGTATCGGCCGATGAGCCGGGCCAGGTGAATGTGGAGGCCAGGCTCAAGAGCCCTTTCCAGCGGCAGATTGCATCGGCTGGCAACCGCCTTACCATGAACGGCACCTGGAGCTATCTCCCCACCCGGATCTTTGACCTGATTGCCAAGGTGGAGGGCGACGGGATGAGCTTCCAGACCGATGTGGTGGCCCTGCCGGAGAAAGGTACGCTGGAGGCCACGGATTCCAGTCTGGTAATCAGCGGGGCCAATTCCGTTACCTTCGTGCTCACGATAGCTACCAATTATGTAAACTACAAGGATATCAGCGGAGATCCTTCGGCCCGTTGCGAGGAAGTGCTCGCCGCCGTGAAGGGGAAAACTTACAAGCAGCTGAAGGAAACGCACCTGAAAGACTTCTCCGGCCTCATGAGCCGGGTGCAGCTTAAGCTGGGGGATGATACCAGGAACGAAATGCCCACCAACGTGCGCCTGGCCGAAGTAAAGAAAGGCGGGGCTGATGCCAATCTTATGGCCAAATTCTTCCAGTTCGGCCGCTATATTACGGTTTCCGCCAGCCGGGAGGGCAGTGAACCCAGCAATCTCCAGGGCCGCTGGAGTCAGGACCTGCTTCCCAACTGGGGCAGCAAATATACGCTGAACGTGAACACGGAAATGAATTACTGGCCTGCCGAGGTAACCAATCTTTCCGAGTGCACGGCGCCGCTGTTCCATCTGATAGAGGACCTGGCCGAAAATGGGGCCGAAACGGCCAAACTCTATTACGATGCCGACGGCTGGGTATCCCATCACAACACCGACCTGTGGCGCGGTACGGCCCCTGTGGATGCGGCCCGCTATGGCATGTGGCCGATGAGCGGCGCCTGGCTGTGCCAGCATATCTGGGAACATTATCTCTTTACGGAAGACCTGGATTTCCTGCGGAAGTATTATCCCCTCATGAAGGGCGCCGCCCAGTTCGTGCTGGACATCCTGGAGGAGAATCCCAACTACGGTTACCTCACCCTCCCGTTCTCCATGTCTCCCGAGCAGGGCTATTTCATCGGCGACAATCCCGAGGAAATGTTCCTGGCGCCGTCCACTACCATGGACAATGCCCTTATCCGGGATCTGTTCCCGCATTGCATAGAGGCGGCAAAACTGCTGGGTGAGGACGGCGAATTCGGCCAGAAGCTGGCCGTTGCGCTGGAGAGAATCCCTCCCTACATGATTGGGCAGGACGGCATGCTGCAGGGCTGGATAGAAGACTGGAAGCGTGGACGGGAAAACCACAACTGGTCCGGTACTTTCGGCCTTTATCCGGGCAATTCCATTACCCTGCGGGGAACGCCCGAGCTGGCGGCTGCCGTGGAGGCCTGGCTGGAGCCCCGGCCGGTGATCTCTTTCTGGAACAGCGCCATTGATATCAGCCAGTGGGCCCGGCTGGAGAACGGGGAGAAGACGGACGAAATCCTGTCCAAGATATTCCTTTCCAGCGGTCGCGGTTTCTTCAGCGGCTTCGGCAACAACCTCCATTTCTCCGGCTCCAACCAGTCGGACATCAACTTCGGTATCACCGCCGGCATAGCCGAAAGCCTGCTGCAGAGCCATGCAGGGGAAATTTCCCTGCTGCCTGCGCTGCCGGTCAGTTGGAAAGACGGTTCCGTGAGCGGCCTCAAAGCCCGGGGCGGCTACGAGGTGGCCATCAGCTGGGCCGATGGCAAAATGACCTCCTGCGAGATTAAATCCATTCTGGGGAAGCCGTTTACCGTCCGCTATGCCGGAAAGACCCGGGACTTCACCCTGGCGGCAGGCAAGTCCGTCAAACTGGGCCCGGACCTGGAATAAGGAGGAAGATGAGAGTCCTTTTTGTCTGCCACGGCAACATCTGCCGCAGCCCGATGGCGGAGTTCATTCTTAAGGCTTTGGTCAAGGCCAAGGGGATGGAAAGCCAATACTATATCGAGTCGGCGGCCGTCTCCACGGAAGAAATCGGCAATCCTATATATCCGCCGGCAAAACGCTGCCTGCATCAGCACGGCGTGTGGTTCGACCAGGGAAAGCGGGCCCGTCAGATTACCCGGGCCGATTACGACCGCTTCGACCGGATTATCTGCATGGATGCCTGGAACCTGAGGCTCATCAGGCAGATCATCCCCTCGGACCCGGAAGGGAAAATCCACCTGATGATGTCCTACACGGGTGTGGGACGCGACGTGGCCGACCCATGGTATACCGGAGACTTTGAAAAAACCTTCCAGGATTTGCTGGAAGGTTGTGAAGCGATGCTGTTGCCGGGAACCGGAGAATGATTACCGGAGATATCCAGTACGTCGCGGATGACCTCGTTTACGTTTTTGAGCATCACGCGGGAGCCCACGGACTGGCCTCTGCATCAGGAGAGCCGTGTTGACACACAATCACCATTCTGTGCATTCTGTGCGTCAATACGGCTAAGTTTCTTGGCAAAAAGGGCGTTTTAGTCGCCGTATTGACATGAAATCGGCCTTCTGTGCATTATACGTGTCAACACGGCAAATCAACGGCAAGGGGCCTCCATGGACGTTGGGATAAAATTTGGCATAACTTATTTTGCGACAGATTTCGATCTTTATTCCATCTCGAAGATGGAAATGAAACCGGAGATATCCAGTACGTCGCGGATGACCTCGTTTACGTTTTTGAGCACCACGCGGGAGCCCACGGACTTGGCCTGTTTCAGAATGCTCAGGAGCACACGCAGCCCGCTGGAAGAAATGTATTCCAGATCTGTGCAGTCCAGAACTATCTCTTTTCCCTTGCTGTCAAGCAGCGGCTGAAGGGCCTGGGAGGTTTGCTCGGCGGCAGCAGTGTCCAGTTCGCCGGAAAGGACGGCTATGAATCTTTCGTCGGTTTCTTGAATGGTGGTAGTCATTGTATGGATTTGGTTATTGTTAATACATTTTTATCGCCCTTCCGGCAGTAAGACACGGAGTCTGCGAGCTTACGTGTGAGCAGGATTCCCAGACCGCCGATGGGCCTGTTCTGGGCATCCAGCGTGGTGTCGGCCGATATAGCGGCGGTGGGGTCGAAGGGAACTCCGGAGTCAACAATAGTAAACCGTACTTCTTTCCGGTTGCTGTCGGCATAGATGTCAATGCTGCCCTTTTCGCCTTTGGGATAGGCGTAGTTGATGACGTTGACAACGGCTTCCTCCAGGGCCAGGCGCAGGTGAGCCGACGATTTTCGGTCCAGCTCCAGAGAGCTGCAGAAATCCTTGACAAACGCTCCCAGTTTTTCTACTTCGGACCTTTCGTTGACTAGCGTTATCTGCTGCTTGAAAAGCTCTCCGGGCAGATAGCGGATGAGCAACATGGTGAGGTCGTCGCTTTGCGGCGCGTCTTCTGCAAAGCGGTGCGCCGCATCGCTGATGGAATGGACCATGCTTTCCGGCGTCATTCGGCTGTTTGCCAGACAATCGGTTAAGACCTGCTGGACGCGCAACCTTCCGAATGCCTCTCTGCGGCTGTTCTTGGCCTCTGTAAGGCCGTCTGTATACAGGAACAGCATAGCGCCCGGCGAGAGCGTACACTCCTGCGGCTCAAATTCCGTGTCCGGGAATACGCCCAGCGGTAAATTGGATTTGGCGGCAAGCTGAGTTGGGGCGTCCCCCAGCAAATACGGCTTGTCATGGCCGGCGTTGGCATAATGCAGTTTGCCCGTGTACAGATCCAGGCAACCCGCGAAGAAGGTGACGAACATATTGCTGTCGTTTCCCCGGCAGAGTTCCTGGTTCAGTACTTTGAGAATGCGGGAAGGATCCTCTGTCTTCTGGGAAAGCACCCTGAACAGGGAATGAATCACCGACATCAGCATGGCCGAAGGAACCCCCTTCCCGCTTACATCGCCAATGCAGAAAAAGAGTTTGCCGTCGCGCTGATAAAAGTCATACAGGTCTCCTCCAACCTCTCGCGCGGGTTCCAATGAGCCATAAATATCGGCCGGGAAGGACTTGGGAAGCATTTCTTCCTGAATGCGCCGGGCTACGGAAAGCTCACCACTGATGCGAGCCTGCTCCTCCGAAGCCTTTTGAAGCTTCTGTTCGTTCCTGGCGTAGCGGTGAATCATGAAAGCTAGAATAGCCAGGCCCAGCAGGATGAGCAACATCTGCTGATGGCGCATCCGCTTCATTTTCTCAAAGACTTCACTGGCCTTGTACACCTGCACCACCTGCCAATACGGATCTTTGTGCAGTGCCGTCTTTCGCATGAGCAGGTCCGGGTGTTCCGAAGCGGGAAGTAAGCCGTTGGCAATGGCCACCGCAAGCTCAACCTCCGCCCGGGGTGTCCGGCTCTCAGGAGGGCCTGTAACGAAGTCTCCTTCCGGGGTGAGCAAAAAGCTGAAGGTAGAGGCGAAAGGCTGACGTGTATTCAGCAGATTTCCCAGCCAGGAGAGGTCTATGTCCAGGCCGCAGATGGCCAGGATTCTGCCTTTGGTATCCATTAACGGATAAGAATAGGTAGCGTAGGTAAGGGTGTCCGACTCAAAGGAATAAGGGTCTGTCCAATTGGGCTCCTTATGATTCAGGACCCATTGGTATTCCTCGTTCTGCGTATAATCGTGGTCCGGACCCGCCAGCTGTTTTACTTCCAGGCTACCGTCCGGACCTTTACAAACATAAGGCTCGAAAAGGCGGCCCTTGGAGGGATAGTAGTAGGGAGAAAACGCCAGGCATCCGCCCACCACATCCGGATTGTCATCTACCAGGTGCGCCAGGGCCGAGAACACGGAATCCGGGTGGGCCATACTGCGCATGACGTTCCACATATTCTCCTGCATGGTGAGTTCCGTTTTATCCAGCGTGTATTGAATCCGGTCGGCCAATGCAGCAAAAGCCATGTGGCTGCGGCCGCTCATCTCTTCCTCCATGAGGCCCCGCAGACGCTGATACTGAATGATGGAGATCACCTCCACCATCACAGCCGCAATGACAATGATGCCTACGCGGGATATCGAGCTTTTGAGTGACGAATTCATCGAAGTTTTCCGTTTCAATGGGTAAAGATATCATTTTTCAGATAAAAAAACTATATTTGTGATAATCAAACGCTAAAACAATGACTCCGAGCACCACCATTCTGGAAGCCTTTGGCAGACAGGTAAGCAGCCATCCCGACCACACCGCCATCATTTTTGAAAACATCCGTTTAAGCTATGCAGAAGTAGATCAATTGTCGGACAACCTGGCCGCTTATATTGAGTCTCAGGTGCCCCCCAAAAGCGTTGTGGGCATTATGCTGGGCCGCAATGAATATATGATGATTGCCCCGCTGGGTGCGCTCAAGGCCGGCTGCGCCTATCTTCCGCTGGATCCTTCCTATCCGCCCGAGCGTCTGGGGTTCATGATAAAAGACGCCGGCGCCAGGATGCTGGTGGCCGACGAGAGTTTAATCTCCATCCTGAAGGATTATGACGGGCCGGCGCTCAAGACCGCCGATATCCGCAAATTGCATCCCGGAAAGCCGCATGGCTGTCCTTCGGCCGATGACCTCTTTGTGCTGCTGTACACCAGCGGTACCACCGGAACTCCCAAGGGCTGCATGCTCACCCACCGCAACGTGTCGCTGTTTGCCCACCGTCACGCCGAGAATGTAAGCATCCGGGAAGATTCCAGGATGTCGGCCTACGCCAGCTTCGGCTTCGACGCCTTCGTCGGTGACCTGTATGGGTCCCTGGTATCCGGCGCCACGCTGTATATCATCCCGGAAAAGATGCGTCTGGACCTGCCTGGGCTGCACAAATTCTTTGAAGAAAACGGCCTCACGCACTGCTTCATGACCACACAGGTCGCCACTCAGTTCGCCATCAATTATCCGGATTGCAAGGGGCTCCAGGTCATGTATACCGGGGGTGAAAAGATGTCCTCGTTCCCGCTTCCCCACTACCGTCTGTTCAACTGTTACGGCCCTACGGAGTGCTGCTGCTACGTGGTCAGCGAAGAAGTGAAGAAGCAGGAGGAGAACATCCCTATCGGCGTTCCGCTACCCGGTATCCATACCTACATTGTGGACAAGGACGGCAAACAGGTGGCGCCGGGGGAGAACGGTGAACTATGGATTGTGGGCGAGCAGGTGGGTGACGGCTATCTCAACCGGCCCGACAAAACCGCCGAGGCTTTCCTCACCAATCCCTTCGACAATGACCCCGCCTACACCCGCGTTTATCGCACCGGTGACATCGTACGCCAGCGGGCCGACGGAAAGATTGAATTTGTTGGCCGAAAGGATGGCCAAGTAAAGATTCGTGGCTTCCGCATCGAACTGAAGGAAGTGGAAGCCGTCATCCGGGAATTCCCCGGTATCAAGGACGTTACCGTACAGGCCTTTGACGAGCCGGGCGCCGGTGCCGGCAAGTTCCTGGCCGCCTATGTGGTGAGCGACAAGGAAGTGAACATCCAGGAACTGGACCAGTTTATTGCCGGCAAGAAACCGCCGTACATGGTACCCGCCGTGACCATGCAAATTGACGCCATTCCCCTGAACGTGAACCAAAAGGTGGACGTGAAGGCGCTTCCTAAGCCGGAGCCGCAGGAGCGGAAGGCAGAAGCCCACGTGGCGCCGTTCAATGTTCTGGAAGAAGAACTGAGCCAGCTGATTAAAGAGAGTGTCGGCATTGGCGGTTTCGGCCTTACCGAACCCCTTTACTACAGCGGGCTGTCCTCGCTGAGCGCCCTCCGGCTGGCCACAGAGCTGTACAAACGCTACGGGCTGGAACCCGACATGGACAGCTTTGCCAAAACCGCCAGCCTGCAAAGCATAGAGAATGACATCCTGAAGAAGCTGATGGACGGTTCCTGTCATCCTGAGCGTAGCGAAGGATCTGACGAAAGCACGGAAGACCAGCCCCAGGAACTAACCTTCCAGCAAACCGGTCTCTATCTTGACTGCGTCAAGAATCCTGCTTCCACGGCCTACAACCTGCCCTGTATCCTTTCTTTCCCGGAAGGAACGGAGGTGGAGGCGCTTAAAAAGGCCCTCCTGGCCATCCTGGAAGCCCATCCTGCGGTAACTGGACGTCTTCAGCAGCGGGACGGCAAAGTCTTCCTGGTTCCCTGCGCCCCGGACCCGGAGATTCCTTCTGTCCGGCTCAAGAGCGAAGACGCATTCCAGGAGCTGAAAGATGCCTTCATGCAGCCCTATGACCTGTCCGGCCCGCTCTACCGCCTGCAGATTGTGCAGACGCCCGGCAAGCTGCGCCTGATGGCCGATTTCCACCATCTGGTGTTTGACGGCCGATCCTACGACGTATTTCTGGAGCAGCTTACGGCCGCTCTGGAAGGGAAGGCCCCGGAGAAGGAAAACTATACCTACTTCCAGTATGCAAAAGACCAGAAAGCCTATCAGGACAGCGCCGAATTCCAGGAGGCCGATGCCTTCTTCGCCGCCCAGATGGCCGGAAAGGAAGAGGAAACCGGCTTGATTCCCGACAAAAAACCCCAGGAAGACGAGGTGGGCCACGAAGTGTGGATCCGCAAGAAAGTAGGGGCCGACATCCTGGCACGCTGCCATGCGCTGGGCATTTCCCCGGCCAGTTACTTCCTGGGTGCGGCCTTCATTACCGTAAGTGCCTTCAGTGGCCAGAAGAAAGTGTACCTGTGTACCGTGGCCAACGGCCGCAGCGATATGCGCGCATCGGATACCTTCGGCATGTTCGTCAATACAATGGCGCTCTCCGGCGAGGTGGGAGAACAGAAGGCCGACGATTTCCTCAGGGAAACCGACCGCAATTTTACCACCACGCTCTCTTACCAGAATTATCCTTTCGCCAGAGTAGCATCGGCCTTTGATTTCCATCCCGCCGTCATGATGGCCTACCAGGTAGGGCTCATCGAAAAGTACACCATAAACGGAAAGCAGCTGGAGGATGAGCTTATCACGCAGGATACGCCCAAGTTCCCGCTTAGCATCTTCATCGAGGGAACGGAGGAAGCGCCGGAAATTGCCCTGGCCTATGACGACAGCCTTTACAGCGAGCCGCTGGTCCAGGCCTTCGGAGACGCTCTGGAATGCGTAGTAAGAGGCCTGCTGAAGGACAATCCGCTTACGGAGATACCGTACGTGGACGGAGAGCGCCTGCAGCAGCTTGACGGCTTCAACCACTATACCCAGGACGTAGACCTGAGCGAAACCGTTGTAAGCCTGTTCCGCAAACAAGCGCATGCTACGCCGGATGCTCCTGCCGTGCTCTTTGAAGGCAAGACCGTCAGTTACAAGGAGTTAGACGGCATTACAGATGCCTTGGCCGCCAGAATCCTGGGCTTCGGCCTCAAGGAAGAAGAGGTTGTGAGCGTTCTCATCAACCGCAACACCTGGATGACCAAGGCCTCCCTGGCCGCCATGAAGGCGGGCTGCGCCTATCAGCCGCTGGATCCTTCCTATCCGCCGGAGCGCCTGAACTTTATGATTCGGGATGCCCGTGCCAAACTCCTGATAGCCGACAAAGAACTGCTGCCACTGGTGGGAGATTACCAGGGTCCCGTGCTCACAACGGCCGAACTGGAGAACCTGCCCGACACCCCTTGCACGGCAACCGGCCCCAAGCCTGAAAGCCTGTACATCCTGCTCTACACCTCTGGTTCCACCGGAACGCCCAAAGGCTGCATGCTGGAGCATCGCAATCTGGTGAATTTCTGCGCCTGGTACAGAGACTACTATCATCTGAAGGAGGGGGACCGTGTGGCGGCGTTCGCCAGTTACGGCTTTGACGCCAATATGATGGACCAGTATCCCGCCCTCACCTGCGGCGCCTGCGTCTGCATTATCCCGGAGGCTGTCCGGCACGACCTGGGTGCCCTGGACCGCTTTATCACTGACAACAAGGTTACACACAGCTTCATGACCACCCAGGTGGGCGTGATGTATGCCCGTAACTTCCCTAATAATCCTTCACTCCAGTATTTATCCGTAGGTGGTGAGAAACTGGTTTCCATGCCGCCGCCTTTCTATGCCTTCTACAATGGCTACGGCCCCACGGAATGTACCATCTTCTCTACCGTGTTCCATGTGCTGGAACGGGAGGAGAACATTCCCATCGGCCATCCGCTGAGCAATGTGCAGCTGTATGTGGTAGACCGCCAGATGCGGCGTCTGCCCGTGGGTGCGGCCGGCGAGCTGCTCATTGGCGGCATCGGCGTGGGTCGCGGCTACCTGAACAATCCTGAGAAGACCGCAGAAGCCTTCATTGATAATCCTTTCCAGCCGGGTGTGCGCCTGTACCGTTCCGGTGATATTGTGCGCTATCGGCCCGACGGAAACGTGGAGTTCGTGGGCCGCAAGGACCGTCAGGTCAAGATTCGCGGCTTCCGCATCGAACTCAAGGAGGTTGAGTCGGTGATCCAGGATATCCCTGGCGTAAAGGATGTAACGGTGCAGGCCTTCGACGCCCCGTCGGGCGGCAAATTCCTGGCCGCCTATGTGGTAGCCGATGGAACCTTCGACACCAAGGCCGCCGCCGAATTCATCCGCGAGCGCAAGCCGCCGTATATGGTTCCCGCTGCCTGGATGCAGCTGGACAAGATTCCGCTGAACGTGAACCAAAAGGTTGACCGAAAGGCTCTTCCGGAGGCCACTCCGTCGGCGTTGGAAGACTATGTGGCTCCGGTAGGAGAGACGGAAAAGGCTCTCTGCGACATCTTTGCTGAGGTTTTGGGTGTTGAGCGCGTGGGTGCCACGGATTCCTTCTTCGATTTGGGCGGATCCTCTCTAATGGTGACGAATGTGATGGTGAACGCGGAAAAGAAGGGGCTTCACTTTGCCTATTCGGATGTGTTCTCCCATCCATCGGCCCGCGCCCTGGCGGCCTTCCTGAAGGGGGATCAGGCCGTGCAGGAGCAGGACAGCAACATTACGGATTACGACTATTCGGCCATCGATGCCATCCTGGAGAAAAACAATCTGGAGTCTTTCCTGGCCGGAAAACCCATGGAATTGGGCAGGAATATCCTTTTGACCGGCGCCACAGGCTTCCTGGGCATCCACGTGCTCAAAGAGCTGCTGGAGAACACCGGTCCCGACACCACCATCTGGTGCCTGCTGCGCGGCAAGGGCACGCTTACCCCGGAACGCCGCCTCAAGGAGATGCTGGTCTATTACTTTGACAAAGACTACCGCAGTCTCTTTGGGACGCGCATCCGCCCGGTGGTGGGAGACATTACCCAGTCCGCCTCGCTGGAGCCGCTCACGGAGATTGACATGGTGTTCAACTGTGCCGCCAACGTGAAGCACTTCTCCAAAGGAACGGACATCGAGGACATCAATTACGGCGGCGTAAAGAACCTAGTGGCCTTATGTGAAAAGCAGGGGGCCTATCTGGTGCACGTTTCCACCGAAAGCGTGGGCGGCCTTACGCCCGGTCTGGTGCCCGGCACCCTTACAGAGCAGATGCTGTTCTTCGGCCAGCTCACGGACAACCAGTACGTCCATTCCAAGTTCCTGGCCGAAAGGCATATCCTGGAGCATATGGCCCTGGGGCAGCTCAAAGCCAAGATCCTGCGCGCCGGCAACCTGTCGCCCCGTGCCAATGACGGTGAGTTCCAGATGAACATGAACGCCAATGCCTCCATGGGACGGCTCAAGGCCCTCAAGATGCTGGGCGCCTGCCCGTATCGGATGTTGGAGGGACAGATGGAATTCACGCCCATTGACCAGGCAGCCAGGGCCATGGTGCTGCTCTCCCGGACGCCGCTGGAGAACTGCGTGTTCAATGTCTCCAATAACCATATCATTCCCATGGACGACATCTTCACCCGCCTGGAGAAGATTGACGGCAAGCCGCTCGAGTACGTGGAAATGGCCGAATTCCTCCGGAGGACCCAGCTGGCCAACGCGGATCCGGCCAAGGCCCGCATCCTCTCGCCGCTGGTGGCTTATCAGCAGTCGGCGGCCGAGCAGGAGGGCGTGGAAACCCTGGCCTCCACGGTGTTCACCATGCAGGTGCTGCACCGTCTGGGCTTCCGCTGGGACCATACCTCCAGCCAGTATCTGGACCTGATCTTCGAGATGCTACGGACGCTGCAATATTTCGATTAGGTACAATGGCGATTAATGCTTTCTATAATACGTAAAATCCCGCATTTGATTGCGGGATTTACTTTTCTAATACTCTTCTTCGTTCCAAAAACATTACAGTGGCTTCCAGACTTCACAGAGTGCCATTTTTGCTCAGTTGTGTTAAGTATTGTGTTAACTTTCAAGGAGTTATAATGCGACAAAATGCGATAAAGCTTTTGGATTAATCGACAAAACTCTTAATCAAGTATTTGACTATAATAGAAAATTTGTATTTTTACACAACTAATGTACTAGCCATGATAAAATTAATAGCATGTTTCGCA
>CAMJKI010000019.1 GCA_946406355.1 uncultured Bacteroidales bacterium | reverse complement strand
TCTGGAATCCCAACAAAGAATGCATGAGCCGCGACGAGATGAGCGCGCTCCAGGGTAAACGGCTTCACAAAATTGTGGAGTATGTCTATCACAACGTACCCTTCTATCGCAACAAACTGCAGGCGATGGACCTTACGCCGGACGACATCCGCACCATCGACGACATTGTGAAGCTTCCCTTCACCACCAAGAAGGACCTGCGCGATAATTATCCCTTCGGCCTGCAGGCCGCTCCCCAAAGTGAGATTATCCGCATCCACGCCTCTTCCGGCACCACCGGCAACCCTACCATCGTGGGCTATACCCGCAAGGATATCGGCGTGTGGAGCGAGTGCATGGCCCGTTCCCTTACGTCTTTTGGCGTAACGCGCAACGACATTTTCTCGGTGGCCTATGGCTACGGCCTTTTCACCGGCGGCCTGGGTGCGCACAACGGTGTGGAAATGGTGGGCGCTTCGGTGGTGCCCGCTTCTACCGGTAACACGGAGAAGCACGCCAAACTTATCCGCGACCTGGGCATCACGGGCATTGCCTGCACGCCTTCCTATGCCCTGTACCTGGCCGAGACCATGGAGCAGATAGGCATTACCAAAGACCAGATCAAGCTGCGTGTGGGTGCATTCGGCGCCGAGCCCTGGACGGAAAAGATGCGTGAGGAGATTGAGGAACGCCTGGGACTTAAAGGCTTCAATATCTATGGCCTGAGCGAAATCATGGGGCCCAGCGTAAGCTACGAATGCCATGCGCAAAACGGCTCCCACATCAACGAAGACCATTTTTATCCCGAAATCATCAACCCGGTTACCCTGGAACCCCTGCCGCTGGGACAAGCTGGCGAACTGGTGTTCACCACCCTTACCAAAGAGGGTATGCCGGTGCTCCGTTACCGTACCCGCGATCTGTGCTCCCTGATTCCGGGACAGTGCAGCTGCGGCCGTACCAGCGTACGGATGAGCTCCATTACCGGCCGAAGTGACGACATGCTCATTATCCGCGGTATCAACGTATTCCCGTCGCAGGTGGAGAGCGTGGTGCTGAGCATGAAGGAATTCGCTCCGCGTTACCTGCTGGTGGTGGACCGTGTGAACAACCTGGATACCCTGGAGGTGCAGGTGGAACTGCGTCAGGAGTACTTCACTGCCACTTTCGATACGCCGGCCGCCATCGACGAGCTGAAGAAGCGCATGGCCGACAAACTGCGCAGCGTGCTCTCCATCAGCGCCAAGGTTTCCCTCAAGGCCCCGGGCGCCATCGAGCGCAGCCAGGGCAAGAGCGTCCGTGTAATTGATAACCGTAAACTGAAATAACCCCGCGCCATGACTATCAATCAGCTTTCCATTTTCCTCGAGAACCGTTCCGGTACCCTTACCAAGGTTCTTGACATCCTTAAGGATGCCGGTATCCTTATCATCGCCTCTTCCATTGCCGATACGGCCCAGTACGGCCTGCTGCGCATCGTGTGCACGGAACCGCAGCGCGCCTACCAGGAGCTGGAGCGTCACGGAGTGGCCGTGGCCCTGTCCGACGTTTTCGCCATCGCCCTGGACGAGCGTCCGGGCCAGATTGCGGAAGTGGTCCGCGGCCTGAGCGAAGGCAATATCGGCATTGTGTACATGTATTCCTTCTTCCTGCACGGAAAGGGACTCCTGATTATCCGGGCCGATAAAGCAGAAGAAGCGCGGGAAGTTATCCTGCGCTCCTCACTGCGTTGTATTTCGGAAAGCGAGCTCCCCGACTGGGGCGCATAGCAGTTTCCGGGTTTTACCACCATCCACCGGGGCCACCGCCTCCCGGACCGCCGTTTCCTCCCGTGTAATTGGAGAGGGTGACGGAGGTTCCGCCGGAGATGCCGCTGGTGGCCCAGGCGCCGTTGCACTTGCCTTCTCCGCTTACGCTCACGCTCTTGTAGCCGCTGGAAAGCGAAGGAGCCGATACGATGAAGGTGGAGATGCCGGACGGAGCCTTGAAGGCGGCGATGAAGGATTTCCCGTCATAAAGGGCGTTCCAGGCGCCGGCGGTTCCGCTCATGCTGTAAACAGTCTGCGAGGCGGAATAACCGCTTTCCAGGCCACCGTAGGCCACAACCGTGGCGCCGCTGTTGATATAGAGTTTCTTGCCGTCTTCCGTGTTGGCGTCTATGGCTACTTCCGGCGTTCCTTTGGTGCAGATGGCCATTACGTAACCGCCGTTCAGTTTGGTGTCGCCGTTGGAATCCATGGCGTCGTTCTCTGAAGAGAAGGCATAGACGAATCCGTTGTTCACGGTAAGGTCGCCCTGGCAGTTGATGGCGTCGTCGCTGCCGGAAGTGACATGGGTTTCACCGCCGTCAAACGTCAGGTTTCCCTTTACTTCCAGGCCTTCGCCACCGCTGCTGTTCACTATAATCTTACCCCCGCTGACAAGGAGATTGCCGGCATTTCCCGTTACCTTGGCATGTTCTCCGCTGCCGTTCTTGGTTACCCAGCCAATCTTGATGCCCTTGGCCGAAACGTCGTTCACTTCGCGCCCTGTGGTGCTGATGGTTAGGGTTCCGCCGGAAATGTAGCTGTCGGCAACGGTGTGGTTCTCTTCGTCGAAGTCGTAGCTGCCGGCATTGATGCCCTTGCCGCCGTTGCCGCTGTTCTTGATGGTGAGCGAACCGCCGGTCATGGCAAAGTAGTTGTCGGCCTTTACGCCGGCGCTGCCGGAATATTCGGCATCCTCTTCATCGTAGGCCACGCCGCCGCTAACGCTAACCATGTGCGTGCCGCCTTCTACCAGTACGTAATCGTCGGTGGAGATGCCCTTCTTCATGGGTGCGGAGGTGGAAACAACCAGCGACCCGTTGGAAAGCTGTACATAGTCTTTCCCCTTGAGGCCGTGTCCGGCACTGCTGCCGGCGTTAATCTTGATGGTAGGGTTCTCCAGGATGCGGATGTAGTCGTCCGAGGCAATGCCGGACTTCTCCTGCGCGTTGAGGGCGTTCACGGTGAGCAGGCCGCTGCCGCTGAAGATTAGCTGCGCCTCGCTGAACAGGACGGCTTTCTGGTCTTCATCGCCTTCCTTGGTATAGCTGGCCGATGCGCCATCCGAGAGGGTGTTGGTGCCTTTTACTACCACGAACGTGCGCTTTTTGTTCTGGTTGTTGAGCGCCGCACCGTCGGGGTTCGTAATGCTGACCCCGTTCAGGACGATGGCCTGTTTCTTGGCTCCATAAACCTTGAAATAGCCGTTGGCGGTGGTTCCCTTGAGCTCGTAGATGAGCACTTGTCCGCCGGTATTGTTCACCGTGACCTTGTTCCCGTCCACGGTGACATAACCGTAGGTGTCACCGGTAACGGCGGCATCGCCCGTTTCGGAGAAGGTTACGGTGATGCGGCCTTTGAAGTTGGTGTTGGAGATGTCGTCCTCGGACGAAGGGTCGCCGGTGGAGGCAAAGACGAGCGAGTCGTCATCGGCTTCGCCGGAAGCCCCGCCGATTACCGTAAGAAGGTAAGAGTCGCTGGAGGCGGAATACGTTTCATCGGCGGCAGAAGAGGCCGTTATGAGGGTGGAACCGCCGGACAGCAGCGTAACAACGCCGTTTGCGTTCACCGTGGCCACTTCCGGCCGGGAAGATTCGTAGCTCACGTTCACATTAAAGGTATTCGTGAGGGTAGGGAAGCTGTTCTGGCCGCCGATGCTTGCTTCGAAGGAATCGGCGTTCCAGGCAAGAGCGGGATCTTTCAGATTGGTGACTCCCTGCTGACCGCCGGGCATGTCACCGCCGGGGCCGTCTGACCAGAATGGGTAATCGTCCTGCTCGCAGGCGGTGGCTGCAAACGCCAGGACCGTTAAGAATACAACTAACTTTCTCATATAAATTCAGGTTTTAGTACGCGTGACTTTCCAATAAACCAATAATTGGGCCAAAGTACGGAGCTTTCCCTGAATTTTTTAGCATTTTAGCACGGGGCTGGGCGTGCGAATGAGGGCTAATTACACCTCTATTAGATTGTTAAGAATGGCGTATGCCGTGAGACCGGCAATGGTTTTAATGCCGGTTTTGCGGGCGATATTCTTGCGGTGGGTGATTACGGTGTGGATGGAAATATTGTATTTGGAGGCTATTTCCTTGTTCAGCAGCCCCTGGGCCACAGCGGAAAGAATCTCTATTTCCCTGGAGGAAAGTTTGTCGCCCGGGGAAACGGAATCTCCGTCACCGTCATCTTCCAGCCGGTTGACGGCCGGGATTAGAATGCGGTCTTCTATGATGGTGTGCTTGCGGAGGTCTGTCTCCAGCGTAAAAATTTCCGAAAGGGCCGTGTGAATGAGCTGCTGGTCACATTCCTGCGGAAGATAGGTCATGATAAGCTTCTTGAGGTCGTCCAGCTTTTCCTGGACGTCGGAGTGATGCTGCTCGTATTGGCCGATGGAAAAATCGTCCTTCACATCTTTGTCCAGCATGGCTTCCACGTAGGGGAATACGACGGTTTCCTCGTATTCAAAATGCCGGGACAGTTCCAGCGTGTAGTCGGAGAAGAAACGGGAGATAATCATCTTATAGGTATCTCCGCAGGGCGACATCAGCGATTTCAGGGTTCCGGAAAGGGCTTTTACGGCAGTGCCTTCGTAGTAGGAGTGCGAGAGGCGGAGATAGCGGAGCACATCCCGGAGGTCGATATGGTCCAGCGTTTCCCGGGAGGGGGTATAATCCTCCGACAGATATACATTGCAGATGAGAAGGAAGGTGGCCGTGTTAACCCCGGAACGGGAACAGACCTCGTCCACGGTTTCGTCTCCAAAACCGAAGGAAAGGCCCACCCTTTCCAATACTCCCGAAAGGGTAAAATCCCGGTTCATCAGATCGGCCATCTTCATCCCGGGATGCAGGATATCCCCATTTGTAGCCATAGGTATGCTGGTTTTGATGTGCAAAGATAGTGATTATCCCTGTTCTTTTCCATCCCCATTTGTGGGTATTCATTAATTCGTTATCTCACGGAAAAATTGCTATCTTTGTATGCTAGAAACACTTTAAATGAAAAAACTACTCCTATTCTTCCTTTTAATCTTGTCTTTGCTTTCCTGTTCCGGTGGCAGTGAACAGGGCATTGTGCTGCAAAGTGAGGCCGATCTGTCCGGTCTTCGGGTGGGTACGGTGTCGGGCAGCATTTACGATTTGCAGTTGTCGTCCCGCAAAGACATTACGCTGCAGTTATTCAATTCCGAGAGCGATCTTCTCCAGGCACTCAAAAACCGCAAGATAGATGTGGCCGTGCATGACGAAGTGGTTTTTAATGCCGTGGTCAGGAAGGAAAACGGTATTAAGATTGCGCTTCTGGAAGAGCAAGCCTTTCCTACGGCTTTCATGATGCGGAAAGACAATTCCGAACTGGCGCAAACCCTTACGGCCATACAGGAGCGCATGGAAGCGGACGGCTCCATGCAGCGTTTAAAAGATTACTGGCTCACAGACCGTTACACCCAGGAATCGGCCTATTCGCACATACCGGCAGAGCCCTCGGGCAAACCCATCCGTGTGGCTGCCGCCACGGACTCTTCGCCCATCTCTTTCTTGATAGACGGCGAATGGTATGGCATAGAGATAGATCTGCTTCGTGAATTGGGCAGGGAACTGCACCGTCCGCTGGAAATCAAGCGCTACGACTCCGGAAGTTGCATTATGGCCGTAAGCAGCGGCCTGGCCGATGTTCTCTGCGGCTGTATTTTTGTTACGCCGGAGCGGGAAGAGCAGTTTCTGTTCTCGAAACCCTACCATTCCTATCATCCCGCCTATTTTGTACTGGATACGGAGGCTGGGATGGAGCGCGAAAGCCTGATAACAGGCATTAAAAACGGCGTCCGGAAGAACATCCTTGTGGAGAACCGGTGGAAGTTTATTACGGATGGCCTGTGGGAAACGCTTAAAATCAGCTTCCTGGCCATTCTGCTGGGCTCTTTGCTGGGCGTGGGCCTGTATGCCATGGCTCACAGCCGCAGGGGCTGGATGCACGCTTTCGTGAAGCTGTACAACGGCTTTATCGCCGGCATTCCGGAACTGGTGCTGCTGCTCATTCTCTTTTATGTGGTATTTGCCAGGAGCGGAGTCCCGTCCGATATGGTGGCGGTGATGGCCTTTGCCCTTTTCTTTGCCTCCGGAGCCAGTGATATTTACGAAACCTCGCTGGGAGCCATCCCGCACGGGCAGACGGAAGCCGGCCTGGCGCTGGGCTTTACCCGCGTTCAAACCTTCTTCCACATTGTGCTTCCCCAGGCCATCCGGCGCGGACTTCCTTTATACCGGGGACAGTGCGTTTCCCTGCTGAAAGGAACTTCCATTGTTGGCTACATTGCCATCCAGGACCTTACCAGGGCCGGTGACATTATCCGCAGCCGAACCTTCGACGCCGTGATTCCGTTGCTGGTAGTTACCCTCATCTATTTCCTGCTGGTATGGCTTATCGGCCTGCTGCTGAAGCTGGCAACCCCCAAAAAGAAAGTGCTATGATTACTGTTTCCCACCTTAGCAAAACCTATTATAACCCGGACGGCAGCATTTTGCACGTGCTCAAGGATGTGAACTGTGAGATTAATCCCGGGGAAGTAATCAGCATCATCGGCCCTTCCGGAACGGGGAAAAGCACCTTCCTGAGAGCGCTGAATCTGCTGGATCCGCCAACGGGCGGCAGCATAGTCTTTAATGGGGAAAACATTCTGGCAAAGGATTATCCGGTGCACAAGATGCGTCAGAAAGTGGGCATGGTGTTCCAGAATTTCAACCTTTTCGACCACATGACGGTGCTGGAAAACGTGATGTACGCCCCCTGCAAGATTAAGAAGGAAAGCCTGGAAACGGCCCGCGAAGAAGGCCTGGCACTTCTGCGGAAGGTTGGTCTGGCCGAAAAGGCCGATGTCTATCCCGCCAGCCTCTCCGGCGGACAGAAGCAGCGCGTGGCCATTGCCCGCTGCCTGGCCATGAGGCCCGAAGTAATCCTCTTTGACGAGCCTACATCGGCCTTGGATCCCACCATGGTGGGCGAGGTGCTCAGCGTAATCCGGCAACTGGCGAAGGAGGGCATGACCATGCTCATCGTTACCCATGAGATGAAGTTTGCCCGCGACGTGAGTACGCGTATTTTCTTTATGAATGAGGGCATTATCTACGAGGACGGTCCGGCCAGGCAGGTGTTTGAAAAGCCCCGCCGCAGTGCCACTAAGGCCTTTGTGCAGCGTATCCGCAAGGAGGTTTTCCAGATTGACGACCCCGACTTTGACTTTCCGGGCATGGAAACCCGCATCCGCCGTTTTTGCATCAAATACAACATTGCCGAAAAGTGTGAACCGGCCTTTCAGGCCTGCCAGCTGATGCTGAAGGAGGTCATGTCGGCCTATATGCCCTTCACCCTTAGAATTACCCACAGCGAACTTTCCGCCGATACCTCCCTGGACTTTATGGTGGAGGGTCTGGAAAGCTCTCCGCTGGCGGCCCCCGGTGTCTCTCCCGCCTTTTTGGAGCAGCTCCGCTCCTTGTGTAAAGACATTGTGGAGGAGCCTACTACCCGCGGTTTTCGGGTAAAACTGTCCCTGTAGCCGTGTAGTTTGAAAATAATGCTTATCTTCGTAAGTCATTCATTTTAGCATGAAAAGGTTTCCTATAATACTTACCCTTTCCCTGTGCGGGCTGTGCCTGGCTTTTGCTACTGCCGGGGCGCAGGAGCACTTTGTGTTCACGCCCCAGTGGACGGCGCAGGCGCAGTTTGCCGGCTATTATGTTGCCCAGGAACAGGGATTTTACCGCGATGCCGGAATCGATGTGGAAATTGTGCATCCTTCTGCTACGCTGTCGGCCATGAACAGAATTCGGCGTAACGAAAGCCAGGCCACTACGTTGCAGCTCTGCCAGGCCATGGAGATTATTGACGAGGGAATTCCGCTGGTGAATATCCTCCAGACCTCCATGAATAACGCCATGGTAATTGCGTCGCGCCGGGATATGGATCCGCTTAAGCAAAAGGGCGCCCGTGTGGGCATCTGGAGCGTGGGCTTTGGCCAGCTGGCCATCTGTATGAGTCTGAAAGAGGGCTTGGATTATGAATGGATCCGTTTTGCCACCAACGTGAACCTGTTTGTAAAGGGTGCCATCGACGCTACCCTGGCCATGAGCTATAATGAGTATTACCAGCTGGTTCAGGCGGGTTATGAGCTGAATGACACCAATGTGTACCGTTTTTGCGACCATGGCTACAATGTGCAGGAGGACGGCGTGTATATGACTCGCGAATACTACCGGGAGCACAAGGAGCAGGCCAAGGCTTTTGCCAGTGCCAGCCGTCGCGGCTGGGAATGGGCCGCCGAACACCCGGAAGAGACGCTGGATATTGTGATGAAGTATGTTGAGGAGAACCACATTGCCACCAACCGCCCCATGCAGCAGCTTATGCTGCAGGAGGTGCTGCGGCTGCAGGTGGACCGGGAGTCGGGGGAGCGTGAGTTCCGGCTACGCCCGGATATGGTGAAACTGGCCAGCGACCTTATGCAGGAGTACACCATGCTGCTCAATGAAGTAACTTACGAACAACTGACGGAGGAGGACTAAGCCTATGAAAAATCCCTTGGATTACATACGTCAGTCGCTTTCCCGCAAGCTGAGCCTCTGGATTGTACTGTTTGCCGCACTCATTTTTAATGTGACGCTGGGCTTCATGTTCTCCCAGTCGCTAAAGACCGTGCGTCAGGAGGCCATCGACCGTGCCACCAAGGAACTGGACAATACCGTGCTGCGGGTGAATTCCATTCTCCAGCGCGTAGAAACGGCCACCGACAATACCGACTGGCTGGTCCTGCGACATCTGGATACCCCGGACTCCATTTTTGTCTATTCCCGCCGCATCCTAATTAACAATCCGGACTTGAACGGATGTTCCATTGCTTTCGAACCCTATTATTTCAGGGACCGTGGCCGCTATTTCTCGGCCTATTCGTACTACGAAGACGATGAAATCCGGACTGTACAGGAGGGAGGCTCCCTTTATGAGTATTTCTACATGGACTGGTACCAGACCGCCAAGCTGCTGGACCGTCCGGTGTGGACGGAGCCTTTCTTTGACATTAATCCGGAAATTCAAAATTCTACAGGCGTTATTGCATCCTACTGCAAGCCCCTGAAAGACCGGGACGGAGCGTATATCGGCACCATTGCCACCGACATTTCCCTGGGCTGGCTGTCGGAAACCATTTCTGCCGTTAAGCCTTATCCCAACTCGTACAGCATCATGATCGGCGAGGGTGGTACTTACTTCGTGCATCCGGACAGGAGCAAGCTCCTTTACCAGACCATCTTTACCGAGACCCTCCTGAATCCCAACCCGGATTTGTCGGCACTTGGCCACGCCATGCTTCGCGGCGAAGAAGGGATGCGTGAACTCATGATAGAAGGCGTGAACAGTTACGTTTTCTACAAGCCGCTGGGCGAAACGGGATGGAGTGTTGCCATCGTGTGTCCGCAGAGCGACGTTTTCGGCGGTTATAACCGTCTGCAGCGTATCGTATTCATTATCGTCGGCATCGGCCTTCTGCTGATGTTGCTTGTGTTCAGCCGCATCGTTTCCCGCGAACTGAAGCCCTTGCGGAGCCTGGCCGACCAGACGGATACCATTGCCAAGGGAAGTTTCGACCAGAAGCTGCCCGAGGAGAACCGCAGTGACGAAATCGGCCGGCTCAGCCATTCCTTCGTGGATATGCAGCACTCCCTTATCCGCTATATCGACGAACTCAAGGAAACCACGGCTACAAAGGCGGCCATCGAAGGAGAGCTGAAGGTGGCCAGTACCATCCAGGCCAGCATGCTGCCGCGAATCTTCCCGCCTTTCCCGGAGCGTAAGGATATAGACCTGTATGCCTCCATGATTCCGGCCAAGGAAGTGGGCGGAGATCTGTTCGACTTCTTCCTCCGGGACGAAAAACTCTTCTTCTGCATTGGCGACGTAAGTGGAAAGGGCGTGCCGGCAGCCATGCTCATGGCTGTTACCCACTCGCTTTTCCGTTCGGCATCGGCCCACGAAAGCGAACCGGCCCATATTGTCCGGAATATCAATGAAACCGTGTGCCTGGACAACGAATCCATGATGTTCGTAACCCTCTTCATGGGCGTTCTGGACCTTCCCGGCGGCCGTTTGCGCTACTGCAATGCCGGTCATGACAGCCCTTATATCCTGGGTTCGCAACTGACTCAGCTGGACTGTGTTCCCAACCTTCCCCTGGGTATCATGGACGATATGAAGTACGTCACGCAGGAGTGCACCCTGGAAGCCGGTTCCACGCTTTTCCTTTACACGGACGGTCTTACGGAAGCCATGAATGCCGCCTACGAGCAGTTTGGCGAGGAGAGAATTGCCGGCCTGCTTGGCGAATGCTGCAAGCAGCAATTGATGCCCAGGCAAATTCTGGATGCCGTTTGGGAGGGGGTTCATGCCTTTGTGCAGCAGGCCGATCAAAGCGACGACCTTACCATGCTGGCACTCCGCTACACGCCCGGCCAGTTTGCCACGCTCCTTACAGAGCGCATAACCCTGAACTGCGATATAGGCCGAATTACGGAACTGAACGCCTTTCTGCAGTCTATAGGGGAGCGGCTTAAGATGGATCCGTCCACGCTGGCCCAGGTGCAGATGGCGGTGGAAGAGGCCGTGGTGAATGTTATGAACTACGCCTATCCGGGCGACAAGAACGGATTCGTAACCATCAAGGTTATGTCCGACGGTCACGAGCTGAGGATAGTGGTGATAGATTCGGGTGTGGCCTTTGATCCAACCCAGAAGGAAAAGGCCGATACCACGCTTTCCGTGGAGGACCGGCCTATCGGCGGTCTGGGGATATTCCTGATCCGCGAAATGATGGATTCCATCAATTACGAGCGTGTGGACGGGCGGAATATCCTGATGATGATGAAGAATATTTGAGTACTGTAACCCGACATATCCGACCTGCCAGGGAAAGCGATATTCCCTTCATCCTGACTATTCTGGAGGCCGCCAGGTCCATCATGCGTTCTTCTGGGAATCCCAACCAGTGGAAGCCGGGATATCCCACGGAGGAGATGATTCGGAAAGACATAGCGGGGGAGCATGGCCAGGTGATGGAGGAGGATCATCGGCTTGTAGCCTATTTTGCCTTTATTCCTTCTCCGGAGCCCACCTATGCTGTGATTGAAGGCGGTTCCTGGCTGGACGATCGTTTGTCTTATCATGTGATCCATCGCATTGCCAGTTTTCCGGACGTGCACGGCGTTTTCCGTTCCATTATGGACTGGAGCTTTGCGCGGGAGTCCAATATTCGCGTAGATACCCATCGCGACAATAAAATCATGCAGCACTGCCTCCTTTCCTATGGTTTCCAGTACTGCGGAATCATTTATCTCTTGAACGGGGATGAACGTTTGGCTTTTCAAAAATTGTAAATAAGAATATGAATGTTAAGCTTGTAGGCTCTTTGATAGCCATTTCCATTATAGCCTGTCCGCTGCTGTACATTTTTGTGGGACCGGCTTTGGATGCTTCCCAATTGGAAACGCTGAAGGTATTGGGCATTATTGCCGGATGCAGCGCGCTCTTCTGCTTTGTTGTAGGGGAACTTACCCGCAATAACAGCCAGATGGACAAACTCTGGAGTTTGCTGCCGATAGCATATACCTGGGTAATTGCCGTTCGCGGAGGAATGTCCACGCGGCTGGTGGTTATGGCTGTCCTGGCCACGCTATGGGGAATGCGCCTTACCTTCAATTTCGCCCGGAAAGGGGCCTACACGCTCAAATTCTGGGAAGGGGTGGAAGACTACCGCTGGTCTGTTCTCCGCGCCAAAATGGAGTTTCAGCCGCGCTGGAAGTGGATGCTGTTCAACCTCTTTTTCATTAGCATCTACCAGAATACGCTGGTGCTGATGACCACTTTCCCGGCCCTGGTGCTTATGAACGTGGAGCTGCCTTTCGGCTGGGTAGATGGCCTGGCCGCCGCCCTCATGCTGGGTTTCATCATCTATGAGACCATTTCCGATGAGCAGCAGTGGGCTTTCCAGTCCACCAAGTGGAAGCTGATAGGCGAAGGTAAGAAACTGGAAGAGCTTCCGGCGCCGTACAATCTGGGTTTCAATACCACGGGTCTTTGGAGCAGGAGCCGGCATCCCAATTATTTTGCCGAGCAGGGCACCTGGTGCGCCTTTTACCTGTTCTCGGTAGGCGGGGGCATCGGCCTCATTAACTGGAGCATCATTGGCGCCCTGCTGCTGATAGTCCTTTTCCTGGGCAGCAGCGCTTTTGCCGAGGAAATCAGTGCCGGTAAATACCCCCAGTATGCCAATTACTGCCAGCAGGTTCCCAAGTTTTTCCCTGGAAAAAAGTATGTGAATCCGTGCGAGCAGTAATTCAAAGAGTATCGTCGGCCTCCGTCACCATTGACGGGGCGGTGAAGTCGGCCATCGGCCCGGGGCTGCTGGTGCTGCTGGGCGTGGGGCACGAGGATGGGCAGGAAGACCTGGACTGGCTGGTTAAGAAGATAGCCGGGCTGCGCATTTTCAACGACGAGGCCGGGGTTATGAACCGGAGTGTGGTGGAAGTGGGGGGAGATGCCCTGGTGGTGAGCCAGTTTACGCTGATGGCATCCACCAAAAAGGGGAATCGGCCGTCGTATATCGGCGCTGCAGGCCACGAGAAGGCCATTCCCCTGTATGAGGCGTTTTGCACCGCATTGTCCCAGGCCATCGGCCGTCCGGTGGGGACGGGGGAGTTTGGGGCCGATATGAAGGTGGCGCTGGTGAATGACGGGCCGGTGACCATTTGCATGGATACAAAGAACAAGGAATAAGTTAATACAACGGACTATGAAGAAAGTATTGTTATGGATAGTCGGCATTCTTGCCGCGCTGTGTATTGCCATCGCCTGCCTTTGGGGCGGTGAAATGGCTACCCTGCGTTCCCTGGAATCCGTAGAGGGAAACGAATACTTGTACAGGATGGAATACAAGGCCGATTATGACCTGGACGACGTAATAGCCAACGATATAGACGAGAATTCCGAACTCCTGGATTATGTGGTGGGGCGCATCGGCAAGGGGCTTCCCATCAAGATCAAGAGCTCGCAGGTAGCCGACGAAAACGGGGAAACCGCCACCATCAACTGTACTTCTTTCCAGGCTGCCCGGGCCGATGCCGAAGGCTTCTGGTATGGCCGGAACTACGATTATTTCAAGAATCCCACGATGGTGACGGTTTCGCATCCCAAGAAGGGTTACGCGTCCATTGCCTGCAGCGATATGTCCCACTTCGGCTATTCCCTGGAGAAGCTGCCCGCTTCTTTTGCCGCCAGGCTTAACTGCTTGGCTTCCATCTATGCTCCCGTGGACGGCATCAACGAAAAGGGCCTTTGCACCTCCATCATGGCTTTGCCCCGGCAGGCTTCGCAACAGGATACGCCCAAGCACGATGTGGGCACCACCATCATCATGCGCCTGTGGCTGGACCGCTGTGCCACGGTTCAGGAAGCACTGGAACTATTGGAAACGGTGGACGTGCGGCACGATGCCTCCGTGGGCTCCGGCTATCATTATATGGTGGCCGATGCAGGCGGCGACTGCGCCGTTGTGGAATTTGACAAGGAGGACGGCTGGAAAACCATGATAGTCCGGAAGGCTGAAGGGGCCAACCACATGCTGGTTACCAACCACCTGCTTTCCGCGAAATACTACACTACCGAGCCCGATCCCGCCGTGGGCAATCCTCACAGCAAAAGCTGGTGGCGTTACCAGACGGCCGGCGCTTATCTGGAGGAGCACAATGGCGTGTTAACGCTGGATCAGGCCCAGGAATGCCTTTCCCAGGTGCATTGGAAGGACCTGGTTTGGGAAAACGGTACGGTAGAAGACACGCAGTACAGCAACGTGTACGACCAGAAGAACATCACCCTTTATCTTCGCAACTGGAACGATTACGGTACTACACACCGTTTCGGCCTGTAATCAGCGACTTGCTGCCCTACTTTTGCTTACCAGGATGACGCCGCCCACTATGGCCGCGGCAGCCACCACTTTTTGCCAGGTAAGATGGTCCAGACCCGTCCAGATGCTCACAATGGTGGCGATGATGGGTGACAGGTAATTGTACATGCTCACCAGTGTGGGCCTGATGCGTTTTTGCCCATAGGGAATCAGGTAATAGGCAAAGAAGGTGGCAAAGACAATCAGGTAGCCGATTTCCCAGCGTACGGCCACGGGAATGGCCGCATAGTCCAGGGACAGCAATCCTTTGACCGAGAAGGGGAGGGACATGAGCAGGGAAAACAGGAATACCCATTTCATGAACGTGATCACGCTGTATTTGGAAACCAGCGGCCGGAAAATACCCAGATACATGGAGAAGGTGAGGCTGTTCAGCAGCAGCATAAGCAGGCCGAGCGGGGTAGTGGAGGCGGCTCCGCCGGCATGCACGGAATTGAAGATGAGAAAGAGCACACCCGCCAGGGCGATGGCTACGCCGCCGGCCTTCTTTCCGGTAATGGGTTCTTTTACAAAGAAGTAGGCGGTAATCATGGTGAAAACCGGTCCCAGCGTGCCCAGAATGGCGGAATCTATGGCCGTTGCCATTGTAATGCCTACCAGAAACGTCATCTGGGTGAGGAAGAATCCCAGAAAGGAGGCTACGGCAATGCGCCACATATCTCCTTTCTCAATTTTCTCCTTCGGCTGGAAAAACGACGCCAGCCAGAACAGGAGCACGGCTCCCAAAGCCCGGAGCGTGAACAGCAGGTGCGGGGCCACTGCCGCAGAATTGGCAATGTCCTTGCACAGCACCACATTCAAGCCGAAAATGGTGTATGCCGCCGCAATGGACAAATGACCTTTAAATCTATCCGACACTTTGTGTTTTTTTGCGGATGCGAAGATACGAATTTATTCGCAGATGAGTAATTTTGTTTGATTTTTTCGGAATATCGCTTGCGATATAAAAATAAAGCCGTATATTTGCATCGTGAACGATATAAATATACAAGATATGGCAAAGATTTACGATTTCAAGGCCCAGAACAACAAGGGCGCCGAAGTGGACTTCGCACAGTACGAAGGCAAGGTTCTGATGATTGTGAATACCGCATCCAAGTGCGGCTTTACTCCCCAGTACGACGGTCTGGAGGCCCTTTATCAGAAATATAAGGACCAGGGGCTGGTCGTTGTGGGCTTCCCTTGCGACCAGTTCGCCCACCAGGAGCCCGGTTCCAATGAGGAAATTGCCGAATTCTGCCGCCTGAACCATGGCGTCACCTTCCCGCTGATGGCTAAAATTGAGGTAAACGGCGATAATGCGCATCCCATCTATAAATACCTGAAGTCCGTGGCCAAAGGCACCTTCGGCAACGCCATCAAATGGAATTTTACCAAGTTTCTCATTAACCGGGACGGTACCGTAATCAAGCGCTTTGCTCCCACGGTGACGCCCGAAAAGATGGAAAAGGATATCCAGGGAATGCTATGAGCAAAGAAGAGTTCAAGCTGGACAATCAACTCTGTTTCAGGCTTTACACGGCTTCGCGCCTTCTTACACAGGCCTATCATCCCTTGCTTTCCCAGCAGGGGTTGACCTATCCTCAGTACCTCGTGCTGCTGGTTCTGTGGGAGAAGGACGCCCAGCCTGTGAACGACATTGCCAAGCGCCTTTTTCTGGAAACGAATACGGTAACGCCGCTGTTGCAGCGGATGGAAAAAGAAGGCATCCTTACCCGCACAAAAGGCAAGGAGGATGCCCGCCAGATGATTGTTTCCCTTACCCGGAATGGCAAGGACCTTCAGAACAAGCTGGCCGATGTCCCTTTCACCGTGGGAAATGCGGTCATGTGCCACAGCGTAAACGCCCAAACCGCTCCGGAGCTTTTCCGGATGCTGGACGACATGATTACCAAACTTAGCGGCAAAGAATAGCTCCCGGAGTTTTATTCCTTGGTTTTTCGGATGGTGCCGCCCGGCAGGACGGTACGCAGCATGCCGGACCGCTGTTTTTGGCCACAATCTGGAAGGACATCGGCCAGGCATTCGGCCTGGGACATCTTTTGCGGGTTAGTTCCGGGCAAGCCTTGCGGGACCTCCATTCCAAGCTGTCCGAACAGCCATTCCCAATAGGGAGGCATGGTTCCGTCCGGCGCCAGGAAGTTCATGGGCTCGCTTTGGAAAATGGGCATTCCATCGGCATCCAGATAGCTTTTCTGCACCAGTTCCGAGCAGTAGAGCTCTTCGTTGTCCGGGAGGAAATGGACGTCGTAGGCGCGGCCGCAGAAGGTTTTGGCCATCTCTACAGCTGCGCTGGCATCGGCCCCCCGGACGCGCTTGACGATAAACTCCGGGTAGCTGCCATCCTTGAGGGTGAAATCCTTCAGGAAGGTGTCCAGCGGATGCCTGTCCACACCGTGGGCGATGGTTGCATCGATAATCCAGATGCTGTCGGCCTGCACTTCGGCAATGGCCACGTGAATCAGATTCAGGGCTCCATCTTCCCCGGTAGCCGATGAGATGGCCTCATCCATGGAGCCGGTTTCCGCGTCGTAGCCCAAAGGAAGCCCCACAAAAATGAGGTCTCCATTCTGCAGGCGGTTTTGTTGTTGCCCGCAGCTGAGCGCCCCGAGCAATAAGATGCACGTCAGTATTATTCGTTTCATCATTTAAGCGTTATAAACCTGCCTGTCCGTTTCATGTAGTCCAGGTATTCCTGGCCGAAATCGGCCATGAGCCGTTTCTCTTCGGAGCGCACCTGCAGGGACATGATGGCGACAACAACTACAAATACCAGGAGCGCCCACCAGTTCCACAGCGCAACCAGTACGCCAAAGTAATAGATGTACGTGCCCGAAAGCATCGGGTTCCGGCTAATCTTGTAGGGACCTTCCGTCATCAGGTGTTTGGTGCGCGGCGCCACTTCGTGCCCCATGGCGTCAAACGGGTTGCCTTTCCCGACGCTCTTCATATAAACGATGCTCCAGATGCTGAGAGCCAGGCCGATGAGTGCCAGCACAATCCCAAGGTAGATTCTGCCTACGGGAAGATCGGCGATGGCCGGCATCCCCGCCACACACCACATCAACGCCGGAATTCCGGCAATAAAGATGAGAAAGCCCAGGAAGTATCCAAGAATCTGTTTCATGCTGGCAAATTTACAAAAATAACGCGTAAAACTATCCGTTAAAAAGTTGTATATTCGCAGCCGATTATAAAAACTATGGATCACCTTCCTCTCAGCGATATTCCTATGCTGGTCTCCTCCATCAACTTTCTGTTGCGGGACGAGATCTTCGAGAATCTGGACCAGATTTGCTACTGCTACAACGTGGAGCGGGAGGAAATGGACCGGCTGCTGGCCAGCCAGGGTTATGCCTATCAGGAAAAATACAATCGCGTGATATGATTGACCGTTCGGCCATGGAACAGGCCTACGCCTTCTTTCATCAGAAGCTGAAGGTCTATGAGCACTCCACTTCCGAAAAGGAAATGGACCACATAGAGGATACCATTTCCGAATATGCCGATGCCATGTCCAAAGACCTCTTTGTTGCTCTCTCTAACGGTAATCCGGCCTTCCTGCACGAACACACCACCTTCCAAAAGGATCTGACGCAAGCTGTTGCCAATATGGAGAAATGGCTGGAAGGGAGCTAATGCCTTCGTTGATGGCTCGAAGATGAGAGAAGAGGGGAAGGGCACACGCCCTTTACCTCTTCTCATTTGACTGCCTTTTGGTTTATCAGGTTTACCACCACTTTCACCATCGTCTCCATCTCGTCTGTGTGACTTTCTGCAATCATCAGGGTCAGGGCGACCAGGGCGGCGTCTGCAACCCGCTTGGTGCCGTCCGGACGATACAGGATGCCGTTATTCTGCATAAACCAGAGAAACAGGGTGGCGGCAATCCGCTTGTTCCCGTCCACAAAGGAGTGGTTCTTAACAACAAGATATAGTAGCATAGCAGCCTTTTCTTCAATACTGGGATATAGGTCTTTGCCATCCCAGGTCTGGTATATCTGGCCGATGCTGCTGTGGAAGGATGCATCCTTTTCTACACCGAAAAGATCGCTGTTGCCGAATTTGTTCCGAAGGCTGACGATGGTTTCCATGGCGTTTTCGTACGTGGCGTGAAAGCGCTCTGGCGCCGTAGTCCCTTCAAACTTCAGATTCTGGTAATCGTAGGCATCCAGCGTGTCCAGTGCATAAGTATAGTCACGGACAACATCGAAGATGGGCTTAATCTGGTCATTCTTGGGCCCTTCCAGATAGCCCATCGTACGTCCGACAACTTCTACCAGTGCCTTCAGGTCTTCATATTTCTGTTGAGCCAGGTTGCTTCGAACCGCGTAGCCTTTGATGAGGTATTCTTTGAGAACGGAGGTGGCCCAGATACGGAATTGTGTACCACGTTTCGATTTCACGCGGTATCCCACGGATATAATGACATCTAGGTTATA
Source organism: uncultured Bacteroidales bacterium (assembly GCA_946406355.1). Classification (GTDB taxonomy): domain Bacteria; phylum Bacteroidota; class Bacteroidia; order Bacteroidales; family UBA932; genus Cryptobacteroides. The sequence continues at coordinate 12,674 of CAMJKI010000019.1, read as the reverse complement.
TACTAACTTCTCATGCGTTTGAGTCTTATCAGCAATTGCACCGTGTCTGGTGGTTGTTGCATTTTTTGCAACTACCACTTCAGGGTCAAGTTCCCCTTCATTAAAAATGTCTCTTATGTGTCTGGAAATAACTGACTTGTCTCTCTGGAACAATGTCTTCATCTGGTCCTGAGTAAGCCAAACAGTGTCATTTTCGAATCTAACATCGATACTCGTCGTTCCATCCACCGTTTGGTAGATAACGATTTCTCCTCTCGATGCATTATTTGTATTGTTTTCCATAATTGTGTATTTTTGAATGATGAGTGAATTGAATGTCATTACCGTCCCTGCCCAAGATTGGGACGGAAGTATACACACTGCATTCACAGTGTACAGCGAAGCCGACGGGGTCCTGCGGACCTCGTCAGGGTGGACGCTCAAGGATGCGCTCGATTTCTTTGCCCGGAATTATGGGCTGAGAAGAGAGTCTTTGACGGTAATGCGGCCTTTCAAGCCGCAGAAGTAATTGATTCCCAGGCATAGAGCATAGTTATCCTTAGAAGGGTTAAACATGCTCCGTTTGATCGAGGACGGAAAACCTGAGAACTGTTTCAAATATACGGATTATTCCCTATAAAGACAATATACAAGGACCATTTTCTTGACGTCAGGAGAATGGTCTACAAGTGCGTGAAATGGTGTTTTGGGGACTGGATTCATCCCGGAGTACAACTGGCTGGCCGACTGTCTGTACGGAACTGCCAAGGAGCACCTTCCCGGCCTTCTTGGAATCCGATGAAGGCAAAAACGGCATCATCGCCCTCCGTGTGGACGGCGGATTTAATCATCGTCGTTTCTTTTGAAACCTATCTTAGGACGTGGTGTATTCTTTTTGTCCTCCAATTTGATGGATAATTCAGCTATTGCTTGATAGATATTGGCTATCTCCATGCGAACGTCTTCCGATAAATCATTCAAGGCTCCCAAGTTCTCGTTCTGCTCATTCTGGAGCAGTTTTAGTTGTAGTTCTATATTCTTTATCTCGCTTCTTAAGAGTTGATTGTCAGCCACCAATGCTCTCAGAGCTACGAAGGCGTCGATGATTGAGATGCTGACTTGAATGGCTGTTGGACTGTGCAAGACCGATGATAGCATGGCAACACCCTGCTCTGTGAAGGCATATGGCAGGGTACGCGTCCCTCCCCAACTTGATATTCCATTCTGGAAGAGCAAGTTTTCTTCTTCAGTCAATTGGAACATAAATCTTTCGGGGAATCGTTCAATATTTCTTTTTACTGCTTTGTTGAGATTTCCTGTAGTTACGCCATATAGCTTAGCTATATCTCGGTCTAGAATGACCTTGACACCTCTGAGGTCGATAATCATCTGACGAATAGCTACTTGATTCGCTTGGGGTATGTTATCTTCTGCCATATTGTTGTGCATTAGTGTTTTATTGATTATGGTGACAAATCATACAACCACAATAGTGATTGAATGCAAATCGATATTTCTTGTGAAGGGAGCTGCCTCCAGAATAGAGGACTTACCTTACTCCTGATTTCATTACCGGCCGATTCGACGACTACAATCGCGATAGTAGGATCTGCGGGTCTGTCTCTGACATAAGGGCAACGGCGAACCATTTCTTGCCGAGGTCTTTGAGGGATGCGCCGATGAGATATACCTGATTGTCCAGAATAAGGAATCGGTCATGGGACTTTGTGAATTCTTTCACGTCGATGGACGGGTACTGGGCATTGTGCTTAATAATATCCAGCTGGAATTGTGACGATATCTTTTGCGTGTAGATAGTTGCAGTAACTCCCGCCTTTCGTTTATCCAGCATGGTCAGGACGGTTTCATCCACATAATTGTCGATAAGGATAATACGCGTCTTTGCACTCTTGATGAGACCGCAGGTGAACTCGTAGGCGTCGTAGATTTGGCCATCGAAGAAAATGCCCTCGACAGGAGGCAACGCTGTCTTTACAAAGAAATCAATCTTCTCCTCGGTCTTTGCCACACGCTGTTCCAGTTGTTCCAATCTGGGGTTGATTGCGTAACCGCGAATCAGATACTCTTTTAAAACAGCATTTGCCCATTGCCTAAAACGAGTACCGCGAACGGACTTTACACGATGGCCTACAGATATGATCACGTCTAAATTGTAGAAAACTACATCTTTGGTTTGAGTATAGCCAGCCGCACGTCCATATTCTCCGGTATGTGCAAATTTTGCACACACCAAGGACGGGTCCAATTCTCCCTCAGAAAAGATATTCTTGATGTGTCTTCCAATAACAGTTCTGTCGCGGTCAAACAACAATGCCAACTGTCTGATAGTCAACCACACAGTTTCTTTCGTCATCCATACATTGAGTTTAATGGAATCATCTAGGTTGTAAATTGCCACTTCACCAACCTCATCAGGGGATGGTACCAGCAACTGCCGCATTTTTAGCGTCTGTTGCTCTACTTGGCTTAACTGGTTGCAGTCTGCAACCGGTTCCGACGTCTGAATATTATTCTTCTTTGCCATAACAATAAGGTGTAAATGATTATTAATCAGTGGAAATAAACTTGAGGCCGCATTTTGCGACCGCAAGTTCGTATGAAATATGTCTTGTGAAGGGAGCTGCCTCCAGAATGAAGGACTTACCTAACTCCTGATTTCATTACCGGCCGATTCGACGACCGTCTTGCTGATGGCAAAGATAGTGAATGCTGTTGGACCGGGCAAGGGGTCAATTACAGCCTATACGAAACCAAGTAGCGCTATTGATGGCTCGGAGTGGATTCGTTGTGACTTCAGTAGAGGTTCGGGAGAGGCTCGACGGAGTCGATTGATATGCAGGGGTAATCAAAGGGGAGGGAAGCCGAAAGCAAGACGATGGTGAGAAAGAGCTGGAAGAAGAGCGATTTTACTGTTTGATAATTGAAGTGAAACTCGTATTTTTGTATGTCTGGTTCTCCATCCACGATCAAATGGAACTGTAAACTGTTGAATTATGGAAAAAGTGCGTTTGAAGGTTCTGACAGTTCCTGCCCTAGATCCGGTTACATATCAAGAGCATACAGCCTTTTGCGTTTCCACCCCAAAAGGCGGACAATTCCGTCACGCGCCAGGCTGGACGCTTCGCGATGCGATAGAGATCTTTTGCGAATGGTTTAAAGTAGACCGTGGTCAGATTATCCTGGAACGCCCTTTTCTGCCGCAAAGGGTGTTATGTGATGATTGTAAGTGACCAGCAACGAGAAGAAAACTATCAGGAGTATCTTCGTCTTCTTAATAATCCCGATTATGTCGATGTAACCTTCGATGAACAATCCGGAGGAGTCAGCGCCATACATCTTGATCATAAGTTCGATAAGCAAGTGGGGCCATTTGGCCGCAGGAGGGGTGATTATGAAAAGGAAGTGACGTCCATTTTACGAACAAATGGACATAGGGTACTTCTTGGTTCTGAAGAGAATCCGTACTATCTCAAAAATAATGATGGTCTCCTGAATGATTTGCCCATGGATATCAAGACCGTTGAGAGTAATGGTGTGTGGAGCGTCTCTTCAAAACTGAGAGAGGCAGAAAAGCAGGGAGCACAAGTTGTAGTTCTCTATTTCCCAAAAACGGACCTTTATTCAAGAAGCAGGGTGCTTGATGGGATAAGCAAGTATGAAAACAATCCTCAGATTCAAGCAATTAAGTCCATCAAATCCTGTCTCGTTATTGCGGGAGATCAAATCGTTGATTATCTAAAAAAAGCAACCACTCCATCAGCGGAGTGGTTTTAGAACTTGAAGGTTTTAGGGGACAGGGCCGGAGGAACCGGTTGCCTATCCCCCCTTCAATTGCAAAGTTACTACTTCTTTTCGGAATCGCAAGGCTTTTGGAAGAAATCTTATCCCCTCGAAATCGAGGGGGTTGGAACGATTGTTTAGGACGGTTATGATGGTTCATCCCGGAGTACAACTGGCTGGCCGACTGTCTGTACGAAGCCGCCAAGGAGCACCTTCCCGGCCACAAGATTCGCACAGACTTTGCCGATGGAGATCCCGACTTCGAGGCCCCCTTCTACCTCCTCAAGTACACCTACACCGCCAATTTGATGCTTTCAAAGTGGTCGAATATGACCAGTTTGAAATGAGATCAGACCAATGTTGGAAGCCAGAAGAAAGCTAATACCCTCGTAGATGACTCGAAGATGGAAGAAGAAAGAGCGTATTATAATCGAGAAAGAAGGATCTCCGGGGCTGTCTCTGACATAAGGGCAACGGCGAACCATTTCTTGCCGAGGTCTTTGAGGGATGCGCCGATGAGATATACCTGATTGTCCAGAATAAGGAATCGGTCATGGGACTTTGTGAATTCTTTCACGTCGATGGACGGGTACTGGGCATTGTGCTTAATAATATCCAGCTGGAATTGTGACGATATCTTTTGCGTGTAGATAGTTGCAGTAACTCCCGCCTTTCGTTTATCCAGCATGGTCAGGACGGTTTCATCCACATAATTGTCGATAAGGATAATACGCGTCTTTGCACACTTGATGAGTCCGCAGATGAACTCGTAGGCATCGTAAATCTGACCGTCGAAAAATATGCCCTGCCTGGGCGAGATGGTCTTTTCTTCAAGTTTCTCAAATACCTGTTCAATCCTCTGGTCTGTTTCAAGTTGTTTTAATTCAATTCTGTCCAAGCGTTGGAACACCTGAGCGTTAGATACAAGAAAGTGGCGCATCGCTACGAAGGCCCGCATTATATCAATACAGACTGTTCTGGCTCTGGCACTTTTTAATACTGTTGCCAACATGGCTACTCCGTGCTCAGTAAAGGCAAACATTTCCGCACCGCCAGTATTGTATCCGGGGGGTATCACAGATTGTGACACCCCTTTGATTATCAATTCGTTAGTTTCCTGATTCGTGAGTCTAAACATGAAATCATCAGGAAAACTGTCAATATTCCTTCTGACCGTCTGTCTTAAAGAACGATTCTCAACGCCATATAAGGTGGCCAGATCCAGATCAATCATAACCTGGGTGTCGCGAACAACATAGATTCTTCTCTCAATTACAATTGGCACAATGCTTAACTGGTTGCAATTTGAAACCGGTTCCGACGTTTGATTATTATTATTCTTTGCCATAACAAATGGTTTAATGTTGATTAATCTATGGGTGGAATGAGTTTATGGTCGCAATTTGCGACCTTAAACATCTACGAAATATGTCTTGTGAAGGGAGCCGCCTCCAGAGCGGAGGACTTACCTTACTCCTGATTTCATTACCGGCCGATTCGACGACCGTTCACTAAGAGCAAATATAGTGAATGCTGTTGAAACGTGCAAGAAGATTCTCATCTTCCCCGACGTGGATGCCTACGACTACTGGAAGGAGAAATTCAAGGCCCGGCCCAAGCTGGAAATCTACATCTCAGACTACCTGCAGAAGACCGCCACGGAAGAAGACCTCAACAATCACATTGACATAGCCGACTGGCTCATCCGCTGGCACAACGACCCCGATACAGTGACCCTGCCTCCCGAAACCCCGATACAACCGATACAGCAGGCACAGCACGCCCTCACCATCCAGGAGCTGAAACGCTACCTCAGCCCTGACTCCATTGACCAGGTGGCCCAGCTGGTGGAAGACCTGGACCTTGAAATCAAAAGTGTAACCTACATAAAACCTAAAGAAAATGAAAGTATTGATTGACAATGGCCACGGGATTGAGACCCCGGGCAAACGCTCTCCGGACGGACGCTTCCGGGAGTACAAGTACAACCGCGAGATTGCCAGAGCCGTGGTGGAACACCTCCAGCTGCGCGGCTATGACGCCGAACTCCTGGTCCCTGAAGAAGAGGACATCTCCCTGAAGGAACGCGTCAGACGCGCCAACTACCTCACCTGCCAGATTGGCCACCCCGTACAGGAGACCATCATCGTGAGCATCCACGTGAACGCCGCCGGCAACGGCAAACGCTGGTACAATGCCACCGGCTGGTGCTGCTACACCTACTACGGCCACAGCCTCTCCGACGAACTGGCCGACTGCCTCTACGAAGCCGCCCGGGAGCACCTCCCGGGCCACAAGATCAGGACCGACTTCGCCGATGGTGATCCCGACTTCGAGGCCCCCTTCTACCTCCTCAAGTACACATACGCCGCCGCAGTCCTCACCGAGAACGGCTTCATGGACAGCCAGCTCTCCCTGGCCTTCCTGGAATCTGACGAAGGCAAGAAAGCCATCATCGCCCTCCACGTAGACGGCATTGAAAACTTCATCATCAAGAGGAGCCACGAACCGCTGTAACAGACCCTCCCAGACAGACCGGAATACTCACCCTGCCCCGATGCCTTTTGGTGTTGGGGCTTTTTGTATTTTGCAGTCTAGTTTTATGACAACATTCTGTCAACTTTTCGTGGAGAGTTCATTTTGTTACTCTGAGTTATACTCCGTTGCATAAAAATCGTTATCTTTGCTTAATCAAGGTAGTTAATAACGAATAAACAATGATCAATAAACAAACTGGCATTCGCTTCTGGGCCACAGTATTCTTTTCGGTTTGTCTTGTAGCTTGCATGGAGACAGCTCCCAAACCGACTATTATCGATGAACATTTTACCCCTTCCGAGGATTCATTATTTATTGCCTGTGCTGATTTAAAAGGATTTGGACCTTTCGCTATTGATAAGATGACATATCGAGAGTATCTTAACTCGAAAGACATTAAAGTCGACAAGGTTGTTCGCTATTCTTCTTTTTATAACGGTTATTGGGCTCAAGGGAAAGATAAAGACTCTGATACCCGCTTTGCTCTGTCTAAGCATTTAGAAAAGAAAGGGTTCCGTCAAGTGGAGTTTGCCTCATTAGCATATCCTTTTGTAGTGGGAGATGTTAAACTAGAGAATATGGATGCCATCTTTTGGAATGATGTCCTAGTTGCCATCTATACCGATATCACTTATGCAAAACACGAAAATAATGTCGATAAGCTTCGTGAACATTTTATTGAGAAATACGGTGATGGACGTGGAATAAACTATTATTACCATGTTACTGATTGGACAGAACAGAAGGCAAAGAATAATACCGTTAGTTCATCACAAGACAAGCGTGAGGAAAGAGAATGGACAAATGGGAAGGTGTCTGTTTTTTATTCTGATACAGACCAATTCCGTATCGTTCGTGGCACCATAACGAGCATGAACCACAAGACCTATTATCTTGTAAAGGGCGCACGATATGAAGCCTTCCTTGAAGCTATTGAAAACGAATGCATGGCTTTCTTTAAGGATCAGGCTGAAACCAATGCGGCGGCCTTAAGCAGCTTCTAAGATTGTTTATTTTAGCTACCCATCAAATCCCATTATTGATATGGCTTGGTCTTTTAGAAGAAGAATCAAAATAGCTCCCGGAGTACATCTTAACCTTAGTAAAAGCGGAGTAAGCACGTCCATTGGTCCTCGTGGTGCCAAAGTAACTGTTGGCCCCAAAGGGACTTATTTACATACAGGGATTCCTGGAACTGGTATTTATAGCCGCCAGAAAATTGGCGGCACTTCAGGCTCGAGTACACCACATAGTTCATCAAGCGGTATGTATTCTTCAGGTATAAGCAATTCATCACCTAGTTATGAAGGTAATAATAATCCTTCCACGAAAAAAGGATGTTTGCATAGTTTCATTGTTGGAGTCTGTATCATCAGTTTCTTAATGATTATTGGTGGTATAGTTGTAATCTCGGAGTCAAGGCAGCAGCTCAGTCAACTTACTGCTCAGTACAATGAGTTGTATTCAGCAAAAACGGAAAATGAGTCTCAATCTCCCGATGGAGTTTTAGGTACTCAGGCTGATTCTCAAGAGTCTATTATTCCTGAGGAGGCGGAATTGAGTAAGTCATTAGAGGAAACACGTAAGAATCTTCGTATGTATTATTGGGAGATTGTGGCCTTTATTGTGCTTCTCCTGTTAACCGCGTATTGGTTATTAATGCATTCAGCTGCTGGGCCAAAGATTGCTTCTGCATTAACGGCGACACCATCTAAATCCAAGGCCGATTCTGGTACAGATTTAGCCATTGCTCGAATGCGCCACACCATCTCTACAACAAAGGATCCTCTAAAGCAAAAGATTCTTAAGAATCATTTGGGACACTTGATTATGGATGATGCCGAAAAAAGGCTTAGTCCATTAGTGGAAAAATGGACCAAGAAAGCATCTAAGAACCCTGCTCCTAAGATTGAAGAACAGTTACATATTTACGAGGAGCAATATAAAGAAGCCACTAGTGAAGCGGCCCAATTGATTTTGGATGTTGAAAAGGAGCTCACAGAAAAAGAAAAGGATAATTATGAAAAATTCCGAGAGGCTTATCTTGCTTGCCGATCTTGCCAAAAAACATGGGCTATAGTTTCCAGTATCCAAAATACAGAGCATAAATCAGCAGCCTCCACCTCCGTTCGCAGGGAAAATACTTATTTTAGGACTGGGACTTTTGACCTCCTAAAATCCAGTTTCCAAGTCCCCTCCTTCCCTGAAAAGAATGGAAGCCTCATCTACATTTATCCCCATTTTGCGATAAGTGGATCTTCCATTTCCGATTTCCATGTTTTCCCCCTTGATAAAGTAGATATCCTATATGAAGACAGTCGCTTTATAGAGGATGGGAGCGTGCCATCCGATGCTAAACAAGTTAGTACTACTTATAAGTATGTTAACAAAAGTGGAGGTCCTGATAGACGCTTTGCCGACAATCCTGTATTGCCCGTAATGTTGTATGGAGAAATAACAATACGACCTTTTGGTGCGGTATACGACATAAGTAAGTATGGAGCTGCCATGCAACTTAGAGTAGCTTTTGAGACGCTAAAAGCAGGTTATTTTGCCGCCAATGATATTAGTGCTGATGATATAGATGACTCGAATTCTGAACCTATTACATCGAATGAGAGTACAATAGGTAAGGTGGATTGGGATGCTTTATTGCGAGAGGCTGCATTGTTTGTTGTTGAGAACCAAAATGGGAGAACTTCCGATTTACAGCGCCATTTTAGTGTGGGGTATGCTCGTGCAGGAAGAATAATGGATCAATTGCAAGCACTAAGCATCGTCGGGCCACAAGATGGGAGCAATCCCCGCTCTGTTCTTGTGAAGACTAAAGAAGAGATTGATGAAATCCTACTATTAGCCAAGGACCCTTCTTCTGAACAAGGCGGTGTCTCCAAGCAGTATTTTGATGATCTCGTTTCATCAGCAAGAAAGTTATTGGAGTTTTGCAACAGTCTTGCCTCAAATAAGGCTTTTGGTAAAGTAGTTAATGATACGATTTCTGGGACAGTTAACTGGAATAAAAAGATTCTCACTGAAGCAAAGGATAAAATCCCCGTATACATGTGGGCAGACGTTGTTCACAGTTATACCGGTCTGGGACATGACCTAGATATTTCATCCAACGAGGGTTTAGGACTGCTTGTGTTTAATACGCTAATGACTGAACCGTCGTATCAGATGGAGTATCGTTTCCTGGATTACATTCGTGCAAAACTTAGTAGCCCTACTGAAGAATTCACACGGAAAGCCGTCTCATCAATGGCAGGTAATACAGACGTATTTCTTCTTGAGTTCTGCTTGAAAGAATTTGACAAGCAGCTACATAACCAGTATGTTGTACTACTCTATCGCTTCGCTTCCCTTATCGCAAAAGCAGATAAGAAAATTACGGAAAATGAAGCAAATTGGCTTAACACAATCATGGCGCTTAAGATAGCAGATGGAGATGAAGATATTCTCAAACCTGTTGAGCCGGTGGATGAGACACAACAAATAAAGAAAGGCCCATCTAAGCAACGTTCAAAGGCTGCAAAAGAGTTGGCTTCACTTATAGGGCTAAGTAGCGTAAAAACGGAAATCACTTCGCTTACTAACTACATTAAGGTTCAGAAGATGCGCGAAGAAAAGGGGATGAAAGTATCCCCTGTATCTCTTCACTGTGTCTTCACGGGCAATCCTGGTACTGGTAAAACAACTGTAGCAAGAATTGTATCCGAGATCTACAAAGAACTTGGACTATTGAAAAAAGGACACTTAATTGAAACTGATCGCTCAGGATTAGTTGCAGAGTATGTTGGCCAGACAGCAGTAAAGACAAATAAGATTGTTGACTCCGCTCTTGATGGTATTTTATTTATTGATGAAGCTTATTCTCTTGTTGATGGTGGAAACTCTGATTATGGGAAAGAGGCTATTGCGACGCTTCTAAAAAGGATGGAAGATGATAGAGATCGGCTTGTAGTCATCTTGGCAGGTTACACAAACGATATGAAACGTTTCATTGATTCTAATCCTGGTCTCCAGTCCCGGTTCAACCGTTATATAGAGTTCCCGGATTATAGTGCGGATGAACTATATCAGATTTTTGAACTGAATGCTAAGAAATACGAGTATTCATTGTCTGAAGAAACGCAAAGAGTACTCAAGGAAGTGTTTGAGAAAGCCGTGGCCAATAAGGACAAGAACTTTGGTAACGGTCGTTTTGTTCGCAACCTTTTTGAGAAGGTTGTCGAATTGCAAGCTAATCGTTTAACGGCTGAGGCTGATGTCACAGCAGAGACTTTAGCTGAGATTAAGCCTGAAGATGTTCAGGCAGCGTTATAATATTGCAAGAATCAGTCGATTATTGTGTAATGAAATGAGAAAACGGGTTTTCGAGATTATAGAGCAGGGACATGGTAAGGATAAAGCTAGCACAATCTATGATATTGTTATGCTGGTTGCTATCACCATCAGCATAATCCCTCTAATGTTTGTCGAAGAGAAAACGGTCTTTCACTATATAGAGCAAATTACCGTTGTATTATTCATCATTGACTATCTGTTACGCTGGTTTACGGCCGATTACCGCCTTGGGAAAAAGGGTTGGTCATTTGTCATCTATCCTTTCACCGGCTGGGCAATAATTGACCTGCTTTCTATCTTACCCGGGTTCAGCATTCTTGGGCGTGGCTTTAAGATCGTCAGGATAACACGATTGCTCAGAATTCTCAGACTATTCAAATTCATTCGTTATTCTGATAAGATTCAAGTCCTTGGTAAAGTCATCCGAAAAGAGAAGGAAGTGCTTCTTACAGTTTTAGGTATTGCTGTATTCTACGTATTTCTTACGGCACTCATTATGTTCAATGCCGAGCCACATGTAAATCCGCAAACAGGAGTGGCTACTTTTGCATCTTTCTTTGATGCTCTGTATTGGGCAACGGTTACATTAACAACTGTTGGATATGGGGATATGATTCCAGTAACGGATATAGGGAGGTTTATTAGTATGTTATCCTCGTTGTTTGGTGTCGCTATTATTGCTCTGCCTTCTGGTGTGATAACAGCGAGTTATCTTGAAGAATTAAGGACACTTAAGCAGTCGAACGAGGACAACGTCGGGACTGACAATACGACAGCCAATAGTGATTAAGCCTTTCCCATATTGACTATATGTCCCTTCTCAGCCGCATATTTGGAACAAAGCCGGAAGCTACCGAGAAATCCCCGGTAACTCCAGCCTCAACACCTGAATTCGAGAGCCTTCTGGCCTTCGGAGGTGCTCTTATGCGCCTGCTGAATGAGGACAGGTATATTGCCCGCAGCGACTACAAGCTCATTGTTGAGGAGTACGAAAAGACACGGAACTTCTTTGAGAATCTCCAAGGATCCAACCTGCTTACTATGTACTGCCAGACGAATGGTCTGGATGAGAAGCGCATCAAGAAGGCCTTGAATCTCTTCAAAGAGCTGGAGAACCTCAAGAAATCTCCCAGCCTCATCAAGAAACACAATGAGGAGTTCCTCGCACGGCATCTGGAGTCTGACAAGGAGTACCTGGACACCATCCTTTCCGAAGTGGATCCTGCCATCTCTTTGGATGCAGAGCAACGGAAGGTGGTTCTATCAGATGAGGACTACACACTAGTAGTTGCTGGCGCAGGCGCCGGCAAGACCACCACGATGGCCGCCAAGGTCAAATACCTGGTGGAGAAGAAAGGTGTGAACCCGGAAGATATCCTGGTAATCTCCTTCACCAATAAAGCCGTCGGAGAACTTGAAGACAAGATTGTCAAGGCCCTCCATATCAATTGCCCGGTATCAACCTTCCACAGGACTGGATACACGATCCTGCGCGAGAATGACGCCAAAAAGAAGAACATCAAAGATGAAGGCTTCATGTGGAGCGTCATCACAGATTACCTCAAGAATGATGTTTTGAAGAAACCCGAAATGGTGGAGAAACTTATCCTCCTGTTCGGAACCTACTTTGATGCTCCGTATACCGGCGAAGATATGGCCTCCTTCTTCAGCTATATGTCCAAGGCTGACTTTGCCACGATGAAGAATATCTTGTCTGAGGACAGCCAGCAGATTATCGATAAGCGGACGAAGAAAGCCATCACCATCAACTACGAGACGCTGCGCTCTTCAGAGGAGGTTGTTATTGCCAACTTCCTCTACCTCAACAAGATTGACTACATCTACGAGAATCCCTATCCGTACAGTTTCCCGAATTCTCACAGGCCATACACGCCAGACTTCACCATAACCCAAAATGGGAAGACTGTTTACATTGAGCACTTTGGCATCACGGAGGACGGCACCCATAGCCGGTACACTCCGGAGCAGCTGGAGAAGTACAAGTGGTGGAT
>CAMJKI010000018.1 GCA_946406355.1 uncultured Bacteroidales bacterium | reverse complement strand
CGGCGAGCAGAAGACCATCCTCTTCAACCTCTCCGGCCACGGCTTCGTGGACATGAGCGCCTACGACCAGTACTTCTCCGGCGAAATGCAGAACTACCACGTTTCCGACGAAGACCTGGCCAAGTTTATCAAGAGCGCCGATGCCCTGAACCAGTAGGCCGATGCCAGGTTTATGCTTACATCAGGATGTCCAGACCGGACATCCTTTTTTTTTACACCGGGCGGGTTTTTTCGCGGAGCCAGGCGGCTACTTCGGCAGGGAGACGGGGAGAGAGTTCCCGGTAAACGCGCTCGTTGTAGGCGTTAAGCCAGGCAATCTCTTCCGGAGTCATCAGATCCAGAACCAGGACCGAGGTGTCGTAGTGGCACAGGGTAAGGGTTTCAAACGAATACCACTTGCCGAATTCGCTGGTGCCGGCATCCCGTACCAGAACCACATTTTCGTGCCGGACGCCGTGCAGGCCCTCCCGGTACAGGCCGGGTTCGATGGTGTTGATGATGCCCGGAACATAGGGATAGGCGTTGAAGTTCTGGCGGAACTCCTGCGGCCCTTCGTGGACGCCCAGGAAGAAGCCCACGCCATGACCGGTACCGTGGCCGAAGTTGCGTTTGGTCTGCCACAACGGATTCCGGGCCAGGATGTCCAGGTGGCAACCGCAGGTGCCCACCGGGAATACGGCCATGGACAGGTCGATGTGGCACTTCATCACCAGCGTATAATCTTCCTTCTCCAGCGCTGTGCAAGGCCCCAGCGGAATGGTTCTGGTAATATCTGTGGTGCCGAAAAGATACTGTCCGCCGGAGTCCAGCAGGTACAGACCGTGCGGCTCCAGGACAGGTGCGCTGTTGCGGGGTGTTACGTAATGCGGAAGAGCTGCCCCGGGCCCATAGGCCGAAATGGTTTGGAAGCTGTCGCCGCGATAGCCGGGAATCTCGGCCCGGAAGGACTGGAGCTTGCAAGCCGCCTCCCATTCGTCCACCTGGCCTATCTTTCCTTCCAGCCAGTACAGGAACTTTTCCATGGCCAGGCCGTCTTCCAGATGAGCTTCCCGCATGCCGGCTATTTCCACGCTGTTTTTGACGGACTTGCGCAGCGGAATGGGCGAGAGCCCTTCCAGCACGTCGTAGCCGGATTCTTCCAGGGTGGCGCGGAGCTGGATGTTCAGCGTGCCCGGGTCCACGAAAATCCGGTCCACGTTCTCGTGAACAAACGTAGACAGGGCTATGCCCGCTTCCTCATATGCACAGAGAGTTATTTCGTCGGAAAGCAGCTCCTGGAAGCTGGCCTGCGTTTCCTCGTCCGGCTCCTGGGATTCGTCCTTGCGAACGAACCAATAGACATCGTCCATAGTTACTAGCAGATAGGAAATCACCAGCGGATTATAGTCTACATCGGAGCCCCGGACGTTCAGCAGCCAGGCAATCTCGTCCAGAGCGGTCAGGAAAATGGCATCTACTTCCTGGAGCATCATCCATTTGCGCAGCCAGTGGATCTTGGCCTCCCGCGATTCCCCCGTAAGGTCTTCTCCCAAGGTGATGATGGGCGTGGAAGGAATGGCCGGACGGTCTTTCCAAAGTGTGGACAGCAGATCCGGCACGGGCACAACCGTGGCCGACGGCACCGCCTTCTGCAGGGTGTGTATGGCCGATACCGTTTGGCACAGGCCATCTACGGCAATTACCGGCGCCTCCATCTGGAGCGATGCAATCCATTCCGGGATGGGAACCTGTTCCGGTACGCGCATCTTGTGCAATTGGATTCCGGTTCCTGCCAGCTGCGTATTGGCCTGGATAAAGTAGCGGGTATCGGTCCACAATCCGGCATGGTCCCGGGTTATCACCAGGTCTCCCGCCTCTCCGGTGAATCCGGAAACCCAGTAAACCTGTTGCCAGCGGGGGGCCGGGTATTCGCTGGCATGAGGGTCGCTACCGGTAAGTATCAGGATATCCCAGCCGTTGCTTTGCATCAGGGCGCGTACGGCTTCCACTCTGGCAGAAAAGATATTGTCCATAGCACGATTTTTGACAAATATAACTATATTTGCATAAATATAAAACAATTAAATTATGGCAGAAGATCCCCTCGAGAGAATAGAACGCCAAGAGCGTGAAAGAAAAGAAAAAGGCGGTTTGCGCACTACGCTCATCGTCCTTTGCTGTGTCGCACTGGCCCTTGCCGCAGGTTTGGGCTATATGCTTTACCAGCGCAGCAACCTTGTGAACCAGCTGGAAGGCGAGAAGGCCGAACTGGCCCAGCAGATGGTGGCTCTCCAGTCAGACTTCGAGAACCTGAATTCGGACTACGAATCCATCAATCACCAGCTGGATACCTCCCGTGAGCAGGTGGCCCTCCTCATTGAGAAACTCAACAAGACGGAAGCCACCAACCGGGCCAAAATCCGTCAGTACGAAAAGGAACTGGGTACCCTCCGCAGCATCATGAAGGGCTATATCGTCCAGATTGATTCGCTCAACACCCTCAACAAACAGCTTACGGCCGATGCCGCCGCGGCACGCCGGGAAGCCGCCGAAAGCCGCAGGGCCAACGAGGAGCTTACCCAGCAGGTATCCAACCTGTCGGAGCAGGTTAACGCCGGTAAGGTGCTTAAAGCCCGTGGCGTTTCCCTTACTGCCCATTACAGCAACGACAAAACGGGAGACCGCCACAGCCGTGTCCGTTATATGATGGCCAACCTTTCCCTGCTGGAGAATTCGCTGGCCGAACAGGGCCCGGTGCGCATTTATGCCCGGGTTAAGGATCCGGATGGTGTCCTGCTCATGAACAATGAGTCTGTGGAGTTTGTAGTAAACGGTGTTGCCATGCAGGCCACTGCTTCCCGCGAGGTGGACTATGAGGGCACCGAACTGGAAGTCTCCATCTATGTGAACGATACCGGAGAATTCACCAAGGGCATCTACACCCTGGAAGCCTATACGGAAAAGGGCCTGCTGGGTCGTGCGGAATGCCTGCTCAGATAATATGATTTACATCCACGTCCCCTTCTGCAAAAGTTTCTGCACGTACTGCGATTTTTATTCGGAGATTGCGGAAGACAACCTTTATGGCCAGTATACAGACCAGGTTTGTGCAGAAATCCGTCGCAGGGCGGGGGAGATGACGGATTCACCCAAAACCTTGTATTTCGGAGGGGGCACCCCGTCCCTTCTGCCCCTGTCTTCCCTTACCCGCATCCTGCTCACGCTGGAGGAGTGCGGGCATGGTGGCCCTTATACGGAGTTTACCATGGAGGTGAATCCGGAAGACATTGTGGAGAGAGGCCTTCCCTATGTGCAGAGCCTGAAGGCGCTGGGCGTAAACCGCGTAAGCATCGGCGTCCAGTCCTTCGATGACGAACTGCTGCGGTGGATGAACCGCCGGCACAATGCCCAGCGGGCCAAGGAAGCTTTTCGCCTGGTGCGGGAAGCCGGGATAGGGAATATCAGTCTGGACCTCATTTTCGGCCTTTCCAATCTGTCGGACAAGGTTTGGGAAGATACGGTAGATCAAGCGCTTTCCCTGAATCCGGAGCACGTTTCCTGCTATCAGCTCACCGTGGAGGGAGATAATGTGCTGGCACATCGGCTGGAAACAGGAGAATACGAGGAAGCATCGGAGGAAAGCTGCCGCCATCAGTACGATATCCTTTGCCGGAAAATGGCCGATGCGGGTTTTGTACACTACGAAATCTCCAACTTTGCCAAGCCGGGCTTCGAGGCGGTGCACAACAGCGGCTATTGGAGCCGAAAGCCTTACGTGGGGCTGGGACCGGCCGCCCATTCCTTCAGCGGACGGGGCCGGAGCTGGAACGAAGCAAACCTCACCAATTACGCCCATACGGAAGAATCGCTGTCGGTAGAGGACGAAAAGGTGGAAACGCTCATGCTGGCCTTAAGGACCGCCCGCGGGGTGGATGTAGATTTCCTGCATGGCAATTGTCAGGACATGGTTCTCTTCCACCTGTTAAAGGACGGAGCCCTGGTGCAGGAGGGAAGGCGTATCCGTATTCCGGAAGACCATTTCTTTGTTTGTGACGAAATTATCCGAGAACTGATATAATGCAATACTTTAGAAGAGCCCTCAAATACTTCCTCCAGATCTGCATCCTGTTTGTGCTCATTATCGGCGCACTTATGCTGTCGGGAATGGTGTCCAAGGATGTAGCCGTGGCTTTCCAGAAAGGCTGGACTTCGGTAGGTTACATTGCCGTAGCCTTCCTTGTAATGAGCGCTGCTTACCCGTACTTCGGCTATGGGAAGCGCAAAATCCGGGCAAACGGAGAGCCGGCCGATTATCGGAAAGTGATATTGGAGGCCATGGACACCCGGGGCTACAGGCTGGTTTCGGAAAAGGACGGAGAAATGCGTTTCTGCCTTAAATCTCCCCTGGCCCGCCTGTTCCGTTTATATGAAGATATTATTACCATTACCCCTGTTCTGGGCGGATTCGAAGCCGAAGGCCTCATCCGCGACATGACGCGCGTAGTGGCATCCATCGACTATAAAATCAATCACGATGACAACTGACACCCAAAAATTCAGAACCGTGGCCACCTTCAACGAGCGTGTGCAGGCCGATATGTGCGTTACGCTTTTGAGCGAGAACGGCATTCCTGCCGGCGTTTTCGGGGCCGATTCGTCCTATCCGTCCCTGGGCTATGCCAAGGGTATTGAAGTTAAGGTGAATGAGAGTGATTACGATGCGGCTATGAGCATCTTGGCCGCCGCCGACAAGGCCGAATAAAACTCCTCTCCAAAAGCTTCTACAAGGGGTTCGCGTAAGAATTCATATACGCGGATCCCTTCTTTTTTGCCCTTGGCATAGGCGTCTTTGCAAATGTGCCAGCGGTGCAGGTTGAGCCCCAGGCGGTCGCCGCCCAGCTCTACCACGCGAATGGGATACAGCGAGCAGGAAATGGGTTTGCGGAAAGTGGACAGCCCCTTGCAGAACTGCCGCTCAATGGCGCAGAAGCAGTTTCCGTTTTCGTCAAAATGGCAATAGGCGCATTCTTCGCTGCCGGGTACAACCGGTGTAACCAGATCTCCGTCGCGGTCTATCTCAAAGAACCCCTTGGTTTCCACGGCGGCCCGTCCCTGAGGCCGCATGAGGGGGGAGAAGCTGGGGTAATTGGCTTCCAGCGGTTCCAGTTCCTGTTCTTTTAACGGTGCGCCGCTGTCACCGATAATACAGCAGCAGCCTTTGCAAACCGGATAATCGCAGGCGAAGAATTCCAGGATAACGTCTTCCGAAACCAGGATATTGCCGATTTCTATGATGGTACCGTGATTGCTCATGGGACAATGTATTCTATCCGACCGCCGTCGGCCAGCGCTTTGATCAGGCCGTTCACCCGGTCGGCCGTAATGGCGTCGATATTCTCTTTATAGTGGGAGCTGAGGTCTTTTCCGGCGGCGTAGCGGGCCAGCAGGGTTTCAATGGTTCCTTCCTGGCTGGCCAGCGAGCTTTGCAACTGATTGGAAACAAGTTGTTTCCAGGCGGCCAAATCCTTTGCGTCAACAGGGCGGGCGGCCATTTCCTTCAAGGCTGCCCTTACTTCCGTGAGGGCCGATGTGGGATCGGCACCGCCGGTTGGCCGGCATTGAATGAGCAGCCGCAGGCGTTCCTGGGGATAGGCCAGGAACAGGGGCGTTACCGTAACCTCCATGCCGGTATCGGCCAAATGGAAAGCCAGGGTGCTGCGCACGGCTTCCCCGGCCATGAACGAGGCGGGATAATTAAGGGCGGTAAGCGGGCAATCGGCGTCCATCAGCACGTACAGGCCGCGGTCCGGGCCGTCTTCGGCGTAAGTGGTTATGCCGGAAAGGGTGCGGAAATGGACCTGCTTGCGGGACGTGGATGCGTTTTTGACCGTGCGGAAATTGCCCATATACTTGAGCAGTACCTTTTTAACGGCCGCCGGGTCCATGCTGCCGGAAAGCAGCAGGATACCGTCGTTCACCTGCGAGAAGCGCTCTTCGAAATAGCGGCCGGCTTTGGTGACCGTTTCCGCGGAAAGCACTTCCGGCAGCTTGCCGGAAGTGTACACGTAATGCGGGGCTATCAATGCTTCCATGCGATCCTGAACCGGCTGACTGTGCAGTTTTCCGTTCCGGAGGAAGCTTTCCACTTCGGCATCGTCCAGGGAGCGGCTGCCTGTAAGGGCGATGAGCGCTTTAAGCGTAAGTTCCAGTTTTCCGGCAGGAGCGCTGCCCCGGATGTACAGGTTGTTCAGGTCGGCGGCACTTTTCATTTCCACACCATTTCCTGCCAGCATGTCCCGGAAGGCCGATGCCCGCATGCCGCGGGTATTATAAAGGTACAGGACCTCCGGAATGTAACCGCCTTCGCCTTCTTTCAAGTTCGGAATGCGGGAAAGGCCGCCATTCAGCTGGAGGGCATAATGGAAAGACTCTCCGTGCTTGATTTGCTTGTAGGCAACCCGGATGCCGTTGGAGAAGGTCCAGAGCACGCCGCCGGAGACCGCTTCCGGCTTTTCGTTGCTTATCCGCACGCGGGACGGAGTGGGTTCCAAGCCCAGGGTATCGGCCCGGTGCCAGGAATAATCCTTCCTTTCCGGCGTGGCCCAGCCGTACAGCCAGGCCAGGTTGTATTGGAACAGGGCTTCCTCGCTGTCCAGCGAATCGGGTGCGGCGGTGTAGCTGAGCGTAAGATTGTGCAGCTGCTGCAGAAGGGCCGATGAAAAGCCGTTAAACAGCTGTGCTTCTGTTTTTTCGGAGATATTCTTGCGGGTGAACAGACGGGCTTCTTCGCTGAAAGGGGCCAGCGGGGAGCCGTAAAGGTAGTTGGCAATGCAGCGCTCTACCTCTTCCCGGTTGGAAAGCTGTGCCAGGGATTGCTGCAGAATCTTGGGCTCCAGGACTTGCTTGGCGTCGGAAAACTCGCTTTCCGTTACGCCCATGCGCTCCCACTCTCCCAGGGTTTGGCCCAATACCCGGTTGGCTGCCGGCAGATACTCCGGCGCCGTGAGAATCTGTACGCCGTATTGTTCGTTGCCGGCGGTGGAATGGCTGGATGTGCGCACCAGGCAGATGTCCCGCCAGGGAACGCCTTCCTCTTTCAGCCTCTTTTCCAGCCGGTGCCGGAGAAGGGTGCCGAATTCCCGGGCGAACATATCGGTAACCAGGGCCTGCGCCGTATTCATCTGCTCCTGCGGAATGCGGGCCGATGAATAGGTGACGCCGGTAGAGGCGGTCTTCCCTTGATGCAGGAGCACGACGGGTGGGGTTGGTTCCCAAACGTAGTTGTTTTGGGCAGCGTTTTTCTTTAGCCTGGGAACCAGCATGGAAAAGATATCCATTTTCTTCTTCAGCTCCACAGGGTCGATATCTCCGCTTACCACAATGGCCTGGGGCTCCGGGCATAGAGCCATCTGTTCAAAGGTGTGCAACAGGGTAGAATCCAACACATTGGTGCGGAAAGCGGGAATCCGGGGGAAGCGGTAAAAAGTATGACCATCCTTCGCGCCAAGGTATCCTTCCTTCCCGGGAAGAATGCCCATCCGGCCCAGGAATGCAGGGTTCAGCTGTGCCTGCTTTCCGGCGGTAAGGGAGTCTTTCTGCACCACGGCAATATAGGCGAACCCTTTTTCGGAGGGGTTTGTTACCATATAATAGGAAGCCCCGCACCCCAGAATTCCCTGGCGGATGTTGGCATCTGCAGGGAGTTGGGGGAGCGTTTGGGCTGGCATGCTTCTTGAAAGAAACAGGCAGGCAGCCGCAAATATCAGGTGTTTTAGGCCTTTAAAACTCATTTTGCCTGATTATTTGTGCAAAATTAAAACTTATTTTGCTAATTTTGCAAAATGTGTGCAAGAGATAGTGTAACTTTAAGATAAAGCAGAAATGAAAAAATTATTTGTCGCTATTGCAGCTCTCGGTATTGCCGTTATGGCATCGGCCCAGGATTTCAATGCAGCCATCGATGTGTTCAACGCAGGTGCCACCGCCCTTGAAGGTGGTAACAAGGTAGAGGCTCTCGCTCAGTTCCGCAGCGCCCTCACCCAGTTCGAAGCCTGTGAGGGAGACGAGGCTGCCGAAATGATCGGCAAATGCAAGGACATCATCCCCAATACCCTTCTCTCCATCGCCAAGGAGGAAATTAACGAGGCCGATTACGACAAGGCCGTAGCTTCCCTGGCCGAGGCCCAGACCGTGGCCAAGGAGTATGGCAAGGAAGAGATTGCCGCCGACGCTGCTGCGCTGGTTCCCAATGTGTATCTGCGCAAGGGTTCCACCTTACTTAAAGATAAGGACTTTGCCGGTGCCGCCGCCGCTTTCAAGGAAGTGGTAGCCCTTACCCCGGAAGATGGTCAGGCATACCTCCTGCTGGGCCAGGCTCTCATGCAGGACAACAATCTGGCCGGCGCTACCGAGGCTCTGGAGAAGGCTGCCGAGCTGGGTAAGGCCGACCAGGCCAACAAGCTCCTGGGTACTGCCTACCTTAAGGAAGGCCAGGCTTTGCTGAAGGCCAACAAGAACGCCGAGGCCATTGCCGCCCTGGAGAAGTCCAACAGCTATTCCGAAAGCGCCAATGCTTATAAGCTCCTGGCCAGCGCCCAGACCAAGGCCGGCAAGAGCAAGGATGCCATTGCCTCTTACAAGAAGTATCTGGAAGTGAACCCTAACGCCAAGGACGCAGCCGACATCATGTTCACCATTGCCGCTACCGCCCAGAAGGCCGGCGACAAGGCTACCGCCAAGGAGTACTACACCAAGCTCTCCGGTGACGCCAAGTACGGCGCCCAGGCTGCCGCCCAGCTTAAGGCCCTGTAGGCTCCCAAAAAGTTTTTTGCATCAAAAAACTTTTCTCCTACTACCCATAACAGCCATTTCAGTGGCCTCCAAGGCCGATTTCCATAGTTATCCGTGTTATTTTTCATAACACGGATAACTTTTTGGTACTTTGCAACAGGGATCCGGCACTAACGCCGGGGTAGAAAGCATGAAGTACGGAAAGATTATGGGCAGCTGCTGTGCCCTTCTGGCGGGCCTGGTGGCCTGCGAACCTTTGGATGACGACAGGGAAAAGCACGTGATTGCCGCCAACAGCGTTATCCGGCTGGAAGAGGTGGCGGAACTGTTGTCATCGGTGCCTTTGGGAACGGCTCAGATGGCAGAAGTAATGGACGCTGCATCGGCATCGGCCGGGAACGGATACGATGAAGAATACCGGATGTCGGATTTGTTTTCGGCTCCGGGAACGGGTGTGGGTGACGAAGCCGATACCAAGGCCGGGGAACGTTACGAAACGCCTTTGCGGGATCTGCTCTCGCAGGCCATTCAGAACCGCTTCCCTACCAAAGCCGGAGGTGAAGAAGAGGCGTCGGCCTATCTGGATTCCCTATCCGCCTCCGATGTGCAAATCTATTGGCCTTATTCAGATTTGTGGGATGGAAAGGCGCTTCCCATAATTACGTTCGATCCGGGTGATGCTGCGTTGCAGAACGAGGGGTATGCATTCAAGGCCGACGGGTCGGTGGAGAAAGTGCTGGTAGATGAGCAGATGGCCCAGGAGCGCCCCGTATGGGTGGTAAACCGCAATGCCGACGCCCAGCACAAAACCATGGAGTTGCTTCGGCGGGAAGACCCTTCCTGGGGCCAGGGCGGGGGCGGAATTATAGTCCGGCCTTCCACCAAAGGAGAAGAGGCCACGCAAACGCTCATCCTTCGCTCCTTTAAAGCCAAACGTCAGCTGGACAGCTGGTTCTGCGGCGGGTCGGAGTACTTTGTAAAGATGGGTGCTGTAGAGAACCTGCATGCTGCCACCGAGGCCGAACTCCGGCTGTACGAGCCCAGCATTACGGATTTCATGGTGGTGGTACGCCGGAAGGAAGTGGGAGAGGTTCTGGCCTTGAATACCGTGCTGGTGTCGGATTGGACGCCCCAGCTGGACCAGTGCGCACTGCTTATCATCGAAGACGACGGCGGCACTCGCACCACCTGGAAGTGTTCGGCACAGGGGAAGTATAATTCAAAGCAATACGGCTTCGACCTGGAAATCCCGCTTAATTCCCGGGACGATATTGTGTGGAGAGGCTCCCTGTCCCATTCCTACATAGAAAAGTTCAACGCCCAGGCGGCCTCTTTCGGCGACGTAGACCTGGTGCTGGAACTGATATGAGCGGTGTGATTCTCCCGCTGGAAGTTATTACAAATTTGGAAAAACGTAATAACTTTTCTATCTTTGCCATAGCTGACGATTACGCTATGACAACCAAATTGATTCGTATCGGAAATAGCCGGGGTATCGTTATTCCAGCCAGGATTCTCAAGAAATATGGGGCCGATGACAACACCGCTGTGTCCCTGGAGGAAGAAGACGATCGGCTGTACCTGAAATTCTGTGCCGCAGAAGCAGACGCTGAACGAAAGAAAACACAGGCCTTTCTGGCCGCCTGTGGTGGAAGCTGGGAAGGAGGGGAGACCGTAGAAGAAATTATGCATTCCATCAAAGAAGGTAATGTAGAGAAAGAGATTATCAATCTATGAGTGTACAGTATTATCTTCTTGATACAAATGCGGTAATAGAGATTCTGAGAAATCCGCAGGGAATGGTTTCCCGCCGTTTGATGGAGAACGGAGGTGTGAGCTATTGCGCCATCTCCGATATTACACTGTATGAGCTTTATGCCGGTGCATACGCGTCGCAACATGTGGACAATAACGTTGCGGCGGTGGACAGATTGACGGAATGGCTGCAAGTTATTCCATCCTCTTCTGCCTATAAAGAAGCTGCCAGACAAAAAGTCTCCCTGAAAGCGGATGGGCAGATAATAGAGGTTATAGACATCTTAATTGGGTGCACGGCCATAGTAAGCGGCCGGGTTTTAGTCAGTGCCAATTTTAAACATCTTGGCAGGTTGAAGGGAATCCAAATTACAGACTGGAGTGTATGAAAATACTGGAACTGCTGGCACCGGCCAGAACGGCGGAAATCGGCATCGCGGCCATAGACTGCGGGGCCGATGCCGTATATATTGCCGGGCCCTTATTTGGGGCGCGGCAGGCCGCAGGAAACACCGTAGAGGACATAGCCCGGCTTTGCCAATATGCTCACCGTTTCGGCGTCCGCATCTATGCTACTGTAAATACTATTCTGTTCGAAGAGGAACTGGCGGAAGCCCGTTCGCTGGTAATGGCATTAGCCACAGCCGGCGTAGACGCTCTCATTGTCCAGGATCCGGCCGTGCTGGAAATGGCCCGGAACGCCGGACTCATAGCCCATGCCTCTACCCAGTGCGCCATCCGCACCCCGGAAAAGGCCCGTTTCACGGAAAGCCTGGGATATGGCCGGCTGGTGCTGGAGCGGGAGCTGTCACTGCAACAGATAAAAGCCATCCGGGAGGCTGTACAGGCCGAACTGGAGTTCTTTGTGCACGGAGCACTGTGTGTGTGCTATAGCGGACAATGCTATTTGTCGGAACACCTTACCGGCCGAAGCGCCAACCGGGGTGAATGTGCCCAGGCCTGCCGCAATCTCTACGATTTGGAAGATGCCTCCGGCAAAGTCCTGGTCCGTAATAAGGCGCTTCTTTCCCTGAAAGATTACAATCTGTTGCACCGCTTGGAAGAACTGGCCGAAGCGGGTATCTGCTCCTTCAAAATTGAAGGCCGCTTAAAGGGCGAATCATACGTCCGCAACGTGGTAAAGGCTTATTCCGAAGCCCTGGACGCCCTGGTGGTCCGTAATCCGGAAAAATACCGGCGGGCCTCTTTTGGCCGGGTACGGGGCGGCTTTACACCCAACCTGGACAAAACTTTTAACCGTGGTTACACGGAACTGTTTATAGACGGAAGGCGCGGGCAGTGGTCTTCCATGGAAGCTCCCAAATCCATGGGGGAATTCGTTGGAACGGTGAAACAGCTCACGCGGGACGGTTTGGTGATAGCGCCGGCGTCCCTGTCTCTGCAACTGGCCAACGGCGACGGCTTTGCCTTCGTGGCAAAAGACGGAAGCATCGGCGGCTTCAGGGCCGATGTCTGCGAGGGCTTTACCGTCCGTTGCAAGCGCGTGGAAGGCCTGCGGGAGGGTATGGACCTGTACCGGAACATCAGCGCCGCCTTCGAAAAGGAACTGGACAGCGGAAAGCCCGTCCGGGAAATTGCCGTTCAACTGCAAGTACGCCTGACAGAAGAAGTGCTGGAAGTCCTGGCAGTATCCGAGGACGGCCGGGAAGTCCGCCAGGCATCAGCGGTTTCCGGCGACAAGGCGCTTCAGCCGGAGCGGATGCTGGAAACCGTCAAAAGCCAATTGGAAAAGCGAAGCGGTCACTACGTTTTCTCCCTCGAATCTCTGGAAGCCGGCAAGGAAGTTCCCTTTATGCCCGCTTCTTTCCTAAACGGCATCCGCCGTTTACTGGCCGATCATTTGGACCGGCTCCCGGTGAAGGCCCTTCCGCTGATGGAAGGAAAGGTCAACGCCTCCGTGCAAGCACCGGAAGCACTTGACTACAAGGCCAATATTGCCAATTCCAAGGATGAGGAGTTCTATTCCGCCCGTGGCACTGCTCAAATGGAACAGGCCTATGAGCTCACCCATCGGCCCGGAGCGGAACTCATGCGCTCCAAGTACTGCATCCGGCACGAACTGGGCCTGTGCCCCAAACAGGGGAAGGCCCCCAAAGCAGAACCGCTCTTCCTCATAAACGGGAAAGAGCGGCTCCGCTTGGATTTTCACTGCGCCGAGTGCGAAATGACTGTTATGGCCTGACTATAGCTCCAGGGACAGTAACTCCTCTCCCAGTTGGTGAAGGGCCCTTTCTATCTTCTTTACCTGGGCAGGCCGGGGCTTGGACAACCCGTTTGCATAATGCCAGAGCTGTTTCTGGTTAATCCCTGTGAGCCGCTCGAGTGCAGACTTGGTGAATATCTTGCAGTACATTTGTAGAAAGGACTTGGTGTCCATCCGGAAAACAATCTGATATTCTCCCTGTAGCTCTTCAGGGATGGGATCTCCATAATCGATACACGCTTCTTTCAGCACAACGAGTGCTTCTTCCAGGCTGGTCTTCACTTCGTCCAAAGTATCGCCAACACCTCCAACCCCTGTCAGTTCTTCCACGTATGCCGAGTAGTTGGCATCGGCTTTTTCAATAACAGCATGTAGAGTAGTCATAATCCAATAATTAGTCTAAACCTGCTTCTTTTAAAATGCTTCGGTATGTTCCTTCTGCCATACTTTGATTCAGTTTTCCGGAAACCGGAATTGATCTTCTGGCGCTTTGTTTAACAAAAATACGGTGACTCCCTTTTATTCTGTCAAGATGCCAGCCGTTCATCTCCAGCAGAAGAATAACCTCTTTCACTTTTTTACTCATACAAAAGTAACTAAACTTCTATTGTTTTCCAAGTTTTTCTCCCCTAAAATTGTCTTTTCGGTCTTGATGCAAAGTACCAAAAAGTTATCCGTGTTATGAAAAATAACACGGATAACTATGGGAACCGGCCTTGGAGGCCTATGAAACGGCTGTTATGGGTAGTGGCGAAAAAGATTTTCGCATCAAATAACTTTACCGCATATAGAAGACGAAGCGGTTTTTGTCGTAGAAGTCCTTAACCAGGTCGGTTTGGGAGAAACCGTTTTCGCGGAAGAGGGCCTCGGTTTCCTTGCCCAGTACCTCATTAATCTCCGTTAATCCCTTGCCTTCGGGCGAAAGGAAACGCTCCGACCAGCGGGCCACGGCCTTGTAGAACAGCAGCGGATTGTCGTCCGGGACAAAGAGGGCCCGGGCGGGCTCATAGTCCACCACGTTGCGGCGGAGGATGGGCCGTTCTTTTTCCATGATATAGGGCGGGTTAGACAGGATGAGGTCGAATTCCCCGTAATTGAATTCCTGCTCGGTGTCCAGGATATCGGCCGCTACGAAGGTGGGAGCCAGGGCGCCCTGCGACTTGAGGAGGGCCGAGAAATCCTGGTTCCGGGCTACGGAAAGGGCTTCTTCGGAAATGTCCACGCCCACCACGCGGGTGCCGGGTACCGCCAGCGCCACGCTCCAGGCAATGTTGCCGGAGCCGGTGCAGAGGTCCAGCACGCGCACGGGATCGGCCGATTTGCCGTAGGGAATGCGCATCCGCTTGATGCGGCCGGCAATTTTGATGGCCTCCCGTACCAGCAGCTCGGTTTCCGGACGGGGAATGAGCACATCCCGGGTAACCCGGAAGGTATAGCCGCAGAATTCCGTCCGGCCGATCACATACTGGATGGGTTCTCCGGCCTGCAGGCGCACCATGGCTTCGGCCAGCGGTTGCACGGATTTCTTGTCAATCTCGAACTGCGGCTCTACAATGTGCGTATAGCTCTTGGTGCCAATCAGTTCCTCGCACAGCATAAGCACAATGCTGCGCGCCTCGGCCGTGGGATACAATCCCTCCAGCGCCGATACCCCCTGCTTGATGAAATCGACCAGGAGCATTTAGGAGTTCTCGATGATTGTAGTGAGGAAATCGGTGATGCTCATGCCGGAGGCTCGTATCATCTTGGGCACCAGCGAAGCGTTGGTCATGCCGGGGATAATGTTCACTTCCAGAAAGTAGATGCCATCCGGCGCCGAAATGTAGTCCATACGCACCAGACCCTTGCATCCCAGCCGCCGGTAGATGCGGCAGGAAATTTCCTGGATCTGTTTGGTAAGCGCGTCCGGAATCTGGGCCGGGCATACCTCCCGGCTGAAGCCGTTGTATTTGGCGTCGTAGTCGAACCAGCCGGTAGTGGAAATTATCTCAATTACCGGAAGAGCCTTAGGCTCTATACCGTCGAAATACACGGCGCAGGTAAGTTCGTGCTCACAGGTGATGGCGGCCTCTACCAGAACCGTATCTCCTTCCTTGAAGGCATAGCGGATGGCTTCCGGCAGGTCTTCGGCCTTTTCTACCTTGGAAATGCCGAAACTGGAACCGGCCGAGGTGGGCTTTACAAACACGGGAAGTCCCAGCGCGGCTACAGTTTTGGCGCTGAAGGTTTCAATGTCTTCCCCCTGCCGGATAAAGGCGTCCGGAGCCAGCTTTACATAATCGGCCCCGCGCAGATAGCTTTTGCAGGAATACTTGTCGAAGGCCACGGTGGTAACGAAGGCGCTGCAGCTGGAATGCGGCACGCCCAGCATTTCCAGATAGCCCTGCAGCAGGCCGGTTTCTCCGGGGGCACCGTGCTGCATGATATAGGCGAAGTCGAACTTGATCTTTTCGCCCAGCACCATTACGGAGAAGTCCGATTTATCTACATCGGGCTGTGCTCCTTCCGGGAACGGTACTCGCATGGAATTGGCCTTTCGCATGGCCACCAGCTTCCATTTGCCGAAACGGGCGAAAATCTCATATACATCGTACTGGAACTCGTCGATGCGCGAGGCGGTGAATTCTCCGCTGCGGCAGGCCACTTCCCATTCGGAGGAGTCGCTTCCGTAAATAACTGCGATAGACTGATACTTGGCCATTATTCGAAGTAGTAATTTTCAAGGTCTGACTTTTCCGGGGTGGAATCTTCCGTCTGCGGCGTGCAGAAGGATTCATGCGCCCACTCGGGGAATACCTCCGATGCCGATATGCCCAGGGTTCCGTCTTTGAGAACCTTCTGCATCCAGAGACCCCAGATGGGAAGGGCCATGTTGGCGCCCTGTCCCAGATTGTTGTTGGTAAAATGTACGTAGCGGTCTTCGGCGCCTACCCATACGCCGGCGGTAATGGACGGCGTGTAGCCGATGAACCAGCCGTCGGAATTGTCGTTGGTGGTGCCGGTCTTACCCGCGATTTCTCCCTTGAGACCATAGCGGAAACGGAGCCGGGCGCCGGTGCCGCCATCCACTACGGCCTGCATCATGTGCACCATTTCGCCGGTGGCCCGCAGCGAGAGGACCTCGTGCCTGCGGTCCGAGAAACTGCCCAGGATGTTGCCGTCGCTGTCTTCTATCCGCGTAACGAACAGCGGATTGGTGTAGATACCGCCGGAAGGGAAGGTATTATAGGCGGTGACCATGTCGTAAACCGACAGGTCGGCCGCGCCCACACACAGGGAAACCACCGGGTCTATAAAGCCGCCGATGCCCATCTTGCGCATCATGTCCACCATGGATTCCGGCCCCAGCTGCTGCATGAGGAAGGCCGATACGGAATTGGAGCTGTGCGCCAGGCCCCAGGTAAGATCTACCATGGTGCCGTCGGCGTGGGTGTCGGTAGGAGACCAGGTCTGGTCTCCGTTGGTGACGATGACCACCGGGGAATTGCGCACAGGGTCGCACGGCGTCATGCCGCTTTCCATGGCCAGGGTGTAGATGAAAGGCTTTACGGTGGAGCCCACCTGGCGGCGGCCCTGCCGGACGTTGTCGTATTTGAAGTAGCGGTAGTCCGGACCGCCCACGTAGGCCTTTACATGTCCGGTACCCGGTTCAATGGCCATGAAGGCCGCCCGGAAGAAGGACTTGTAGTAGCGGATGGAGTCGTCCGGTGTCATGAGGGTGTCCCGATATCCCGGCTTGTCCCAGGAGAAGACCCGCATCTGTACCGGTTCCGAGAAGCTTTTTTCAATTTCGGCATCGGTATGGCCGGAGGCCTTCATCATGCGTGTACGGTCGCTCCAGCGGCGGGCCTGCTTAAGGGTGGTTTCAATCACCTTCTTGTCCGTATCGGACGTGAAGGGAGCGTTCTTGCGGTTTTTGAGTTCCCGGAAGAAGGCCTTCTGCAGGTCCTTGCCCAGATGTTCGGCGATGGCTTCCTCGGCATAGCGCTGCATCTTATAATTGATGGTTGTGTAGATGCGCAGGCCGTCCCGGTCCAGGTCGTACTGCGTGCCGTCGCTCTTGGTGTTCTTGTTCAGCCAGCCGTACAGCGGGTCGTCGGCCCACAGGAGGGAATCTACCCGGTAGTCTTCCGCTGTGGCGTAGGAAGAACGCTTGGGCTTGCCGGCCGACATGGTGCGGCGCAGCATATCCCGGAAATAGGGGCCGACGCCGGTGGTGCGGTCTCCGGTGCGGGTGTGCAGGTTAATGGGCAGCTGCTGCAGGGAGTCGCATTCGGCCTTGGTAAGGTATTTCATTTCCTGCATGCGGCTGAGAACGAGGTTGCGGCGCTTGAGGGCGTTCTCCGGATTGATGGAGGGGTTATAGCGCGTAGGCTTGTTTACCATACCCACCAGCACGGCGCTTTCCTCCGTGAGCAGTTCCGAGGGGTGTTTCCCAAAGAACTGGTTGGCGGCCGATGAGATGCCATAGGAGTTGGACCCGAAGAAGATGGCGTTCAGGTACATGTCCACAATCTCTTCCTTGGTGTAGTTGCGCTCCAGCTTGATGGCGGTGATCCACTCCTTTAATTTAATCCATACCATCTTTACCTTACCCACATGCTCTCCGCGGGGATACAGCGTTTTGGCCAGCTGCTGGGTGATGGTGGAGCCGCCGCCCTGGGAGGAGTCCCGGGACAGGAGGGTTTTGAATAACACGCGGGCCAGCGACCAGATATCTACGCCGGAGTGCTTGTAGAAGCGCTTGTCTTCCGTAGCCACGGCGGCCTGCACCAGCGAGGGGGCCAGCTCCTCGTAGCCCACGAAGGTACGGTTCTCTATATGGTAAGTGGTAAGGATTTCCCCTTCTTCGGCAATGACCTGGGTGGCCAGCTTGGAATCCGGGTTCTCCAGTTCTTCGATAGACGGGATATCGGCAAAGGCCCAGACTATGCACAGCATGAGCAGCAGCGCCGCGATGGGGGCGAGCAGCAAAATCCAGAACCATTTGACGATTTTCTTTTTGGTGGTCTCTGTCATCTCAAAAAAATTTGTACCCGCACAAGACCTAAGGTCTTGCCAAGGAATCCAGATTACAAAATTAATCAGAAAATTTGGAAAATTGCCCCGATTCTGCTTTACTTTGCAAAAGAATTCGGGCTTCGGCCCCCAAACAGACAGACTATGCAGGGAAAAAACTTAGTGATTGTGGAGTCCCCGGGCAAGGTTAAAACCATTCAGGATTATCTGGGGAAAGAAGATTATCTGGTAAAGGCCTCCGTAGGCCATATCCGGGACCTGGAAGAGCATAAGCTCAGTGTGGACGTAGAGCATGGATTCCAGCCGGAGTATGTAATTCCAGCCGGCAAGCGCAAGGTGGTGGCCGATTTGAAAAAGCTCTCGGCCGAAGCCGAAACCGTATGGCTGGCCTCCGATGAAGACCGTGAAGGAGAGGCTATATCCTGGCACCTGTCGGAAACCCTGGGCCTGCCCCGGGAAAAGACCCGCCGGATTGTTTTCCACGAGATTACGAAGAACGCCATCCTGGAAGCCATCCAGCATCCCCGTGACATAGACATGAACCTGGTGAACGCCCAGCAGGCCCGCCGTGTGATGGACCGCCTGGTAGGTTTTGAACTGTCTCCCATCCTGTGGCGCAAAATCCAGCCCAAGCTGAGCGCAGGCCGTGTGCAAAGCGTTGCGCTGCGCCTGATTGTGGACCGTGAAAAGGAAATCATCGACTTCAAGAGTGAACCTTATTATAGGGTAGAGGCCAACTTCTGCCCGTTGCAGACATCAATTACCGTAAAGGCTACGCTGGATGCCCGTTTCTCCGGGGAGGAGGAAGCCCGGCAGTTCCTTGCCGACAGCATCGGCGCCACCTACCGGATTGAATCCATGGAAAAAAAGGAAGGAACGCGTTTTCCCGCGCCGCCCTTCACCACTTCTACCCTGCAGCAGGAGGCCGCCCGCAAGCTGCATTTCCCGGTATCCACCACCATGCGCCTGGCCCAGGGGCTGTACGAGAGGGGTCTCATCACCTACATGCGAACCGACTCCACCAACCTGTCTACTTTGGCTATCAATACGGCAAAGAATTATATCCTGGGCAATTACGGAGAGGAGTATCTGCATTCCCGTCAGTACCGCACCAAGTCCAAGGGTGCACAGGAAGCGCATGAAGCCATCCGCCCTACCTACATCGACCGGGTGGAGATAGAAGGAACGGCCCAGGAGAAGAAGCTGTACGAGCTAATCTGGAAGCGCACCCTGGCCTCCCAGATGGCCGAAAGCCGCGTGATGAACACCAGCCTGAAAGTAGCTTCCGACAAGCGTCCGGAACGTTATGGCGTTCAGGCTACGGAGCTGCTTTTCGACGGCTTCATGAAGGTGTACCGCGAGGGACGCGACGACGATGCCGATATGTCCGAAGAAGAAGTGATGCTGCCGCAGATGCAGGTGGGCGATATCCTGCTGGAGAAGGGCATTTCGGCCCTTTGCAAGTATACCCAGCCGCCCCAGCGGTACTCGGAGGCCACTTTGGTAAAGAAACTGGAGGAACTGGGCATCGGCCGTCCTTCCACTTATGCCACAACCGTGGAAACCCTCACCAAGGGCCGCGGTTATGCGGTAAAAGGCGACAAAGAGGGCCAGGTTTACCGGGTAACCAACTACACCTTGTCCGGTGACACCATCCGCTCCTCCCAGAAGAACGAGGTAGTGGGGACCGAAAAGAGCAAACTGCTGCCGCAGGAGATCGGCGTAATTGTAACCAATTATCTGGTAGAGCATTTCACCGACATCCTGGACTATGACTTCACCGCCACTGTGGAAACCGATTTTGACGAGGTGGCCGAAGGAAAGAAGCCTTGGCGGGATGCCATTGAAGCTTTTTATACGCCGTTCCATGCCCATGTGGAGAATGTGCTGGCCGAGAAGACCTACAGCAAGGTAACCCGCGAACTGGGCGTTGCTCCCGACGGTCAGAAGGTGATAGCCGCCTTTGGCAAGTTTGGCGCCTATGTACAGAAGGGCGACGGCGAAAACCGCCAGAGCGCCTCGCTGGGCAAGGGGCAGCTTATTGAAACGCTTACCCTGGAGGAAGCGCTCAAACTGCTGGAACTTCCTCGCACCGTGGGTCAGTACAACGGGGTGGACATAGTGGCTGTAAAAGGCCGCTTTGGCCCGTATCTCAAGTATGGCGACAAGAATGTGCGCCTGCCCCGCAATGCCGATCCGCTCACCATTTCCCTGGACGCCTGCGTGGAGCTGGTGAAGGAGGCCGAGGTTGAAAAGCCGGCCGGTACTTTCCTGGCCGATTATGGGGATATCAAGGTGGTGAACGGACGTTATGGCCCTTATATTAAGAAGGGAGATTCCAATTATAAAATTCCTAAAGGAACGGATGCAGCCTCTTTGACCGAGGCTGATTGTCTGGCAATCATTAACCAGTCGGAACCTACCACAAAATTCAAAAAAAGGAGTAAAAAATAAAAATTTTTTGTAATTTTGTGGCGCAAAGTTAAAGACTGAAAGTTTATGGCAAGCAGTTACCACATCGACCAAATAGACCAGAAAATCCTGTCCTTCCTGGTGAAGAACGCCCGTATGCCCTTCTTGGAGATTGCCCGTGAGTGCGGCGTTTCCGGTGCGGCCATCCATCAGCGGGTAAAGCGTCTGGAAGCCAACGGTGTTATTACCGGCTCCCGCCTTCTGGTTAAACCGCAGGCCCTGGGACTGAATGTCTGCGCCTTTGTGAGCATCTCCTTGTCGGAGTCTACCAAATATCCGGAAGTAATCGCCAATCTCAAGCGCATCCCGGAAATTGTGGAATGCCACTTCATTACGGGCAAATACGCCATCCTGGCCAAGCTCTACTGCCTGGACAACGACCACCTGATGGAAGTGCTGCTGAATACCATTCAGAAGATTCCCTACATCCAGTCCACCGACACCATGATCTCCCTGGACGAACCCATCGAGCGCCAGGTGTGGGTAAAGGATTTTCAGAATACGAGTTATTCAGGCCGCCAATAGGTTAGCGGAGCAATTGCTTTGGCAAGCTCCAGGTCTTCAGGAGTAGTGATTTTGAGGTTAAAGCGCTCGCCTTCGGTGAAGGTGAGCGCTATTCCGTATTTCTCGGCCACGGAGGCGTCGTCGGTGAAAAGGGTGTCGAAACCCTGGCTGTAGGCGGCCTTAAGGTCTTCGCTATGGAAGATTTGCGGGGTTTGGGCCCCGAAGATGCGGCTGCGGTCGGCCACCTCTCCGGTAGATACCAGCCGGCCGTCGGAACGGCGCTCCAGCACCTTGAGGGTTTCCACTACGGGACGTACGGGGATGAGGGCGGGCACATTTTCGGCTTCCTCCCACATGCGGCGGATGAATGCGGCCGATACCAGCGGGCGCACGCCGTCGTGCACGGCTACCAAAACCCCATCCGGAACGTGTTCCAGGGCGTTTTTAACGGAATGGAAGCGGGTGAAGCCGCCTTTTACCAGGCGTTGCCGGCAATGGAAGCCTTCCTGCAGGCAGTACTGCCGCCAGGGAACCACGTGGGCTTCCGGAAGGGTAGTGATGATGTGAATGTCCGGATCGGCTTCCAGAAAGCGTTCCAGCGTGAGCCGGAGGATGGGTTTTCCCTCCAGTTCCAGGAATTGCTTAGGGACGCTACCCCCCATTCGGGTCCCCACCCCGCCTGCCGTCACAATCAGATATCTTTTTCTGCCCATGGTCCAAAATCTTTATGCGAATATAAGTTTTTTTTCGTAATTTTGAACGATTATTCCGTTATAGATAAATAGATAACAAAATATGGCGTTCCGCTTTTTAAATCAAGAGCTCGCAATAGACTTGGGCACGGCCAATACTGTCATTTTCCAAAATGACCAGATTGCCCTGGACGAGCCCTCCATCGTTGCTATCGACAACCAGACAGGGAAGTGTATCGCCCTGGGCCAGAAGGCCAAACTGATGCACGAAAAAACCAACCCCGGCATCAAGACCGTGCGCCCGCTCCGGGACGGCGTTATCGCCGACTTCAACGCGGCCGAAATGATGATCCGCGGCTTCATCAAGCAGGTGAACTCCCGTCACCGCAGCCTTTTCGCTCCCAACCTTAAGCTGGTAGTGGGCATCCCTTCGGGTTCCACGGAAGTGGAAATCCGTGCTGTGCGAGACTCTTCGGAGCATGCCGGCGGCCGGGATGTATATCTCATCTACGAACCCATGGCGGCTGCGCTGGGTATCGGCCTGGATGTGGAGGCTCCTAAGGGCAACATGGTGGTGGATATCGGCGGCGGCACCACGGAAATCGCCGTCATTTCCCTGGGCGGCATCGTGCAGCAGGATTCCATCCGCGTAGCCGGTGACGTTTTCACGGCCGATATTCAGAACTACCTTCGTCAGCAGCATGTGATTAAGGTGGGTGAAACCACGGCCGAACGCATCAAGATAGCCGTGGGTGCCGTTATCCCTTCGCTGGACGTAGAGCCGGAGCCGTTCCTGGTGCGCGGTCCCAACCTCATGACCGGCCACCCGGTAGAGGCGCTTATTCCCTACCAGGAAATTGCCCACTGCCTGGACAAGTCCATCGCCCGTCTGGAAGCATCTATCCAGCAGGTGCTGGAGCAAACCCCGCCGGAACTGTACTCGGATATTGTGGAAAACGGTATCTTCCTCAGCGGTGGCGGTGCCCTGCTCCGCGGCCTGGACAAGCGGCTTTCGGAAAAGGTGAACATCCCGTTCCACGTGGCGGAAGATCCGCTCCGCGCCGTGGCCCGGGGCACCTGCATCGCCCTCAAGAATACAGACAACTACTCCTTCCTCATGCGATAGAACCATGCGCTCCTGGAAGGTCATTCCCCGTCTTATCAGCCTCGCAATCTTCATCGTCCTGGAGATTGCGTCGTTGCAATTACTCTCCCGCAATGCCAATTTGCAGCGCCTCTGGCTGTCCCGGGGTGCACACGGCTTTATGGGAACGGTATGGGGAAGTACGCAGCGGGTGCAGAATTTCTTCAGCCTGTCTAAGACCAACAAGGAACTTTCCCTGGAAAACGCAGCCCTTCTCAAGGACCTTATGGAAACCCGCGAGGCACTTCGCCGCGCGCATACGGACACCCTGGGCACCGTTTTGCAGCAGGAAGCGGGCTTTGTGGTAATTCCGGCCGAGGTGGTAAAGATGAGCCGCAACACGCAGCACAATTACCTGATCCTTAACCGGGGTTACGAAGACGGCATCCAGGAAAAGTCGGGCATCATAACCCGCAACGGAGTGGTGGGCATGATAGACGCCGTGAGCGCCCACCATGCCTATGCCTTCTCTTTCCAGCATGCCGATATCTCCATCAGCGCCCGCCTGGGCCTGGAAGGAGGTACGGGCCTGCTGGTGTGGGACGGCGTCGGCAGCAGGGGCGCTATTCTGAAGGAGATTCCTCTCCAGTACAAGTACAATCCGGGAGATACGGTGTACACCAGCGGCCATTCCCTGCTGTTCCCGCCGGACATCCCCCTGGGCGTGGCGGGAGACTCCCGCATTATCAACGGCGCTACCAACGAAATTACCGTTACCCTGTTCCAGGACTTCAGCGCTATCCGGTATGTTTCCGTGGTGCACAACACCGCGTTTGACGAAATTGAGGAGTTCCTGCCATGAAAAAACCCGGATTCTGGCTCATCTATCTGTTCCTGCTGGTTGCCCAGCTGCTCCTTAGCACGTACGCCAATTTCTCACCGTACGTAATAGTGACGCTGTTGCCGGTGATGGTTCTCTGCATGCCCATCCGCGTAATTACATACGCCTCCCTGGTGATTGCATTTGCCACCGGGCTCACGGTCGATTTCCTGTCGGAGGGTCTGCTGGGGCTCAACGCGCTGGCCCTGGTGCCTGTGGCTTTTGCCAGAAACGCCATTATCCGGCTCTTTTTCGGCGAAGAACTCTTTGCGCGTGAAGAGGATTTCTCCATTCATCGCAGCGGCTTTGGCAAGGTGGCAATGGCCGTTGTCCTTTCCGTGGCTATCTTCCTGGTGGTATATATCTGGGCCGATGGGGCCGGCACCCGCCCGTTCGCGTTCAATGCCATCCGCTTTGCCGCCTCTCTGGCGGTGAGCTCCGGCCTCTCTCTGCTGGTGGTGAACCTGCTGGCTCCGGATTCGCGGAAATGAGTTCCGACGGACGTCATATCCGTCTCTTTATCGGCCTGGGAATCGCAGCTCTGCTTCTCCTGGGCAAGATTTTTTCCATTCAAATCCTGCAGAACCGCTACAAGGAGGACGCCGAAAGGAATTCCACCATTTACGAAACCATCTATCCCACCCGTGGGGTTATTTACGACCGCAACGGGCGAATCCTGGTGGGCAACAAGGTGGCCTACGACATCCTGGTAAGCCCCCGGGAGGTGCAGGCTTTCGATACGGTGGCCCTGGCTACGGTGCTGGGGGTGGAACCTTCCTTTATCCGGGCCCGCCTGCAGGAGTACAACCGCCGGCGCGCCTCCATCGGCTTCCAGTCCGTAACCATGCTCCGCACCGTTCCGGCCGAAACCTATATGCGTTTCGACGAGGTGAAGTACCGCTTTCCCGGCTTCAAGGGGCAGGTGCGTGGCATCCGGGACTATCCGGTAAATGCCGGCGGCAATCTGCTGGGCTATGTGTCGGAGGTGAACCAGGCCTATATCGACAGCCATCCCGGAGAGTACCGGAGCGGGGATTATGCCGGTATGACGGGTATCGAGGCGGCGCGGGAAGTGGACTTGCGCGGAGAGAAAGGTTATCACATTTATCTGCGCAATTCGCGTAACCAGATTGAGCAGCCCTATAAGGACGGCGCCGAAGACAAGGAGGCCATTCCCGGGCATGACATCGTAACTACTATCGATGCCGAACTGCAGCAGTACGGCCAGGAACTCATGCGGAACAAGGTGGGTTCCATAGTAGCCATCGAACCTTCCACGGGAGAGATTCTGGCGCTGGTGTCTTCGCCGGGCATCGACGTGGAGCAGTTGGCCGATATCGGCAAGCACTATAACGAGATTGTGAGCAATCCCTACAAGCCCATGTACAACCGGGCTGTGCAGGCGTCCTATCCGCCGGGTTCGGTTTTCAAGCTGGTGAACGGGCTTATCGGCCTGCAGGAAGGCGTGCTCCAGCCCAGTTATACCTACCCTTGCTCGCAGGGGTACCATTTTGGATCGGGGCACAAACTGGGCTGCCATGCGCACAAGAGCCCCATCAACATGGAAGAGTCCATCATGATGAGCTGCAACGCCTATTACTGCTATGTGCTCAAGAACATTCTGGACAATAAGAAGTACGCCAATGTGGCCGAAGCGCTGGACGCCTGGCACGAATATGTAGAGAGTTTCGGCTTTGGGCGCAAGCTGGGGAGCGATTTCCCGGCCGAACTGGCGGGCAGCATTCCCACCTCCAAAACCTACAACAAGGCCTATGGGCGTGGCCGCTGGAATTCCACTACGGTTATTTCGCTTTCCATCGGCCAGGGAGAAATCCTGGCAACGCCCATGCACCTGGCCAACCTCTGCGCCACCATCGCCAATCGGGGGCATTACTACATTCCGCACATTGTGAAAGCCTCGGAAGGCGTGGAAATAGATTCGCGCTTCACCGAGCGCCAGTACACCAAGGTAGATACGGTGCATTTTACCAAGCTAATCCGCGGCATGTGGCGGGCGGTGAATTCCGGCGCCGGCATGGGTGGAACGGCCTGGGTGGCACATATCGACTCGCTGGACGTATGCGGCAAAACGGGTACGGCGCAAAACCCCCGCGGTGCCGATAATTCCGTGTTCATCTGCTTCGCGCCCATGGACAATCCCAAGATTGCCATTGCCGCCTATGTGGAAAACGGCGGTTTCGGTGCCACATATGCCGCGCCCATTGCGTCGCTGATGGTAGAGAAGTACCTGAAGGGCACGGTGAAGCGCCAGAGTCTGGAAGAGCAGATGAAATCCAGGGACCTGATGTCCCGCGTAAAAACCGATTAAATGCCAAGGGAGGGGGTAATACCGGAGCGGCGTTTGCGGCAGTCCATCGACTGGGCGCTGGTGGGGACGTACCTGCTGCTGGTGTTCATCGGCTGGGTAAGTATTTATGCCTCTATCCATTCCACCAATCCCCCGTCCATCTTTTCCTGGACGGCCCGCAGCGGCAAGCAGTTCGTGTGGATGCTCACGGCTTTCGGCCTGGCGGGGCTCATCCTGTACGTGATTCCGCCCAAATTGTGGGAGGCGTTTCCCATTCCTCTGTATGCCATTGTGCTGGGACTTCTGGTACTGGTGATATTCGTTTCCAAGGACGTAAAGGGTTCCCACTCCTGGTTCGAACTGGGGCCTGTGAAATTCCAGCCGGCCGAATTGTCCAAAATTACAACCTCGCTCCTACTGGCTTTTTTCCTTAGCCGGCAGGGGATAAAGCTGACCCGCCTTAAAGACTTTGTGCTGGCCGCCCTTATTATTGCCGTTCCCATGCTGGTGATTGTGGGCGAGAGCGAAACCGGGTCGGCCCTGGTGTATGCCGGATTCATTTTTGTGCTGTACCGGGAGGGGCTGTCCGGCTGGTGGCTGGGCCTGATTGGCCTGGTGATAGTCCTGTTCATTTCTACGCTGGTGCTGGGCTCTTACTGGGCCATCGTTCTGTTGTTGGGCGTGCTGGTGCTGTGTAATGCCTTTTTCGGAGATTTCTGGCGCCGGCTGGCCCTGGGTGGAGGCTTTGTGGTGCTGATGGCCCTGCTTCCCTCGGCCTGGGAATGGGTGTGCAACGCCGTGCAGGCCCATATGGACTGGATATCGGCGGTAACCTGGGTTCCGGAACCCGGCGAAACGCAGCACTATTACTGGAGCTTCCTCCTGAAGATTAAACCGGTGTATATCCTGCTGGCGCTCAGTTTCATGGCCCTTCCTTTTCTGGGCGTGTATGTCTATAGGAAAAGGGACGCTTTCCTGGGGATTACGCTGCTGGTTTTCCTGGCGGGGGTGCTGTTGGTTTTTTCGGCCGATTATATCTTCCAGGATGTGCTGCAGCCGCATCAGCGGGGGAGGATAGAAGTGCTGCTGGGTCTGAAGGAAGACCTCTCCGGCGTGGGGTACAATGTGAACCAGTCCAAGATTGCCATCGGCTCCGGCGGCCTTTTTGGAAAAGGCTTCCTGCAGGGCACCCAGACCACCTTCGGCTTTGTGCCGGAACAGTCTACGGACTTTATTTTCTGTACCGTGGGCGAAGAATGGGGTTTTGTGGGCTGTCTGATAGTTATTTTGCTGTATGTTTTCCTGATAGTGCGGATTATCCTGGATGCCGAAAGCTGCCGGGGTAAGTTTACCCGCATTTATGGCTATTGTGTGGCGGCGTGTATATTTATGCATCTGTTTATTAACGTGGGCATGACCGTGGGACTGATGCCGGTTATCGGCATTCCGCTGCCTTTCCTCAGTTACGGCGGGTCTTCGCTTTGGGCTTTTACCGTGCTGCTGTTTATTTTCCTGGCTCTGTACCGGGATGAAAAGAAGTATTTTTGATGAAACATTTTCGGCCTTTCCTGCTGGCAGTTTTGCTGCTTGTGCCTGTTGGATGCGTAAAAGACGTCATCGGGCTTTACGATACCACGTACTATGGGAATGTGTTTGCCTATAACCTCATGAAAACCTACTATCTGTGGGAAGCGGAGGTGGCCGACGGGTTTTCCTCATGGACCTACAGCGAAGATCCCTTCCAAAAGGTGGAGTCCATGCGTTACAAAAACGGGGATTTGGAAGACAAGTGGACCCGGCTCTATGACGATTGCAGCGGTTTTATCGGCACGGTTACCGGTAGTAAACTAAGCCTGGGCTTCGATTTCGGCCTGTATTATGCGAACGCCTCTCATAGCCGTGTTTGCGCCGTTGTGCGCTATACCTACGCCGATTCTCCCGCTTCCGGGGCCGGACTCAAACGGGGCGATATAATCCTTACCCTGGACGGGAAGGAAATGACGCCGGACAATTACAAAACCCTGGTGAACGAAAAGATATATGGCGGCGGAACCGTGAAACTGGGCCTGAATAACGGCAACAGCGTAACGCTGACAGCCGTTCAGCAATATGAGAACCCTGTTCAGACGGCCTTGACCTTGCAGGCGGAAGGTAAGAAGATAGGTTATTTGCATTTTACCAGTTTTACCATGGACGCCTGTCGCGACTTGGAGGAGACCTTCCGCCGGTTCAAGGCCGACGGAATAGAGGAGCTGGTGCTGGATCTCCGCTACAATGGCGGCGGATATACTGTTACCAGTGCCGTACTGGCGTCTATGCTGGCTCCCCTTTCGGAAGTGAATGCCGGAAGCGTCTTTAACCGGGATGTATATAACAAAGACCTGAACGAGTATTATAAGGATAGATTGGAAACTCCTTTTGCCGCAGAGTATGAGATAGATGCGTCAAGTGGCTCCGGCAAATACAAGGTGCATCCCGCCCAGGTGAATCCTTGCATCAAAAAGCTTTGGGTTATTACCACCGACGACACCGCATCGGCCTCGGAGGCGCTTATCTGCGGTCTGAAACCCTATATGGATGTTGTGCTGGTGGGCGAAAAAACCTATGGCAAGTTCTGCGGCGGCTTCCTTATCCAGGCCGAAGATTTCTTTGACGCCCTGTCCGATGAAGACGGTATCGATGCCGAAGAGGGGAAGGAGAAACTGGCCGGATGGGGCATGTATGTAATTGCCTCCCGCTATGCCGACAAAGATGGCGTTACGCTCAGCATGCCCAATGGTATTCCGGCCGATTATGAAGTGAAGGATAACCCCAGGGAGGCCATCCCGCTGGGAGACCCTTCCGAGACCATGCTGGCCAAGGTACTTGCTCTTTCCACCGGAACGGTCACCAAGGCGCCGCTGACTGCCCCGGGACTCCCCCCAGCACCGCTCGTGCGCCCCGCCGGCTTCGGCGCATTGCTCAAAACCTTGCCAAAATAGCAATATTCCCAAAAAAGCAGTATCTTTGCAATCCCAACCTCCCGCCTTGGTGGTGGAATGGTAGACACGAGGGACTTAGACATAATTGAGTGCACTCTCTGAA
Organism: uncultured Bacteroidales bacterium; assembly: GCA_946406355.1. Lineage (GTDB taxonomy): Bacteria > Bacteroidota > Bacteroidia > Bacteroidales > UBA932 > Cryptobacteroides. Next base: position 3,198 of record CAMJKI010000018.1, on the reverse strand, counting down.
AAGAGAGATGTAGAATGTCGTAAATTCAAGGAAACCTTAACAGGTAATGCTGATGGCAATCTTGAGCCAAGCCTCTGAGAAGAGGAAGGTGCAGAGACTAGACACGACACACCTAAAGGGCCTGGCCCTATGGTGAAGGAATAGTCCAGACCACAAACAGAATGGTGGCGAAAGCCATAGTGGTACGAAAATCCCTTGGCCCGAAACGGCCGTGCGGGTTCGATTCCCGCCCGAGGCACGAAGGATGTCATTCTATGACATCCTTTTTCTGTTAAATACGCGATAGAATGTGGTAGAATGGCGTTTTATGACCTTGTTGTATTACTCTGTCAAGGAATCTATCCGAACACTTCAGAACGCGTATTATCCGGCGGACCTTTTCAGCGCATCCATCGTCACATTTACAGATGGCGAGGATGATGGTTCTGTGTATTACGAGAAGTATCCTGGAGATGATGAGGATTATTTACAAGACGTGAACACGCTTTTGAATACCGAAGAAGTGGCAGGGGTTCCTCTTTCCGCATGGACTATCGGCCTTCAAAGTGCTGATGCGAGTGATTCCAAGCTATTTCTTGAGCATTTACAGTATCTTGTTAAAGCCGCCACCCCTTCAACTGAAGAGATGGCGGTGTAGCAGGAGTCGGTTAAAAAAATCAGTTGGCGACGCGGACGAGGCGCACGGATTTTCCGACGTGGCCGGCGCTGTCGTATTGGGAGTAGAAGCCTGTATTATCGAAAAGCACGAAGTAACCGCCATAGTTGCCGCCATATTCGTAGGACCTAGACGACCAGTAGTAGCCGCGTCTGTTTCCGGCATTAAAAGAAGGATCGTAGAACATTTCCGTGCCGGTGCGGTAGCCCGCAGCGGGAAGGAACACTGCGCCGTAGGCCTCATAGTTGGAGGCCCAGGAGGCCTCGTCGATGGTGTTGGTGTCCCATTTGTTGCCGTATCCGGAGGTGATGGGAGTGCCGGAATAGTTGTCGGGCAGGATGATGAGGCCGCAGACGCCAACCACGGTGGCCATGCCCCAAGTGGCGTGGCTTTTGAGGTAATCCCATTCGGTATCGCTCATGGTGCTCCACAGGTTGGCCGTGTTGCCGCCGTTGCTGATAGCATTGGTGCCCCAGTCGCGGAAATCGCCGCGGTAGTGTTGACCATATGTTGAGCTATCGATTCCGTATGTGTTGTAGTTAGTGGCGCTCCAGCCGAAGAGGTCCACCGAACCGGCTACCGAGACGGAGCCGTTATCGTTGATGGCGTTGTTGGCGGCGTGATTGCCCACGCAGCCCCACTGGTTGATGGCAAAACTCCAAGTGTAGCTGTTTCCTGGGCTGTTGAAGTCGGCCATCAGGTTGCCCTTCGAGAAGTAGACTTTCTTGCTTGCGCTGACGCTGAAGAGGCCGGAGAGTGCGCCTTCCACGATTGACATGCTGAGGTTGACGGGATAGAGGTGTCCGGCCGTGAGGGTCTTGCTGACGCTCTTGGTGTAGAGGTACTTGCCTTTGGCGGCATAGAAGACGATGCTGCCCGAGGCGGCGGGCACAGCCACGTAGACGGGCCCTGCGGCGGGGGTGCGGTCGACGGTGACGGTCTGGCCGCCGAGCGTGACTGTCAGCTGGCGGACGTCGGAGGTGATGCCCACGCTGCCGTCTTTAAGGTTCAGTTTCAGGATGGCCTGCTGGCTGGTGAAAGCGGCATCGTTAGTAGTGACGGAACCGCCAGCCACAGTGGCGGTAACAGTGGCCGTAGCGTAGTCGCACACTTTGTCAATGCTGGTGGCGCTGCCCGTGAGGGTGCCGTCCTGAGTGGAGTAATTCGGTGAAAGATACTTCAGCAGGAGCGACTCGCTGTCAGAAGGGGTGGAGTCCAATGTGCCGGAGAGCCTGGTACTTGGCCCGCTGTTCTGGGCGGTGATGGTGCCGTATTTAGTGGTGGTGCCGTCGCTGGTCCAGACTTCTACTTTATCGCCCTGCGTCCAGGTGGACGTGATGGCAGAGCCGTCGTCAGAAAGGGCCTTGGTTTCCCCTACCTTGGTGGCGTTTACGGACATGGTAATGGCAGGGGTAACAATCTCTTCGGGAACTACATCCCCCGTGGAGACTTCTACTTTTTCGCAAGCTGTGAAACAGGCGGCCACCATTATTGCGGCTGCCAGGCTGATATATGTAAAAGTGTTTCTCATTTCACTGTCCTCCTGTTACCAATTTTCTACGTTATCGTAGATATAACCATTCTTGTTGGCATTCCCGCTGGCGCAGATGACGCCTTCGTATTTCATCTCCACAACGGTAATTGTGGGGGCTTCGTACAAGTCTTTGTTTTGTGTGTCCATATGATTAGTGCGTTTGAATTTCGGGTACGGAAAGACAGGTGAAGTCCTGGCCGGACTCGCCTTTATTACTATTAAACGTATTGATAATTAATCGATTATACCCCCACCCTCTAAACAGAGGAAGAGCATTAGATGTATAGTATGATGATTTGATAGCTGTCAACGTGTTAACTGACTAAGGCAAGATACTCCTTGCCGAGTTTCTCAATGCAGTTCATAATCTCCTGCTCACGTGCAGCGGATGGCGTCTTGAAGCCGTTAATGTAACTGCGCAGGAGCGAAGCGCTGAAGCCGTACTTCTGGGCGAATCCGCTCACGTTGATCTCTGGATGTGTCAGGAAGAAATGCTGCAGGCGGGTGGGTTCGGCATCGGCATACAGGAAGCTCTCGAAGCTCACGTCCTCGTCCAGGTCGTGCCAATGGATGCCGATGGTGCTGATCTCGTACTTGGCTCGCTGCTCGTCGGTGGCGTTCCTGAGGTGTGAATACCACAGGACGGACTGGCGATAGGTTTTCCCATCGTCACCCAGACCGTAGATCCAGTCGCCGTCAAACCATATCTTACTTATCGTCTTCATCGGCAGTCTTGAACAGTTCGTACCAGCGATTGATGTTGTGCACATACTCCATCACAAAGCCCTCGCCGTCCCAGTTGAACGGGAGAAGAACATGAAGATGAAACCGTATGATCTGAATAGTTCGGGCACATCAAAACCATTCTACGAATATAGGTAACAAAAATGAAACCAGCAAGGGTCTAGGAAGAAAATTGAGGATTAGTCAGACACGGAAGTTTGCAAGTGGGCCAAATTATGGTTACCTTTACAGCCAACAATAACACAACTACTTAGCACCATGAAAA
>CAMJKI010000017.1 GCA_946406355.1 uncultured Bacteroidales bacterium | reverse complement strand
AGAACACCCCCGACCGTCTTGAGCGCATGAAGTACAACCCGTACCTCAAGAAAGTCACTCTTCACAAAGAGGTCAAATAATTAAAAGGAGATCTAAACTATGGCAAAAAAAGCAGTTGCTACCTTCGATGCTAAGGCTGGTGCCAAGCACATGGTGAAGGTGATCCGCATGGAAAAGAGCCCCAAGACCGGTGCCTACGTGTTCGTAGAGCAGCTTGTTGAAGAGGGTAAGGAAAAAGATTTCTTCGCTAGTAAAAAATAAGCGAACGAATCTGCTAAGTAAGGTGTCCGGGAACGAAAACAAGTCGTTTTTGTTCCCGGATACTTGTTTTTTCCTGTCTTGGGAACGTTTTGGGGCCTTTTTCGTTCCCGGACATTCTTTTTTTAGACGTTTCTGGTTGGCATCTCGGCTGGCTAAAGCACGCTATCGGCCGCCTACATTCAAAACTGTGCTTTACTCATTGTCCTTTCACCCTTCTAAAGCACAGTATCACCTCTCTGGACTATAAAACGTGCTTTAGAGCCTTTGACTTTCTTGGAGTTTGCCGCCAGTACACGTAGAATGCATAGAATGAGGTTTTCTTGGATTCGCGGCTGCGAAATCAGTCTTTTCGCCCCAAAACCTTGCCGCCAGTACACGCAGACTTCACAGAATGGCGATTTCGTGTATTCGCGGCATTGAGAGCACTTGTTGGTTATTCTGGTGTAATCAGTTATATTTGCCGAAGCCAATTAGATGTTCGTTATGAAAAAGCACATCCTTCTTTCTCTGTTTGCTGCGTTGCTGCTGGGCGTATCGGCCCTGGCGCAGCCTGCGGCTCCGGTTTTCAACTTTCCGCAGCCGGATCTGATGTTCAACCTCTGGCCGGATGGAGCTCCCACCGACAACGGCCTCACAGGCGAGGAAATAGACTATGGCAATCACGTTTCCAATGTTACCAAGCCCACCCTGGCCGTTTTCCTGCCCGAAAAACCCAACGGGCTGGCCATCCTTATCTGCCCGGGCGGCGGTTATGTAGATGTGTGGGACAAGACGGAAGGCTACTTCAATTCCACGTATTTCACGGAGCAGGGGATTGTGTATGCTGTACTAAAGTATCGGCTCCCCAACGGGCACTATGAAGTGCCGCTGGACGATGTGCACGAGGCTATGCGCATCCTTTGGGCCCATGCCGATGAATACGGCTTCCGGAAACTGGGTATAGCGGGCTGCTCGGCCGGGGGACACCTGGCTGCCACGGCCGCTACCCATTTCACCTGCCCGGAGGAACGCCCGGATTTCCAGATCCTGTACTATCCTGTCCTCTCCATGGACCCGGCCATTACGCACGCTGGATCGGCCTATTACCTGCTGGGAGCAAATCCTTCGCAGGAACTTATTGACCAGTATTGCAACGAGAAGCACGTTACGGCCGATACTCCGCAGGCCTTTATCATGGCCAACTCCGACGACACGGCCGTTCCCTGCGAGAACAGCATCCGCTACTACGATGCCCTGCGGGCTAACGGCGTCTCCGCCGCCCTGCACATCTACCCCCGCGGCGGCCACGGCTGGGCCGACCACCTGGACTTCCCCTACCGCGACGCCTGGATGACGGACCTCAAGCTCTGGCTCTCCGACCTGGCGGCCGAATAGCCAGCCCGTCACCCCCGGCTTGACCGGGGGTCTCAGTCCGAGCGGCGCATCATAATTCTTTCGTGCCGATTCTGTCGATCAGTTGCAGTTTTGCATTCTCGGGTTTTTCATATGCATTGCAGGACTTCAGGTAGGCATCCAGCTCATAAAAATCTTCGCCCCAGAGGTTGGCGCTGAAGCGATGGAGTTTTTCCATCACGCTGATATAGGGACCGGGGTCGGTGCTGCGGCTCAAGCGGCGCAGGGCCAGAAGGTAGTCTTCCCGGAAGACCGTCGGGACGATGATCCGGACCTGACCGGAAGCCACCATTTCGGCATTCATCATCACCCGGGAGACACGGCCGTTACCATCGGTAAATGGGTGTACTTCACTGCATAGAAACATCATATAAATGGCCCTTGCAAAGGGTTCCCGCAGATTCCGGTAGAGACGGAATCCGTATTTCAGCGTTCCCTCTACCAGCTCCGGGGAAACGAACTCCGTATTCCCCGCCCTGTTCCTGCGCGTCTTGAACAATCCCGGACTGCAGTCGGGGCGGCCTTCCAGCAATACGGAATGGCGATGGCGCAGCAGGTCGAAGAACGCAGTCTCGGTCGCAGGGGTCCTGTGCATCTCCTGGCGGTTGGACAGAATCTTGAAGGTGCCGAGGATGTCGTGGGAGTCGTCAACGCGCTTCGGAAGCGTGACTCCAGTCTCAATAATTTGCTTAGCCTCCGACACCTCGAACTCTGTTCCTTCGATATAGTTGGAGAAATAGCTGTCGAAGAAGGAAAACAGGCGGAAAGCCTCTTCGGACTTGTTATTGTCAGGTCTGTCCGGGAAATACCGGCTGCTCAATTCATCATACAGCGCCTCAAAAATGGGGATACGGGCAGGATCTAACGGCTCTCCGGCAGCCCGTGCCTTACCTTCAACAGTCATCAGAACGGAATCTTCGTGAGTATTGAGCAGGGCGGAAACGAGCATGTTCAAGATGTCAAACTCGGCCTCCATATCTAACTGCGCCGCCACTTTCCTTGCCTTGTCCCGGAATTGGTTTACCCGTTCCTCTCCGCCGGCCCGGATCATCGTATCCAGGCGCGCTTCCACGTCTTTCCGGTCCAGGCCTTTTCTTTCCCCGTCTTTTCCCCTTCGGTCCGGCTGCAGGACTTCCAGCATCCACCGCTGTTCGGAAGAAGCATAGACTTCGTCCAAGCCCAAACGGATATCACTTGTGAGAGGTCCCGGACCCTTCATTACATTCAAAATGAGCCCGGGGATATCCTCTATCCTTCTGTTAAACTTATAGGTGACATACAGGTTACCGCCCTCCGTAGGCCTAAGTGACGAGGCACTTTTGTGGCTGATGACGCAGCCTGGCAGGCGCCAGCCAAGGATGGCAATCAAGTTCCTCCGCACGATACTCTCCGGCGAATCCAGAAGATTCGTCGTATAGAGACGCGGGGCTATCTTCTTCAGAAGCCCCTTTTTCTCTCTGTACGCTATCATCTTGGACTCGGCCTTGTCGTCCGAGGCAAAAATGATTTCTTTGAGGAAGTCTATAGCCATATCCTTGCGATTAATTGATTCTTTTAGGCAAAGATGGTAGATTTTTTGCGAATAACCAATATGTTTTAGCGATTTTTCGCGAATAAAACAGGAGACCTCCTGTTATTTATGTTATGCCCGACATGTCCTTCCGTCATGCACGGCCTGATCGGGCATCTCTACTGCGTCACCACGTAGTACGCCTTGCCGGCGGGGATGGAGGCGCCGGAGAAGGTGTAGAATCCCAGCGTTCCTTCGGAGTTGTTCAGCACATATATCGTTCCGGCGGGTTTGTCGATGGCTCCGTTACAGCCCTGCAGGATGTTCCCGGCTTGGGCCGTGGCTTCGGTGGAGTCCAACTTGGTAAGGTGGACGCTGGAGGCACCGGCCACTATGATGGCGGCGGTGTCGGCGGGAATTACGCTGCCGTCGGTGCCGATCAGGTGGAGGACCACTTTGGAGCCGTCCAGGCTGGCCGTGTAGGCCTTGGCACCTTCCGGTAACTGGTAATGAAATGCGCTTAAATAGAAGGTGGTAACGTATTTAGATTCGCCGAAGACAGTGGCAGGGGAGGCGGTGAGGTGGGTGCTTCTCAGATACAGAGTAGATTCCTTTTTGATGTCGTAGTCCGACAGTGTTTTGCCTTCGTCCAATACAATATTATTGCAAACGAGCAGCTGAGTATCTGGCGGGAGTCCTTCCTTTTCCTGAATTTTGGCCTTGATAGCCTCAATGCTGTCCGTGGGTTCCACCTCCAGCGTAATGGTTTTTCCAGAAAGGGTTTTGACAAAGATTTGCATGGCGTTCGCGTTGAGCGCCATCAGTAGCACAAGCAGCGTGGCGGCTGCCTTTGTCAGAAACCCTTGTTTGCTTTTCATTTGATGCTACAGCACCGTATCCACAGTCGTCGCACTGAGGGGGATGTCCAGCCGCTCCGTGAGGGAGGCGTTCTTCACGCTCACGAAGGTGCCGTTGGGCTTGTATTCAGCAGGGATGGTCTTGGTGCCGCGGTAGGTGACGCCGGTGCCGTCCACCACGGTGAAGGTAAGCACTTCCTCATTGGTCTCATCACCGTTGCGAAGGGCTACGAAGAACGGGTCGGCCGATGCCGTGCCCAGAGTGGCGGAGACGGAACCCTCCACAAGTGAGGAACCGTCCACAGCCTGGCTCTGGATCAGGTGGCCGCCAGCACTGGAGATGGTCACGGACTTGGTGGTGATGGCAGTCTTGCTCACGCCGTCATTGTAGCGGAAGCTGAGGCGGTAGATGCTCTGCTGGTTGGTGAAGTGGGCATCTTCAGTGGTGATGGTCCAATGGCCAGCTCCATCATCAGATGCTCCTGTCACCAGCACCGGCGACGCCATGGTGTAGTGGTATTTCTTTTCGATGGAATTTGCCGCATCATCAGTAAGCAGCAATGTTCCCACCTGCCCGGTGTAGTCCCAGCTCTCGCGCGGGGTGAGCAGGGTGAGGGTGGTAGTATTGGCGACGATGCTGGCAGTTGTCACCGTGCCGGATAATGTAGCCAAGTGGGCATTTTCGCCGTCCGGCGTTGCCGTCAGTGTGCCGATGCAATCCGTACCCAAATAGACTTTCACCTCCTCGCCATCTTTCCAGACAGATTTTAGAAGCGTGGTCGTAGCCTCGGTGCCGTCGCCAATCTCCAGTCCCTTTGTCTGCGGTCCGTCGTTCCTTTCGGCAAGGATGGTGACGGTGTAGGTAGTGGCTTTTTCTTCCACAACTTCCGGTTTTTCCTCAATGAGTTCTTCTTCAATCTTCATGCAGCCGGTCCAGGCCACTGCGCCCAGCAGGGCGGCTATCAGTAATATAGTCTTTTTCATATTCTGTCATTCCCGGCTTGACCGGGAATCTCTTTTTATTCTGTCACTAAATAATACGCCTTGCCGGTAGGTATGGTGGCACCGGTAAACTTGTAGAAGCCCAGATTATCGCCGGAAATGTTCAGCACATAGGGCGTCTTGCCATCCACCTTTCCGGCGGTCACCGTCACAGCCGTATCAGATCCCCGGAGGATGTTCCCGTCATAGGCAGTCACTTCAGTGGAGGCCAGTTTGGTAAGCGTGATGTCGGCGTCACCGGCCACCACAATAACGGCAGTCCCGTGCGGAACCACACTGCCATCGTCACCAATAAGATGGAAAACTACGTTGGAACCGTCCAGGCTGGCAGTATAGGCCTTGGCGCCTACCGGCAACTGATAATCTAACGTACCGTGATAGAACGTGGTCACGTACTTGGTCTCGCCGAAAACGGTGGCCGGTGTGGCAGTGATGGCCATAGAGGCATTGGCCGTCCACTCTGCCGTGACGGTTACATCGCTGGCGGGCATAGTGAAGATACAGTCGCCCGAATACTCATTGACGGTGACATCGTTATCGTTGGCATCCTTCGCGGTGTAGCCGATGAAGTCGCTGTAGCCCGCAGGGGCTTCGCCGTGGCCGAGGGTGATATCTTGACTGGCGTAATAATAGCCGACAGAACTGATGGTGACGGTGCTGCCCGTGACGGTGGCGTTTCCGCCGAGGGTTATCCGGCCGATGCCGCGTGCTCCGTCCTCTGGGGTGCGGTCGGAGGGAAAAGAACTACCTCCGAGGCCAACGTAGGTTGCATTTGGCGTGCCGTTCACGCTACAGCCACTGTAGTAGTTGTTGCTGAGGTTATTATTAGTAGATCCGACGATGGCGCCGAAATAGCTTGTGCCGCTGACAGCGGCACCGAGGGCAAGACAGTCCTCGATGTGGCCGACGTTTCGGCCCACGATGCCGCCGATGTTTAGACAATTGATTCCGTCGGCCATGCTCAGGGTGGCGGCGCTGGTGCAACCGCTTACAACGCTACTATTATTTTCATTAGAGCCAACAATACCGCCATGAAATCTAGCAACATTGGTTACGGCATGGATTGCAACGGTACCTGCGGCCTGGCAGTTCTCCACAGTGCCTACGTTATATCCCACAACGCCACCGACATAACGAAAGCCAGTGATGCGGGCGTCGCTAACGGTGACGTTCTTCACGATGCCGGCGGTCCTGCCGAAAAGGCCCAAATAACTATCGTAAGAAGTGCTGTTGTTGCCGCCCCTATAGACGCGTATGCCGCTGACGGTGTGGCCACCGCCATCGAATGTACCGCGGAAGTATTTGGTGTTGCCGATGGGGGTAAAGTTTTCCTCAGCGCTCGCAGTGGCGTTCCAGTCGGTAGTATTGGAATAGGTGATATCGTTGCCGAGTTTGAAATACGTGTCTTCGTAATAGTTCTGGCTGTAACCGCCCGTGCCTTCCACCTTGTTGGCCAGCAGGTCAAGACCGGCGGTGGTGGTGATGACGTAGGACGTGGCCTCGCTCGTTCCGTCGGCTCCGCCGGTGACACCCCAGACGTCGGTGGTGGCGACGGTGACGGCGGTGTTGGCGCTAATAGTGAAGGTGTTGCCCACGATGGGCGAGCCGTTCACGCTATAGACCGCCTCATAGCCCTCGCTTATGGTGGGATAACTCAGGGTGACGGTGGTGCCGCCCAGATAGTAGGTGTCGCTGCCCACGGTGACGCTGTTGCCGTCGGCACTCACGTCGTCGGGCAGAGCGAGGGTGTAAGCGTCGCGCAGTTCGGCGCTGACGCTGACGTCGGCGGCGGGCATCGTGAATGTGCCGGTGGTCTCAGCCACGATGCTGGCGTCGTCCGTCTTGGTGACGGTGAAGAGGGCGGCCTTGCCATCGGGTACATTGTCGTAGGTCAGAGTGACGGTATTCTCATAACTGCCGTGGTAGGTGGTGCCGCCCACGGTGAGGCTCTTACCGCTGGTGGCGCTCACGCCGTCGGAAAGGGTAATAATGTATCCGCTGCAGGCCCAGGCTTGGTCAGCGCGATACGCCCCGATGTTGGTGCTGCTCCCGTTGACGGTGCAGTCGCGGTAGAAGTTGTTAGAGCAACCGCCGGTGTTACTGTATTCGCCTGCGATAACGCCCTTATTGGCGTTCATGGCGTCATTTCCGCAGGTAATGGCCGAGCCCAGAACAAGGCAGTTCTGAACGGTGCCGCCGTCAATTTCAGCAGTGATGCCGCCAACATAGTTGCTGCAGTAAACGCGGGCGTTGCTGAGCACGACGTTCTTCACAGTACCGGTAATCTTATTGAACAGACCGAAATAAGTATTGTTATTTTTATAGATGCGGATACCGCTGATGGTATAGCCTTTGCCGTCAAAGATTCCTCCGAAGCTCTGGATACCTCCGAAGTTGTTCTCATTATTGGCACCGCTGGGCGTGTAGGTGATGTCTGCACCCAACTCGAAATACTTGCCGCTGGTCTTATTGCTCGAATATGTCGACAGCAGGGTGAGACCGTCGGTAGTGGTGATAACGTAGGGATGCTCCGCCGTGCCGTTCGCGCCGTTTTCGATGCCGAAACAGTCGGTCGCTTCAGCGGTGACGACCGCATCCTTTTGTTTGAGGTAGAAACCGATGTCGCCGGAGTTACTGGTGGTGGCGGCGTCGCCGTCGTAGGTGGCAGAGGTGATGGCGTAACCGTAAGGGGCAACGATGGAGTACCAGTAGTATTCGGTAACGTATTTACAATAATAGACGTTCCCTTCATGGTAAAAGACTTGTGAGTTGCCACTGGCACTGAGGGAAAAGCCCTCGGGCATGGTGACGGCGTAGGCAGTGGCTGTATTAATCTGGCCGCTTTCGACGTTCTGAGCAGGCATGGTAATCGTGACCGAGCGCTTGTTGGAGGCAATGACTGCGCTGAGGAGACTGGAGTACGTCACCGATGTGATTACCTTGTGCACATTGGTTGGCGTTAGCGTGATGACGGTGCCGGCAGCGTAATAGAAGTAGGTATCGTCAGAGGACACGGGCTCCTGGTCGTAGTTAAAACCGCTGAAGAACGTCTTCTTGATGGAGTACGTCGTCTCCTGCGCCCACGCCGTGCTGTGCCCCGCCGCGAGTGCCGCGATGGTGAGGAGTGCGGCGAAGAGGTGTTTAAGTGTGTTGGTGTTGTTTCTCATCGTCCGGTCCTCCTTAATCGTCTTCGTCCAGACCGCCATATTGGTAGTCCTTCTGGGAGGCACACACAATTCCTTCCGTTTTCACCTCCACCACCTGCAACGCAGGGGCTTCATAGGATTCTTTCTCTTTGTTCTCCATAATTGACTATTGTTTTTTGTTTTCTATTTTTGTCTTGTTCTCGGATTTCAGCGCCCTTCGGCCGGAAACGATAATCGCCGGGAGCCATACGAAGATGGCCAGCCCGACGATTACCAGAATAATGATGGTTTCTTTACTCATCATAGAATCACTACTAATTACCAGTAGCAAATGTACGGAGTTTTTTTGTCCCGGATGACAACGCAGAGTCCACTAATGTCAATGCAGAGTCTACTTTTTGCCCAAAACCATCAAAATTGCTTTTAAAAATCGTTCACGGCCGCTAATTCTCTTCCCGGCAATACAACTTGAGGAAAAACTTGGCACAGCACCTTCCGGGCAGTGTTTGTGACCGATGCGCCGGTTATGTCGGCACCAATCAGTTCTTTCTGTTTATCAGGTTCACAACCACTTTCACTATGGTGTCCATCTCTTCTGTATGGCTTTCTGCAATCATAAGGGTTAAAGCCACCAGAGATGCATCGGCAATACGTTTACTCCCGTCCGGCCGATACAATATTCCATTATTCTGCATGAACCAGAGGAAGAGCGTGGCGGCAATGCGTTTGTTGCCATCAACGAAAGAGTGGTTCTTTACCACCAGGTAGAGCAGCATGGAGGCCTTCTCTTCAATGCTGGGATAGAGATCTTTTCCGCCCCAGGTCTGGTATATTTGACCGATGGAACTATGGAAGGAAGCATCTTTTTCTACGCCAAAGAGATTGCTTCCTCCGAATTTCTCTTTAAGGCTGCGGATAGTGTCCATTGCATTCTCGTATGTGGCATGGAATAGTTCGGGGGCAGTAGTCCCTTCTATCTTTAGATTCTGGTAATCATAGGCGTCTAAGGTATCAAGGGCATGGGTATAGTCTCGAACTACGTCAAAGATGGGCTTAACTTGATCATCCTTCGGCCCTTCCAGATAGCCCATGGTGCGGCCGACAACCTCCACAAGAGCCTTGAGATCTTCGTACTTCTGCTGTATCAGGTTATTCTGAACAGCATAGCCTTTGACGAGGTATTCCTTCCTTGAGAATAGAAGTAGCCCAGCGCCTGAAAATGACACCTTCCTGACTATGAACCCTGTAGCCGACAGAGATGATCACGTCAAGATTATAGACTCTTGTCGGACGGTATTTCGAAAAAGTATTATGCATAATTTGCATATTACTATCATCGATTTCACCCTCTTCAATTGCATTCTTAATATGTCTGGCAATATCAGACTGATCCTTTTTGAACAATGAGGACATTTGTGCCTGTGAGAGCCACACCGTTTCTTGAACCAAAGTGACATCGATGTTTGTCTTGCCATCCGGAGTTTGATAGATGACGATTTCCCCTTTGGGGGCAATGTTTGTTTTTTCTTCCATAATTGTGCGTTTTACTGTTAAACAACTATGGCAAAGAAACAGGCAGAAGCGTCATTTCCCAAAACCTGGCAATTTTGCCAAGATTTTGGAAATCAATATAAAATGTTAAGGAGAGGCTGGGCCGAATGGTGGTAACAAGGGACAAGCCAGTGAGCGAAATGTAACCGCCTGACTATCAGTGATATAAAGGTTTCCCGGTGCAAATAAAATTGCACCGGGAAACAGTCAAATCGCTATGTGTCAGGCGCTTCTGTTTTGCGCCAACTTAGGGGGAGATTCGTGTCCTGTGTCATCCCCGGCATGACCGGGACCTATTGGCCGTAGTGGCCAAATGCCGAAAGAACAAGGACTTCTATTTCCTGTTCGTAGATGTGATAGACCAGGCGATGCTTCTGCGTAATCCTTCTGGAGTACACATTTCCATCGTACCCTTTTAGCTGTTCGCATTTGCCAGTCCCTGTCTTGGGATGAATACGAACTTCATCGAGCAGTTTGGCAAGTTTTGGAAGGGCTTCAGGAGCTTTTTTCCTCAGCTCTTGCAAGTCCTTCTTTGCTTCATCAGAAAAAACAATGCTGTACATTAAGCTTCCTCCTCTGATAACCTATCCAAAAACGCTTCCATACTCTCACCTTCGGTCATCCGATGGACTTTCCCTTGCTCATATTCAGCAATCCCCTTGCGAATCTTCGCATCAAGAGTGGCGGCATCGATTAACGTGTCGTCTTCCTTGATAGGTACAAGCCGATAACTGCCATGCGTACGAGATGTAATCACGACATCATTAGTGCGTGCCAAATCAAAATACTTCCTTTGATTGGACCGGAAATCTCTGCTGCTTACTACAACCATAATTCATCCTTTTGTTTCTCGGCAAAGATATAGAATTGTTTTTAAAGTACCAAATTGGTACACATTTAAAAGTTTCCCGGTGCAAACCAGATTGCACCGGGAAACAGTTAAAACGCTATGTGTCTGGCACTTCTGTTTAGCATCCTTGAGGTCCAGTAGCAGGTTCCCGGCAGGAGAGTAGCAGGTTCCCTGCGTGAGTGCAGCAGGTCCCAAGGGCAAGTGGGGCAGGTCTGTTTTTATGGTGGGTACCTGCAACGGGAATCGGCCTTACACGCCGTGCAGTGTCGCCGGTCCCCACACTCTTTTCAGACTTGCTGCACTCAGGGCACCTGACATTCGAGTCACTGGTGGGACGTATCAACCTTATCCAGGATGCATTGCAGGCTCAGGCCGCGCATGCCGTCAACCTTTCACTCACAGCCCGCAACTGGCTTGTGGGATATTACATTGTAGAGTTTGAACAGCACGGAGCGGACCGGGCAAAGTACGGTGAGGAACTTATTAACCGACTGGCCGAGAGGATTAATCGTAAGGGTTTTGAGCCTAGAAGCTTACGAGTTTATCGTCGCGTGTATCTTGTATATCCGCAGTTGGGAACTGCCATCGGGACCTACCTTCAGAAGAACAGTTCGTTTCTATTAGATAGTAATATCTCAATTTGGCAATCAGTGATTGCCAAATTTCAAGCAACTGATAATCAATCAAATGAAATTTGGCGGTCAGCGCTTGCCAAATTGGAAGATTGGTCAACTCCAGCTGAGAGACTCTTCTATCGGTTGAATTACACTTGTATAGCCTACTTGACAAGTATAGAAGATCCGTTGAAGCGTGCCTTTTATGAACAAGAAACCATTCGAAGTTGTTGGACAAGTCGTGAACTCGATCGTCAGGTTTCCTCTCAGTATTACGAACGTATGGGCCTGTCGAAGGACAAGAAAGCCCTTCAACGGCTAACGGCCAAAAATGCGCAACAGATAACACCAAAAGAGATTATTCACAATCCCGTCACCCTGGAGTTCCTGGGCATACAACCGTATGAAGACAATACGGAAACCAAGCTGGAAACAGCTATCCTGAACAACCTGCAATGTTTCCTGCTGGAGATGGGCCGCGGCTTCTGTTTCGAATACCGCCAGAAGCGTATACTCGTCGACCAGGATTATTTCAAGGCCGACCTCATCTTCTAACACCGCATCTTGAAGTGCCATGTCATCATCGACCTGAAGATAGACCGTTTCCGCCACGAGTATGCCTCTCAGCTGAACCTCTATATGAACTACTACAAGCACGAGGTGATGCAGCAGGACGACAATCCGCCAATCGGCATATTGCTTTGCACGGACTATGGAGAGACCACCGTGCAATACGCCATCGAGGGCCTTTCGCAGAACATTTTTGTCAGCAAATATCGCCTGCAACTTCCGTCAGAGGATGAAATCCGTAAATACATGCTGGAGAACATCACTGAAGAGGATTTCAAGAAGTACAAGGAAGAAACGTCATCCCCGGTTTGACCGGGCTTTAAAAAAATCATTAAAAATCGTTCATTCTTTGCTATCTTTGCTTTCCGGTATGGATTCTTCCGTTTCATACTTTTGCGGATTGTCCGCGGCGGTGTTCATTGCCATAGCGCTGGCGATGGCGGCTGTGCGCTGGTTCCACATGTGCCGTCCGTACGACAAGAACCCCAATTATTACTATCCCGGCCGTCCGTTCGTAGCGGGGGTGTACCTTTGCTCCCTCACTTTGCTGCCGTATGTGCTGCATCCGGACAGTGCCGATGCCTGGTTCCTGGCCCGCCTGTACTTTTTCCCTGTAACGTTGTACAACTTCACCATCCTGCTGTATGCATACTTCGGGGGCGTGATGCACTGGCGCAAATGGCTGGCGCCCATGGTGATCATCGGCTTTCCGGTGGGCGTTTCCCTGCTGGCGGCCGTGGTGCTGGCCCTTGTGCCGGGAGACCAGGTGGGCGTGATTTCCCCGTGGGTCATGTACATCCTGGGCATCATGATTACCTCCGTCTGTTTTGCCGCCATGTGGCTGGTGCTCCGCTGGGCCAGGCAGTTCGACGAGGACGAGTTTTCCAATCCGGCCGATTTCCCCGTGGTGTTTGCCCGCCGGTGGACGGTGATGATTGTGGTGAATATGGCCCTTTGCTGGTCCGGTGCCCTGGCAAACAACCAGGCGTTCCTGGCGGTTCTCATGCTGCTGTTCGCTTCGTGTATGGTGCTTTTCATCATTACGGCCCTGCATCCGCACCGCAACCGGGCTGTGGAAGAGCCGGAGCCGGAATCGGCCCCCGGAAGAAAAGCCTCGTCGGCTAAGATTCTGTCTGTAGTTAATACGGTAATTATCAAGCAGGAAGCCTTCCTGGATCCGCACCTTACCATCCAGGATGTGGCCGACCGCAGCGGCTACAGCCGTTCCTACATAGCCGGCCTCTTCAAATCCGAATACGGCGGCTTTTTCCCTTATATCAACCGCCTGCGCCTGGAGCATGTAGATGCCTACATGCAGCAGCATCCCGCCGCACCCCTCCAGGAAGCCCTGGAAGCCTCGGGTTTCAACTCCCGCCAAACCTACTACGCCGTAAAGGCCCGCCTGGAAGAGCAGCCCTAACTCCCTGCAAAACGCAACCCGCTGGCTGTCAGCGCTTTAAAGGTTTCCCGGTGCAATCTGGTTTGCACCGGGAAACAGTCAAGTCGCTCTGCATCAGCTACTTCCGTTCTGCAGGCGCCGGGGCGGTCTAAATTTCTATTGTTTTAAGCGGTGAAAATATGTACCTTTGCGAGTTAATTAGACTGTTGCAATGGGCATTTTTGACAAGGGCGTAAAAAAGACCAACCTGAACTTCTTCCAGAAGCTGGGGCGGGCCATCGTGGGGAAGTCCCGCGTGGACGATGATGTGCTGGATGCCGTGGAGGAGGCCCTTCTGAGTTCCGACATGGGTGTGGATACCACGCTCAAGGTAATCGAGAACATTGAGGACCGGGTAGAAAAGGACAAGTACGTGGACATGGAGGAGTTGGTGGCCATTATCCGTGACGAGATTGCCAAGCTCATCGGCGAAGACGATACCCCCGTGCAACCCTTCGACTTTTCCAAGAAGCCTTACGTAATGCTCATTGTGGGCGTGAACGGGGTGGGGAAGACCACCACCATCGGCAAGCTGGCCTCCATTTTGCGGGACCAGGGTAAGAAAGTGGTAATTGGAGCGGCCGATACCTTCCGCGCCGCCGCCGTGGAGCAGCTCACCGTTTGGGCGGAACGCGCCGGGGCCGATATCGTGAAGCAGCCCATGGGCGCCGATCCCGCCGCAGTGGCGTTTGATACCGTAAAATCGGCCGTGGCCAAGGGGGCCGATGTGGTGCTTATCGACACGGCCGGGCGCCTGCACAACCGCGTGGACCTGATGAATGAACTCACCAAGATCCGCAATGTTATCAGAAGGGTGGTGCCGGACGGCCCGCACGAGGTGCTGCTGGTGCTGGACGGTTCCACCGGCCAGAATGCCTTCATCCAGGCCAAGGAGTTCTCCAAGGCCACGGACGTAACCGCCTTGGCCGTAACCAAACTGGACGGCAGCGCCAAAGGCGGCGTGGTAGTGGGCATTGTGGACCAGTTCAAGTTCCCCATCAAGTTCCTGGGAATAGGAGAGGGGATAGAGGACCTGAAGGTCTTCGACCGCAAAGAATTTGTAGAAGATTTGTTTAAATTAGAAGATATAGAGAAGTAGTCCCCTGGCAAGTCCCTCCCCCGAGGGGAGGGGTTTCGGGAGGGGGTAACGTTAATCATTTAATCTTTCATGAAATGAAAGTTTCTTACAAGTGGCTCAAAGATTATTTGAAGTGTGACCTTACGCCGGAACAGGTGGCGGAGGCCATGACGTCCATCGGCATCGAGGTAGATTCCGTAGAAATGGAAGAGGCGGTTCCCGGCGGCCTGCAGGGCGTCGTAGTGGCCCAGGTGCTCACCTGCGAGGCCCATCCGGACAGCGACCATCTGCATATTACCACCGTGAACGACGGTTCCCCGGAACCGGTGCAGGTGGTGTGCGGCGCGCCCAACGTGGCGGCGGGGCAGAAGGTGCTCTTCGCCCGTATCGGCACGGTGCTCCCCGGAGACTTCAAGATCAAAAAGTCCAAGATCCGCGGCGTGGAAAGTTTCGGCATGATCTGCGCGGAGGATGAACTGGGCATCGGCACCAGCCACGAGGGCATCATGGTGCTTCCGGAAAGCGCCGTTCCCGGCACCCCCGCCAAGGAATACCTGCAGCTGGAAGACCAGGCCGTGATTGAATACGAGATTACTGCCAACCGCATAGACGCCGCTTCCCACTGGGGCGTGGCGCGGGACCTGTACGGGTACCTCAGGAGCAAGGACATCCCTTGCCAGTTGGAGCGTCCGTCCGTCGCATCCTTCAAGGAAGGCCCCGGCAAGGAGATCCCCGTGGAGGTGCTGGACAGCGAGGGCGCGCCCCGCTACATCGGCATCACCATGGAGGGCGTAAAGGTGGCTCCGTCACCCAAGTGGCTGCAGGACAAGCTCATGTCCATCGGCCTCAAGCCCATCAACAACGTAGTGGATATCTCCAACTTCGTGCTCTTCGAGACGGGCCAGCCGCTGCATACCTTCGACGCGGCCCAGATCCGCGGCGGCAAGGTGATCGTGCGTCGCGCGGCCGAAGGCGAAGTGCTCAAGACCCTGGACGGCATCGAGCGCAAGCTCTGCGCCAAGGACATGGTCATTGCCGATACCATCGGCCCCATGTGCATTGCGGGCGTGTTCGGCGGTGAAACTTCCGGTGTAAGCGATTCCACTACCAGCGTGTTCATCGAGGGCGCGTACTTCGACCCTGTGAGCATCCGCCGCACCGCCAAGAGCCAGCAGCTTTCTACGGACGCCAGCTTCCGCTTCGAGCGCGGGGCCGATCCCGAGGCCGCCGAATACGGCGCCCTCCGCGCCGCCCTCCTCATCCAGGAGATTGCCGGCGGCCATGTGGTGGGCAAGAAGGTGGAGGTGTATCCCCATCCCATCGGCCGGGCCCAGATAGATCTGGACTACAACCGCATGGAGCACTTCATGGGCAAGAAGATTGGCCACGCCACCATCGAGAAGATCCTGGAAGGCCTTAACTATCAGTTCGTTGAAAAGCGGGAAGGCGGCGCCCGCGTGGCTGCCCCCACCTACATGGTAGACGTTACCCGCGAGTGCGACGTGGTGGAGGAGGTGCTCCGCATCTACGGCTACAACAACGTGGAACTGCCCCAGACCCTGCGCATGAGCGTGAACGCCAGCCCTACTCCGGATCCGGAGGCCATCCGCAACAACATTTCCAACTGGCTGGCTGCCAACGGATTTGTGGAAACCATGAACAACTCCCTCACCAAGGAGGACTACTATACCAAGCTGAAAACCTTCCCGGCCGAGCGTTGCGTGCACATTGTGAACCCGCTGAGCTCCGACCTTAACGTAATGCGGCAGACGCTGCTCCTGAATGGTCTGGAAGTGGTGGCCTACAATATTAACCGACAGGCCACTTCGCTCAAGTTCTTCGAGTACGGCTCTGTGTATCAGAGGCTTCCGGAGACGGACGGCACCACCCTGGCCGGCTACGAGGAGCACCGCTGCTTCTCCCTGTTCCTCACCGGAACCCCGGATAAGGCCTGGCGCAACCCCGTCCAGAAGTCCAACTTCTTCCTGCTGAAGGGTTACGTAGAGGCCCTGCTGGCCCGCTATCGTGTAGATGCCAGCACCCTGTTCACGGAGGCCGCTCCGGCCGATATTTTTGCCGAAGGCCTGGTGTACACCCTGCCCGGCAAGGAGCGCAAGGTGCTTTGCACCCTGGGTACGGTGAATCCCGCCCTGGCCAAGCGCTTCGGCATCAAGCAGCCCGTGTTTGCCGCCGAAATGAACTGGGAAGTGCTGTTCTCCCTGGTGAAGCGCGACAAATTCTCCTTCAAGGAGCTGCCCAAGTTCCCGGAAGTGCGCCGAGACCTGGCTCTTCTCCTGGACGAGAAGGTAGCCTATGCCGATGTACGCAAGGCTGCTCTCCAGGCCGGCAAGAAGCTCATCAAGAGCGTTACCCTCTTCGACGTGTACCGCGGCGAGAAGATCCTCTTCGGCAAAAAGCAGTATGCCCTGAACTTTGTGCTGCAGGATCCGGAACGCACCCTTACGGATGCCGAGGTGGAAAAGACCATGGAACGCGTCCTGAGCACCCTGCAGAACGAATTCGGCGCCATCCTCCGTTAATGCAGCTTCGGGCCGGTCATATCGTCCTGGTCATCCTTGCGGTGCTGCTGTGGGCTTCCTGCCAAAAGGGACCCAAGCTCATTTCGCGCGATGAAATGGTAGAGATTTCTCAAGAAATGCTCATTCTGGACCAGATTATCCGTAAAGACCGGGATATTCGCCAGCAGGCCGATTCGTCGCTGGTGTACGAAGGCATTTTCCAGAAATACGGTTACAATACCGACGATTATCTGTACAGCCTGAACTATTATCTCCGCGATCCGGAGCGCATGGCCAAGATTATGGGCGAAGTGAGCGAGCGGATGAGTGCGGAAGCCAACGGCATGAACGAGGAGGTGGCCCTGTACGAATGGCAGCAGAAGATGCTGGCTTTGTATAACAGGCCCGTCAGCGGCCGGTTGCCCAAGGTTCCTGCCCTGCCCACCCGGGTAGTGAAGGATTCCACCCAGGACGGCTTCGTGTTCCGTTACCGCCAGGATAATGCCCTGCAGCTGGATACTTTAGTGATAAGACCCGGAGAATGAAAAGGTTCGCTGCAAAATATCTCTATACGCTCACTACCCCCGAACCGCTTTTAAACGGTTTTGTAGAGCTGGACGATGACGGAACCGTGCTGCGCACCGGCGTTTCTCCGGACCCGTCGGCCGAAGCGGTATTCCTGGACGGCATCCTGTGCCCGGGCTTTGTGAACGCCCACTGCCATGTGGAGCTTTCCTACATGAAGGGGCTGTTCCGCAAGGGGACGGGCATGGCCGGTTTCATCGACCAAATCAATGAGCTGCGGGACACGCAGTCGCTGGAGCAGAAGGTGCAGAAGCTTTCGGACGCCATGGACGACCTCTGGAATCAGGGGGTTGTGGCCATGGCCGATATCTCCAACTGCGCCGATTCCTTTGCCATCAAACAGCGCCACCCCATGTACACGCGCACCTTCCTGGAGGTGTTTGGCGCGGTACCGGAGGAATGCGATGCCGTAATGGAAAGCGTCACGCGCCTGCAGGCCGAGGCCCGTTCCTTCGGCCTGGACGCCGCTCCCACGCCCCATTCCTGCTATACCATGAGTCCGGAACTGGTTACGGCTTCTTCGGCCGCTGGCCTCAAAAGCGGCTTCCTGTCCTTCCACAGCGAGGAATCGGACGAGGAAGAGGAGATGATGCGCTATGGCCGCGGCCCCATGTGGGACAACCGCAAGGCCAACGGCATTCCCACGCCGCCCGTTACGGGCACATCATCGCTGGAATACTTCCTGGACCGCCTGAAGGCCGGGGTACCGGTGCCGGTAGAAGGAAATGTGCTGCTGGTGCACGAATGCTGCCTGTCGGCCGAAGGCGCTGCTGCCGCCAAAAAGGTGCTGAAGCACCCCTACCTGGCGGTTTGCCCCCTGTCCAACCTCTTCATTCACAAGATGCTGCCGCCCATCCCCGTGATGCGGGAAAGCGGTATTCCCATCTGCGTGGGAACGGATTCCCTCTCGTCCAACGACGCCCTGTGCATGGTGGACGAACTCTACTGCCTGCAGCAGGCCTTCCCGGAGGTCCCGCTGGGCGAACTGCTCACCTGGGCTTGCCGCAACGGCGCCGCCTTCCTGGGCAAAGAGGCCGCCTTAGGCACCCTGGAGCCCGGCAAAAAGCCTGGCCTGGTGTACATTAGTGAGGTGGGGAGTGTCCCTGCCGGAGCATCGGCTGTTTCATCTGTGGAGGTGGGGAGTGCTCCTGCCGGAGCATCGGCTGTTTCATCTGTGGAGGTGGGGAGTGTTCCCGCCGGAGCATCGGCTGTTTCATCTGTGGAGGTGGGGAGTGTTCCCGCCGGAGCATCGGCTATCTTTTTCGCGGAGGCGGGAACAGCTCCCCACCTCACCAAAGACTCTAAATCCGTGCGCCTATGATGCGGGAAACTACCGTTTTCGGCCCCATTTTCAGCCGTCGGCTGGGAAGTTCCCTCGGCATTAACCTCTTGCCCGAGAACGGGAAAATTTGTAACTTTGACTGCATATACTGCGAGTGCGGTTGGAATAAGGATGGCTTAAAGGACACCCTGCTTCCTACGGCCGAGGATGTCCGGAAGGCCCTTACGGCCAAGCTGGAAGCCTGCCGGGCAGCGGGAACGCCCATCGACTCCATCACTTTTTCCGGCGACGGGGAACCTACTTTGAATCCGGCGTTTCCGGAGATTATAGACACAACGCTGGAGCTTAGGGACCGGTATTATCCGGAGGCCAAGGTGTCGGTGCTGTCCAATGCCACCTGTGCCGGGAAGCCCGGCGTATTTGAGGCGCTGCTAAAGGTGGACAACCCCATCCTGAAGCTGGACGCTCCTACGGACGAGCAAGTGGCGCTGATCAACCGCCCTGCAGGCCATTACCATGTGACCGATGTGGTGGAGGCGCTGTCCCGTTTCAAGGGCAATTTCGTGCTCCAGACCATGTTCCTGCGCGGACCGGGTTGGGAATCGGCCCAGTGGGTGGGCCCCTGGATGGAAATCGTGCGTAAGCTGCGGCCCCGGGAAGTGATGGTATATACAATAGACCGCGAAACTCCCATGGCGGGGCTCGGCAAATATACGGTGGAGGAGATGCGCGCACTGGTGCAACCCCTCATAGACGAAGGACTAACCATACAAATCAAAGGATAACACTATGTCGTACTCAAGCAAATGGGGCTACGCCCCCGATAAAGAGGCCATCGCCCGCAATCTGGAACTCATTGCCGCCAATCTGGAAAGCATTGCTTCCGAGGAAGTTTATAAGTTCTGCTTCGGCATTATGGACCAGACCACCCTCAGCGCCGACGATACGCCGGAAAAGGTAAAGGCCATGGTAGAGAAGGTGAACGGTATTCCCGCAAACTTCCCCGGCTGGCCGCTGCCCGCCTCCTGCTGCGTTTATCCCAATCTGGGCCATGTGGTGGCCGCTGTCCGTAAAGATCCTGCCTTGCACGTAACCACCGTGGCGGGTTGTTTCCCCACCTCCCAAAGCTGGCTGGAAGTGAAGCTCAAGGAAATTGAGCTGGCCGTCCGCGGCGGGGCCGATGAAATAGATATCGTGCTGGCACTCAATAGTTTCCTGGCCGGAGACTACATTGCCGCCGGTGCCGAAATCAAGGCTTCCCGCGAATGCATCGACAAAGTGGCCGCCGAACTGGGCCGCCCCGTGGTGCTGAAGGTTATCCTGGAAACCGGCCTGCTGGAAAGTCCGGAACTCATTGCCGACGCCTCCTTCCTGGCCATGGAAAATGGTGCCGACTTTATCAAGACTTCTACCGGCAAGGTAAAGGTGAACGCCACGCCCCAGGCCGCCTGGGTTATGTGCGAGTGCATTAAGAAATACTACGAAGCTACCGGCAAGAAGGTGGGCTTCAAGGCCGCCGGCGGTGTGTCATCGGCCCTGGACGCTGTGTGCTACTACTCCATTGTGAACACCATCCTGGGCAAGGAGTGGATGAACAAGGAGTTCTTCCGCTTTGGCGTGTCCAGCCTGGCCAACAAGCTCCTGAGCGCAGTAGAGCAGAAGACTGTCACGTACTTTTAGTTAAAACCCAATATGAAACGAATCTTTAAACCGCTGCTGGCGGGATGGCTTGCCCTGTTCCTCGGCGGCGCGGCATTGGCGCAGCCTGCGGGCAGCGACGCCGCTCTCCCCATTTACAAAAATACAGCCTATTCCTTTGAGGAGCGTGCCGTAGACCTGGTTTCCCGGCTCACACTGGAAGAAAAACAGAGCCTGCTGGGCAACAACATGGCCGCCATTCCCCGGCTGGGTATAAAAACCTATAATGTTTGGAGCGAAGCGTTGCACGGCGTGCTTTCCGGCGCCAATCCTGCCGCCGGCCTGCTGGGACCCACCTCGTTCCCCAACAGCGTAGCTATCGGCTCGTCCTGGGATCCGTCCCTGGCCGAATGGATGGCATCGGCCATTACCGAAGAAGCCCGGGCCATCTTCCAAACCGGCACCAAGGGCCTCACGTTCTGGTCGCCGGTGGTGGAACCCGTACGCGATCCCCGCTGGGGACGGACGGGTGAGTCTTATGGTGAAGACCCGTTCCTGGTGGCCGAAATGGCCGCCGGCTTCGTGCGGGGCTTCATGGGCAGCGACCCCAAATACCTGAAGGCGGTGCCCACGGCCAAGCATTACTTTGCCAACAACAGCGAATTCGACCGTCATGTGAGCAGCTCCAACATGGACAGCCGCGACATGCGGGAATTCTACCTGTACCCTTACAAGCGCCTCATCGAGGAGGAAAAACTGCCTTCCATCATGTCCTCCTACAACGCTGTAAACCACATTCCCACTACCGCCGGCACCTTCTATATCGATACGCTGGCCCGCCGGACCTACGGCATGAAGGGCTATGTGACGGGCGACTGCTCCGCCGTCCAGGACCTCTGGGACGGTCATTATTATGTGGAAACGCGGGAAGAAGCCGCTGCGGCGGGCCTCCGGGCCGGCGTAGATTCCGACTGCGGCAACATTTACCAGCGTTTTGCCATCAGCGCCTACGAGCAGGGCATCCTGCCCATGTCCGATATCGACCGTGCCCTGGTGAACATGTTCACCGTGCGCATGCGTACGGGCGAGTTCGACCCCGAGCCGATGGTCCCTTACAGCAAGTACGAACCTTCCCGCGTGAGCTCCGCTGCCATGCGGGCCCTTGCGGGGGAGATCGCTTCCCGCACTCCGGTGCTGCTCAAGAACCAGGACAAGGTACTTCCGCTGAAGGCCTCGGAACTTAAAACCCTGGCCCTGATTGGCCCGCAGGCCGATGATGTAGAACTGGGACCCTACTCCGGCCGGCCGGAGCAGGACGCCATGATTTCGCCCTATTCGGCCATCTGCAAATACCTGAAGGACAATGGTTACGATGTGGATGTGAAACTGGCGGCAGGCGGCGACATCAAGAGCAAGAGCAACCTGCTGTATGTGGCCTGGTTCGAGATTGAAAAGACCGACGGCTCCAAAACCCGCTTCGACGCCACCCGCTACAGTGCTGCGGCCGACGGTATTACCGTGGGCTCCGGCATGGGTGAGGAGGAGCAGGTGCGCACCATTGACGACGGTGCCTGGACGGCCTACGAGAATATCGACATCACCAATATCGAGAATATCACCGTTGGCCTCAACATTCCCACCGAAGGCGGCATTGTGGAAGTCCGCGTGGGCGGTCCCGACGGCAACCTGATCGGCCGGATAGAGGCAACCCGCGCTTCCGGTGCCCGTGTGGGCGGTGTCTATGGTGCCAGCATGCCCATGACTACCCGCGCGCTCAAGCTGGGCTACAACGGTCCGCAGACGCTGTATCTGGTGTACAAGGCCCCGCAGGACGCTCCTATCGATGAGGCCACCCTGGCCGCGGCCCGTGAGGCCGATGTGGCGGTGGTGTTCGTGGGCACCGACGAGAATACGGCCACCGAAGAGGCCGACCGGCTTACCCTGCTCCTGCCCGGCAACCAGCTTTCCCTCATCCAGGCGGTGGCGGCCGTGAATCCCAACACCGTGGTGGTGATGCAAACCCTCGGCTGCGTGGAAGTGGAGGCCTTCAAGGACCTGGTTTCCGGCATCCTCTGGACCGGCTACAACGGACAGGCCCAGGGCGAGGCCATGGCCCGCATCCTCTTCGGCGAGGTTTCTCCCGGCGGCAAGCTCAATGCTACCTGGTTCAAGAGCGTGAAGGACCTGCCGGCCATTACCGATTATAATCTGCGCCGCAGTTCCGGCAACGTGGGCCGTACGCTCTGGTACTTTAACCAGGAGATATCGTACCCCTTCGGCTATGGACTTAGCTATTCCACTTTTGAATACAGCAACTTCCGCATCAGCCGCAGCCAGATAGACCCCAACTGCCACGTAACGGTGAGCGTAGATGTTACCAATACGGGCGACTACAGCGCCGACGAGGTGGTGCAGGTGTACGTGAGTACGCCGGACAGCCCGGCTGCGCTGGAACGTCCCGCCAAGCGGCTCAAAGGCTTCCAGCGGGTAACCATTCCCCGCGGCCAAACCCGCACGGTGGACATTGACATCAACTGCGCCGACCTCTGGTTCTGGGATATGGAGGCCGACCGCATGACTTACGACCAGGGCCGCTATGTGTTCGAGGTGGGATCCTCTTCCCAGGACATCCGCGGCACCTTATCGGCCGTTATGAATGGCACGCTGGACCGTCGGCTCAAGACGGTGGTGGCCGACTGCGGCGTTTCGGTGCTCCGTATCGGCGAACAGGTCCGGGGCAGCTTCACCGCCTGCATGAACGACGACAGCTTCTACGATGCGTCCCAAGCCAAGGCCGTGTGGACCAGCAACAACCCTTCGGTGGTTTCCGTTGCGGCCGACGGCAGCCTGAAGGCCGTTTCCATGGGCGTTGCCACCATCACCTGCGCCGTAACCATCGACGGTACCACCGTAAGCGATTCCTTTGCCCTGAAGGTGATGCCGGACCTCTCGCTCAAGAGCCTGAAGGTGGGCGGCAAATCGGTTAAGCTGGGGAATTCTTCCCAGTACAGCTTCCTGCGTCCGGCCGGAAAGGCCCCTAAGGTGGAAGCCGTTTCCGCCGATCCGGCCATTTCCGTGGCGGTGCGCCAGGCCGATGCCGCTCCCGGTACGGCCGTGGTTACCCTTTCCGATAGGGAAACCGGAGACAAGCGTGACATTACGGTGAACTTTGGCCAGAAGGCCGCATCGGACAGCTTCGACAAGCCCGCACTAGGCCGGCAGTGGAGCTGGGTGCGGGAGAATCCGGAGGAGTGGTCGCTTACAGAACAGCCTGGTTCCTTGGTGCTTACCGGCGGGAAGGGCGATATTGCCCAGGCCGGCGGCAGCGCTTCCAACCTGCTGCTGCAGCGGGCCAATTCCGACTGGACGGCCGAGGTGAAGATGACCTGCCTCACCGGTCCCGCCGCTCCGGCCCAGAACGCCGGTCTGGTGGCGTACGAGTGTGACGACAACTTTGTGAAGTTCGTCTATGGCGCCTCGTTCGGTTTCCGTCGTCCGGTTCTGGACGCTCCCGCCGCCGGTCAACTGCAGCTGCTGGTAGAGGAGAACGGGGATCAGAAGTCGCTTGCCAGCCTGAGCATGGAAGGCATTGTGGGAGCCGACAAAGTGCTGTACCTGCGCCTGGTTAAGCAGGGAGACCAGTACACCGCCTGGTATTCGGTAGACGGCAAGTCCTACGAAAAGATGGGTACGGCCACGGCCACCCTCAAGGACATCCAGGTGGGCGTAATGGCTTGCGAGGGCGTTGCTCCCGCCATGATGCGCGGATTCGGCGGTCCCCGGGGCGGAGGTATTCCCATGCCTCAGCCGCTGCCCATCAAGGTGGCTTTCGACAACTTTAAGATTCAGAGCTCCGGTTTCAAGTAATGGGCCGCCGCTTCCTCTCCTTATGGCTGTTCCTGCTCCTGTGCCTCTGTGCGCGGGGGCAGGAGCCGCCTTTTAAGGCTGCAGTGCCTTCGGAGGAAGGTTTTGTGGCAGCAGGGAGCTGCTTCGCGCGCCTGGATCAGGAGGGTACGGTACTGTACGAAAAGCCCTTGGATGTGCCTGTATCGGCCCTTTGCCTGTGGCAGGGAAGAATGCTGGCATTAACCGCCGATGGGAAAGTGCAGGAGCTGGATGCCAAGGGCGATGTTGTGGCCCGGCTGCCCCTTTCTGCTGGCCGGGGCGGGCTCCGGGACCTGGCCTCGGACGGAGAGCTTCTGGCCGCTGTCTCAGACCAGGGCGAAATCCTGCTCTCCCGCGATGCCCAAAGCTGGACGGTGCTGGATTTCAATGCCGATTATGCCGGCTATTATCCCCGGATGGATTTCAGGGCCGTATCGGCCGGCGGCGGAAGTATCCTGGTGGCCGGCGTAGGGGAGGACGGGCTCCCGTATACCTTTGTTTCCAGCCGGGGCACGGTGTGGAGCGCCCGTTCGCTGGAATACACGGGCCGGCAGGGACCGCTGCTGCCGGATTCCGTTCCGGAAGGGCTGGATTACGATGCTTCCGGAGACTGTTTTTATCTTTCTTTCCGCGACGGAGGGCTCCTTACGCTCCCCGGCTGCACGCATTGCAATGCCTGGGAACAGAAGGTTTCCGGGCCGCTCTATGCCTGCGTGCGCGGCGCTTTCTCTGTTCTGCTGCTCACGGATTCCGGTGCTTTAGCAGTGACAAATATGTAGTCTGGAGCCTTGCAGGGTACAACTTGGCGTTTTTTTTCGTATGTTTGTACTTACATACTGAAAAGAAATAACCACATTACACTATGACTAATCTTTTCTATCTGGTTCCCGCCGCTTCGGTGGTGGCGCTTTTTTTCGCCTGGTGGTTCTTCCACCAGATGATGAAAGAAGAAGAGGGCACTCCTACCATGAAGGAAATTGCCCAGTATGTGCGCGAGGGAGCCATGGCCTATCTTAAACAGCAATACAAGGTTGTAATTATTGTTTTTGCCGTACTGGCTGCCTTGTTCGCCGTTTTGGCCTACGGCTTTGGGGTACAGAATCCCTGGGTGCCGTTTGCCTTCCTCACCGGCGGTTTCTTCAGCGGCCTGGCGGGCTTCGTGGGCATGAAAACGGCCACTTACGCCTCCGGACGTACGGCCAACGCCACCATGCGCAGCCTGAATGCCGGCCTTAAAGTGGCCTTCCGCAGCGGTGCTGTGATGGGCCTTACCGTGGTGGGCCTCGGCCTGCTGGATATTTCCATCTGGTGGATCATTCTCCGCACTTTCGTGCATGAAGCCTCCGATGCCCAAACGCTTGTAGTAATTACTACCACCATGCTTACCTTCGGCATGGGTGCCAGTACGCAGGCGCTCTTTGCCCGTGTGGGCGGCGGCATCTATACCAAGGCGGCCGATGTGGGTGCCGATATTGTGGGCAAGGTGGAACAGGATATCCCGGAGGACGACCCCCGGAATCCCGCTACCATCGCCGACAACGTGGGCGACAACGTGGGCGACGTGGCCGGCATGGGTGCCGACCTGTACGAGAGCTATTGCGGCAGCATTCTGGCCACCATGGCCCTGGGGGCATCGGCCTTCTTCCAGGCCGGAACGGATGTGCAGCTCAAGGCCATTCTGGCTCCCATGATGATTGCCGCCATCGGCGTGGTGCTTTCCATCCTGGGCATTTACGTGGTGCGCACCAAGGAGGGCGCTACGCTCAAGGACCTGCTGGGCTCGCTCAGCCGCGGCACCAATCTGGCCGCCGTGCTCATAGCTGTGCTTTCCTTCGGCGTGTTCTATGTCCTGGGCTTCGACGGCCAGAACGGCCTTCCGCAGTGGTGGCAACTGGCCCTGAGCGTGCTCAGCGGCCTGCTGGCTGGCGTTATCATCGGCAAAGTAACGGAATATTATACTTCCCATTCCTACAAGCCCACCCGGAAACTGGCCGAAAGCGCCCAGACGGGTTCCGCAACGGTTATCATCAACGGCGTAGGCCTGGGCATGCGTTCATCGGCCGTGCCCGTCATTACCATTGCCGTAGCCATTCTGCTGGCTTATGGCTTTGCTACGGGCTTCCACTTCTCCACCGATACGCTGTCGCTGGGCCTGTACGGCATTTCCATAGCCGCTGTGGGTATGCTTTCTACACTGGGAATCACCTTGGCCACAGACGCTTACGGTCCCATTGCCGATAATGCCGGCGGCAACGCCCAAATGAGCGAACTGGACCCTTCCGTGCGGGAAAAGACAGATATTTTGGATTCTCTGGGCAACACCACCGCCGCTACCGGCAAGGGCTTTGCCATAGGCTCGGCGGCGCTTACGGCCCTGGCCCTGCTGGCTTCCTACATCGAGGAGCTCAAGATTGGCTTCAGCCATATTGGAAAAACCGTGCTGGAAGTGGGTGGCCGAACGGTGGAAACGGTTTCGGCCAGCATTACGGATATCGTTGAATACTACGATATTACGCTCATGAATCCCTTAGTACTGGTGGGCGTTTTCATCGGCTCCATGATGGCCTTCCTGTTCTGCGGTCTCACCATGAACGCCGTGGGACGCGCCGCCGAAAAGATGGTGGTAGAGGTGCGCCGCCAGTTCCGTGAAATTCCCGGTATCCTGGAGGGAAAACAGCGCCCGGACTATACTTCCTGCGTGCGCATTTCCACCAAGGCAGCCCAGCACGAGATGATTTTCCCGTCGCTGCTGGCTATCATTGTGCCGATGCTGGTGGGCGTGATCCTGGGCCCCGCGGGTGTGATCGGCCTGCTGGCCGGCGGCCTGGGTGCCGGCTTTGTGCTGGCTATCTTCCTGGCCAATTCCGGCGGTGCCTGGGACAATGCCAAGAAGTATGTGGAAGAGGGCAATTTCGGCGGCAAAAATTCGTCCAGCCACCACGCCACCGTAGTGGGCGATACCGTCGGCGACCCGTTCAAAGACACCTCCGGTCCTTCCCTGAACATACTCATCAAGCTGATGAGTATGGTTTCCATTGTAATGGCTGGCCTTACGGTGATGCTTCACTAACGTGCAGAACGTAAGTAATTAACACAGAGCGTTTTAAATGGTTCCCGGTGCAAATTAATTTGCACCGGGAACCATTTAAAGTATTGAGAGTCAACGAATAGCGTTTAGTAGAAGATACCTACCATCCGACCAGTCTCGCGGATTTTATCGTATTTTAAATAAACATATTCGGCAATAATGGCATCGTCGAGGGTTTCATATCTTTTATCTGCGGAAGACCAGAACCCGTCGCTGCCAACTACACGGGAGATGGTGCCTGTGCCCACTCCCGGGAACTTAATCTTTCGACCCTGGTTTTCTCCCACCTTGTTGCTTGCCTTTTCATAAGGAGGTAAGAAGGTATCTTTATACCAGTCCGTTTCCCAGGAATACCTTGGCATCGAAATAGATTCTATGTCCGGATCTATTTCTTTAGGCTCGTCGTCGTCATCTGAACGGGAGCGGGAAGAGGAAGAACTGCTGGAGGAAGAGGAGGAGGAGGACGATGCGTAACTCCTGTTACTGGCCGCTTTTGCCCTAGCCTTGGCATTCTCCGTATTCACGAAGTCTATACTCTTGTTAATGGTGGCGTATAGTTTGGTCTCCTTGTCTTCCAAGGCACTAAAGTTCTTCTGATAAAACGGTTGGAATGCGTTTGAAGAATATGCCTTTCTTCTCACAACCCTTAAAGCCGACCGTATGGTAGACGTATCCTGTGCCGCCATTTTCGAGAGAAAAGCATAGGGGCGGTCAAATAGAACGGACGCAATCAGATACTCCTTGTCGTGATACTGCGAAGCAACTGTCATCCTTAATCCTTTGCATACTGTCAGGAATTCGATGGTGTTAACAGCCTTATCAACCATCTTGTCCGGGTCGTAATAAATCTGCCTGTTGTAATCGGAGACAAAGTCGTTCAAACTTTTCTTGCTGTCAAAATCTAAATCGAAGCTGCTGTCATTTCTGTTTGACGCAGCTAAGGCATTCTTATAATACCCGTCTACAGAGGTGGCGTGTTGCCGATATATGCTATACAGCTTGGGATCCGTAATCTTCTCCAGATCCGGATAGCGTTTCATAACAGAGTAGATGGCAGAGAAGTTGGTGGCCTCGTTGGTTTCTTTGCGAGCCAAATCCTCGTATTTAGACTGGACCAGGTCCTTTTTGTCGGTAAAATGGCCCCTGAAGTCTACCAATTCCTCATAAGTGCCAGCATTTTTGGCGCACTCCGCTGCTAGGAAGCTGTACATATTGGGAGAGACAACGGAGGTCACTTCTTTAACATCGGCCGTCAGGAGCTTTAGTTGATAGTTTGCAATAATCTTCTGCAATACCTCAATGTCGTTGCTCTTGATGGCGGCGTAAATGGCGTTGTTGCCCTGGGTGTCGGCCGTTTTATAAATGTTTACTCCGTTGTCCAGCAGA
This sequence comes from uncultured Bacteroidales bacterium, assembly GCA_946406355.1. Taxonomy (GTDB): domain Bacteria; phylum Bacteroidota; class Bacteroidia; order Bacteroidales; family UBA932; genus Cryptobacteroides. Next base: position 4,604 of record CAMJKI010000017.1, on the reverse strand, counting down.
TAGTTCTGCAGATAGTCGTTGTTGGTGCTGCTGGCCAGCAGCAGGAGGGAGGCACCGTTTTCGTCGTAAGTGTTAAGGCGGGCGCCGTTGTCTATCAGTTTCTTGAGCAGCGGTGTGGACAGATAGTCTTTGTCGTACTTGCCTCCCAGGTAATTGAAATTGGTGGAAAGCAGGTAGGAGAAAGGCGGCGGCAGGGAGCGGTAACGCCGGTTGATATCAAAGCCACTCTTTCCCAGAAACAGATCCAGCAATTCCATTCCCACGCCGGTTTGGGCCGACGGGGTAGTTGCCAGATAGTCCATTATCCTGTATATGGGCGTTTTCCCGTTGAAGATGGAATAGATGTCGCAGCCCGCATCCAATGCCACCTTGCAAAGCTCTACAGAGATTTCTCCATTTAAGGTGCGGTCTACAACATCGTAGAGCAGGGGAATCACCAGGGGGCCGCCCTTGTCGTTCTTGCCCATCCGGCTGCCGTCTTCCTTGAATTCCGGTTTAGACTTAAGCAGCTTAGCAAGTTCCCGGGCATCGTTTTTGTCCACGGCGGCCTGCAGCTTGGCATTCAGCTGTGCGGGTTTGGCTCTTTTCAAATCATCAAACCCCTGTGCCAGGGCTGCCCAGCTCAGGCAGGAGAGCAGCCCGCACAACAGGTAGAAACGGAGTTTATTCACCATAATAGGAGAAGTAATCCTGGCCCTTCTTCTCCAGCTTTTTCCGCAGCTTGGTATCTACGGGGAGCAGCTTGTCGTCCACCAGTTCCCAGGTAATTTCTCCATTTTCGGCAATACCCTCAATCTTTCCGCCCAGGAAGCTGTTCACGGCGATGAAAAGATAGTCGAACTGCACCTTGATGTCCCTTCTCCAGAACAATTCGTAAACGAAGCCCAGCTTTTCGGCCGCGATATCCTTTTCGAAGGTGTCCAGTGATGCCGAAGGTACGTTCAGGTCGTCTTTGCTGGCAAGGTCCCTGTAAGCTGCCAGCACTTCTTCGGGACTGCCGAACATATAGTATCCGCCATCGGCCAGCTTTTTGGCAAGCTCCAGCTGAATGTCGATGTTGCTAAGATAGTCATCCCAGGCGCTGTAGAAATCGGCCATGTTGTCCAGGCCCTTGTTCCCCCAAACCAGGAAGGCCGTGATGGCTTTGCCTAAACCGTCTTTCATAACGGGGGCCAGCATATAGTTCGTGTAGGCTTCCTTTTCTTTGTCGTTCAGGATGCCGTCCGTGGTCTTTTTGCCCATCATGGACTTGGAACGGTAGGCATAGTCTACATAAGAATAGTCCCTGAAATTCTTGATAATGAGCCGGACCTTTCCTTCGTCGAAGAACTGAAACATCAGGTCGGCGTTAATGATAACCGGAGCCAGGGGCGAGACGGCACCCATCACCGGGGCCGTGCCGTGCCAGCCGAAACGGAGGGAAACCGGAACGGTAAATTCGCTTTGCGTATCGTCATATTCCTTTACGGCTTTTTTGGCGGCAGCGCTGTTCTCCTTTTTAATGAGATTGTATTTTACCAGAAAATCTACAGCCTGGCTGATGGCTGCCTGGCGGGTTGGACTGCCGGTAGAGTAAATAGCGGCAAAGTTGTTGCCATTTTCTCCGCCATAAATGGTGCGCTGATTTTCTTTGCCCGGGAAACTGAGCTGGGCAAACGCCGATAAGGAAGCAGCTACAAGCAGTGCTGCAACAGTAATGACTCTTTTCATATGAATAGGTTATTAGTTGTGGTACAATCTTATACAAAAGTAAGGAGAATTGGGGATATTAACAAAAAAAGACGGCCTTTTGGGTCGTCTTTTTTGTGCGCGAAATCAAAGCCGAATTCGTTTATATAAGCAACTCATTATCAATTACTTGAAATTTTAACCCCCATGTTTGGTGTAAAATAGGTGTAAAAAAAGAGGCTTTTTTAAGCATTATTTTTCGTTTTACACCCCATAGCGGGAACAGGTAGTTCCCTGTGGGCTGGTCGTCCATTTTCACCTTACCCCTGGTTTGGGCAATGACATCCAGTGCATCAAAGTTTTCTTCCATGCTGGCAAAGATACAAAATTGTGTGTGATTATTATTGTTTAATCCATAAACTATCTTTAGCTTTGTAAAGTTTATCACGTAAATTATAACACAAAAACTGATATAACTATGAACAAAGAATTGTACGAAACGCCCACGGTCCAGGCCCTGGACGTCAAACTGGAGGGCGTCATCTGCCAGAGTGGCGGTGGCCTCAATCCTCCCGGAGGTTATGGAAACGGCGGAGACCCGTTTGGTGTAATGATGTTACCTTAAACACGGAGGAAAGACCATGAAAGCAATGAAGTATTATATCGGCCAGGCTGCACTTATGCTGGTAGCCGCCTGCACGGTGGAACCGCTGGACAGCAATATTCCTACCGATGAAACCGTTTCGCAGGGAAATGTCGTAACCCTGACCGCTACGCTTAGACCCCAGAACAGTCCCGACACACGCTCTATTATGACCGACAACGGGACCACGATATCCACAACCTGGGAAGTGGGAGATAAGATCTGGGTGAATTATGATGATACCGGTGACAACAACCTCGACGCCAAGGGTACGGTTACGGATGTAGATGGCACAGGCAAAGCCACAATTACTGTAGATTTGGTGGATCCCAAAGACGCTTCCGTAATTGTATTTGGATATCCTTACGATCATTGGACAGAGGCGAAGGATGTGCGAGTGGACCAACTGGGAACACTGGATGATATCAACTTGAATCATGCAGCTATTTCCGGTAGCGGTACGCTCACCGTTGTTGGTTCTGTTGCTACGCTACCTGACAACGTCAGTATGAATCAGGAGATGGCCATCTGGAAGCTCAATTTCACGGATGGTGTCTCTGACATTACCGACCAAATTACCAGCCTCAATATCAATTTCGGTCCTAGTGACGATTATATGATAACGCCGAATGCTCAGAGTGATATCTATGTAGCCCTTTATCCTGTAGATGGCGGCAGTATTACCATTACCGCAGCAACACCAACGGGTAATTTATCATATTCGAAAGTCGGCGTTTCACTGGATAACGGCAAGTTCTATCGCTCCACCGTGACTCTATTTCCGGCCGCAGCAAGCAACACTTACAGAGTATTTACCAGTCGCACAAACTATTCTGATGTGGTTATCCCTGGCGGTGCAACCATTGTAGGGGATTCTGGTGTAGCTGTTTCATGGAGTGAAGGCACGTATGTGGTAAATAGTGATGTTACAATATCTGGAGGAGTGACCCTTGCTGGAGACGTTAACCTCATCCTTTGCGATGACGCTGAACTGACAATAATCAACGGTCATATTGTGTGTCCACGAGATGAGGGTAACACTTGGGATTATTTGTATTCCATGAATATCTATGGCCAGGCTCTTGGAACGGGTAGACTAACAGTTATTCACGATAATATTAATATACAAGCTCACAATCTGGGTATTCACGGTGGCATCATTACTGTTACCGATGGTGGAGTAATGCAAGGGATAGAATCAGATGGAGCGCTGAATATCTATCACGGGACTGTCAATGTCTCTTGTGGTGCTAATGGCATTATTACTTTGGGGACTGCAAACATTTTTGGGGGGACCATAACAGCCACGTCAACCGCTTCTTATGGTGCCGCCATCCTTGCGCCTAGCGGAAATCTTACAATTTCTGGAGGTACCATTACTGCAACAAACACAGGCACATGTCCTGGCATTGAAATTAACGAGAACTTTACCATCACAGGAGGCACAGTGACTGCACAAGGTGGTAATAATTCAGAGGGAATTATTGCATATGGCAGTATTACAATCAGTGGTGGAGACGTAACGGCAATCGCCGGTGAAAACGGAATCGGCTTAGAGGGTATCATTACCATTAGTGGTGGAGAGGTAAAGGCTGTTGGTGGAAACGCTCACGCAGATTCAGATGATGACGGCATGGCCGGTATTGACGGATTACTCACAGTTACCGGTGGCGTTGTCACAGCTACTGGCGGCGCGAAAGATGGAACGGGAGATAATGGTTTGGGTATCAGCAGCAGCTCAACCATCGCTTTAACTGGCGTAACAATGTACGAAGGAGACAGTGCGGATCCCGCTACGCCAGCAGAAAGTCAAACTGCTTGCACCAAGCGGTATGTGAAGATTCAATAGCTGTGAAATAGAACCATCTAACTATTAACTACTTACGCAATTCTCCCTGTGCATTTTTACACAGGGAGAATTCTTTAATCGGCTGTGTATCAACCGTTTCCATTTCACGGCCTAAAGGCCGGAAAGTGGCGGGAAGCGCCCAAACTATCTCCGGTACTGCCAGCGGGCGGGCTTGTAGGCGGCCATAACGGCAAAGATAAAGTCACATTCTCTACCTACAAATATATGTAAAAAGAGGGAATGTTTCGCTAGTCCAGGTGTAAAATAGGTGTAAAATAAGTGGCATTTTAGCGCTTTAGAAATGGCGGCATCTTTGACGAGAAACAGCCACTGAAGGCGTTCTGTGGCACTTTTGAAAAAGATAAAGGATGACTTAAAAAGTCATCCTTCGTGCGCGAAATCAGAGTCGAACTGACACGTCCTTTCGGACACTACCTCCTGAGA